>NZ_JBEZFW010000013.1:0-355570 GCF_040649695.1 Nonomuraea sp. NPDC048901 | reverse complement strand
CTGCGAGATGCCGGCCTACTCGGCTCCATGGGAACGGTGGGCGATTGTTACGACAATGCGATGATGGAATCGTTCTGGGGAACGATGCAGCTCGAACTGCTCGACACCAGAATCTGGAAATCCCGCGACGAACTCGCCAACGCCATCTTCGAATGGATCGAATGCTGGTACAATCCATACAGACGCCATTCCAGCATCGGAATGCACAGTCCCGTCACGTTCGAGAGCCTCTACCGGCCCTCAGACGCCACTGAGTGACCTCACCTCAGGTGTCCGTGCAACGGGGGGAACCTCAACCTGGGCGTATTCGTGTAGGAGGCCGCCGACCCGGTCTCGTCGGAAGACATCGATGTCCGCGTCGACCGGATCGGGTAGCGCTCTGAGCGGGCTGGCCTGCTTCAGGGCCCGGTGCGGACGATGCAGATTGAAGGAGGTCTCATACTCGGCGAGGACCTTGCGCAGGTGGCGTTCGTTCATGATGAGGATCCGGTCGAGTAGCTCGCGGCGTGCGCTGCTCACCCATCGCTCCATGATCGCGTTCATCCGAGGAGCCTGGGGCGCAGTAAGGAAGCACCACGCGGATGCCCTCGGTCGTGAACACCTCATCGAACAGAGCGGTGTACTTGCTGTCCCGGTCTCTGATCAGGAACCGGAAGCCGCCGATCCGGTCGCCCAGGTCGGGTATCAGGTTGCGGGCTTGCTGGGCGGCCCGGTCGGCGTTGAGGTGCGCCGTGATCCCCAGCACGTGTACTCGCCGGGTGGCGTGTTCGACCACGGCGAAGCAGTGCAGCCGCGCGAGCATGACCGTCTCGACGCTGAAGAAGTCGCAGGCCAAGATCCCAGATGCCTGGGCCTTGAGGAACTGAGCCCAGGTCGGGCCGCCGCGCTGGGGCGCTGGATCGAAACCGGCCCTCTTCAAGACCCCGACGCCGCCTTGGTCCGCACCCAGCACGCCTGGGTGGTGCAGACTCTGGAGGCCAAGCATCCAGCCGCGGCTGAGCACCTGGACGCCGCCCGCGAGGACCTGATCGCCTTCGCCGCCTTCCCGCGCGAGATCTGGTCCAACAATCCGCAGGAACGACTGAACAAGGAGATCCGCCGCCGCACCGACGTGGTCGGCATCTTCCCCGACCGAACAGCGATCATCCGCCTGATCGGCGCCGTGCTGGCCGAACAGACCGACGAATGGGTCGAAGCCCGCCGCTACATGGGCCTGGACGCCCTGGCCAAGGCCCGCCTGCGCGTGATCGCGGGCGACACACCCGCCCAGAACCCACTGCCGCGGATACTGACCGCTTAACCTGCAGAAACAGGATCACGCGAAGATCCACTCATACACCACGTCCGTGGACGTGACCCTGGCGCCGGACGGATCGAGGCGGCGGCCCTCGCGGTGGAACGTGCGCGAGCCCTGATGCTCAGCGAGGCCGTGGAACGTGACCCGGGCAGATCTGACGTCACTGGCGGCCAGCGGCCACCTCGATCTCGTGCGGCGCTACGAGCAGGCATCCGACCGGCTGTCCGTCCTCGGCCGCAGAGCGCTCGCGGCGTCCTCAGATCGCCCCCCGCCGGGGGATCGAGACCGCGCACGGCCGGCACTGGTCAGCGGCCCTGATGGGTGAAGGCGGCCCAGCAGTACGGATCTCCCAGAGAACGGCGGCCTGGCTGGGGAGCGGCCTGACGGCCGGCCTCGATCATCTCGATCTGCGCGGCACGGAGCGCGTCGAGCGGATCCCGCCGGTCAGAGGCCAGGACGTGATGGAAGGTGGTCATGAGGTCGGCGGTGTTACGGTCGTCCACGATCCAGAGCGAGCCGACGGCGGCTGACGCCCCCGCGATGAGAAAGGCGGTGGCGAGCGTCATCATCTCGTCGAAGTCGTCGGTGCTCATCCCGGAGGCGCACGCCGACAGGACGACCAGCGGCCCGGCGTCGCTTCTCCTCGATGTGCGCCCGTGCGCCAGCAGGCGTTCGACGGTCAGGGGCCGCCGATCCGCCAGCGCCAGGCGGGAGCGCGCGGGATCCGCCGCGGCGTATCCGTGACAGGCCAGGTGAATGACCGGGAAAGCGGCCGATTCGGGGCCGGAGAGCTCGGACAGCACCAGATCCGGGGTCACACGCACGTCTCCGGCGGCGCGCGGCGGCCCGATGTGCCTGCCCGCGGGATAGCAGAGCTGGTGGATCTGCTGCGTCTCGGCCTCGGCGAACTGCAGGCTGAACGTGGGGTTTCCGATGATGAGGGCACGGCCGTCCATGGCGGACCGGCCGCGCCGGGCGGTCTCGCAGAACAGCTGCGCCGAGGCCGCGTAGCCGATGACCGCCTCCTCCACGGCGTACCGATGGCCGCCGTTGCCGGTGCTTGCCCGGGCGGCATGCCAGGGGACGAGGGTGGCATGCCCGGTGGGCACGATCACCAGGCGCGGGGGAGCGTCGCCGTGCGCCGGTGACAGGTCGCGGATCGCGGCGAGCACGGGTGCCATGACGGCCTCCCATGCCCAGTCGCACAGCTCGTGCAGAGCCGTCGTCCATGTGTCGACGACCTCCTGCCTACCGAGCTGAGAGTCCGTCTCGTCGTCGCCGTCCTCCGCTTCCGCGGCGGTTGCGACGAGGAGGCGGTTGTACGTCTCCACGTACGCGGACAGCTTCCCGCCGGGCACGGCACGGAAGCCGTCCAGCACCAGTCGCCGCGGCACGCCCTCGCGAGGCAGCACCACCGCGTACCCGCTGCGTCTCGTCGTGCCGGGCAGGAGATAGACCAGGGCGTCCGTGGAGGCGACGGCCAGGGCGGCGCGGACGGCGCCGGCGGAGTAGGCGGCGCCGAGCCCGCTCGCGGCGCGTTGCTCCTCGCTCGTGAGCACCCGGACGACCTCGTCCCGCAGTTGGCTTGGCACCGGCTCGACATCAGGGGCATCGGCCGCGCCGCTCCTCCCCGAGGCCCCGCGGAGCTCAAGGGCGCGCGCCTGCTCGGCCTCCCAGCGTGCGGCCAGGTCGCCATGCCCTGCCTCGCGCAGCCGGTCACCGGCGGAACCGGTGAACATCGCGGCCCGGTGGACCATGCCACGTGCCGTCTCCATCGCCTCGACGGCCTCGGTCACGGCCTCATCCTCCAGGCACCATGAGATGACGGCCGCGGCGTGGCGGGCCGCGCGACGCGTCACCGCCAGGCCGTCGGCCGTGCTCGGCTGGAGCAAGACCTCCTCGCGGCAGGCGCGCAGAGCGTCCCGGCCGGTCCTGCGCGAACGAATCCGGTTCAGCTGCTGCCGTTCCGGATCGTCCGGCAGACCGGACCGCACGCGATAGGCGGTGGCGAGCTCCATCAGCGTCACGGTGTCGGGCCTGCCCAGGCGGGACCCGCCCTTCGCGGCCCGCTTCAGCAGGCGCACGGCTCGGTCGGCGACTCGCGGGTCCTGTCGCGCGGCGGCCCGGAACCGCGCGGCGATGCCCAGGCTGCGCAGGGTGAGCGCATGATCCGGGTGTGCCGCCGGCAGCGTGCGCACCGCCTTCTCCAGAGCCTCACCGGCCCGTCGCAGGTCATCGGCCGACTCTCCGGCCCGCTCGTAGCGTGCCTGCAGGACGTCGCCGAGCACGTGGAGCGCCATCCCGCGGTCCACCGGATTGCGGGCGGCCCGCTCGGCGCGCTCGCACTGGATCACGGCCGCGTCGCCGTCCGCCGGATCGGCGTACGCCTCGAAACGCATCGCCAGCGCCCGCCCGTAGGTCTCCAGCCGCAGGGGCAGGTACGGATGGTCCTGCGCCGTGGCGTTCGCGGCCAGCGCCAGCAGTTCGATGGCCTGGTCGAGTGCGGCGCGCTGCCTGGTGTGCTGGAATCGCCTGATCAACTGGCCGGCGAGGTTGACCAGCCAGGTGAGGCGGTCGGGATCGGTCGGGCTGACGGCGGCCAGCGCCAGCCCGAGCCGGTGGATGGCGGCGTCCAGGTCCTCGCCGTTGCCGCGTAAGGCGAACCGCAGCCCGAGCGCGGCGCCGAGACCGGCGTTGGCGGCGGCGAAGAGCCGCTCGCCCGCGGGGGCCGCCTCGGCGGCGGCGGCATAGCTGTTGATGGCCTCGCTCAGGTCGGTGAGGTCACCGGTGCTGCCCACTCGCCGGTGCAGAGATCCGGCCAGGTTGTGCAGGCGGGCCGCGCGGTGCGGGTGCCGCGGACCGGGGGTGAGCTCCACGGCGCCGCGGAGATGGCTGATCGCCTCGTCGAGGTGGCGCAGGTCCATGTCGCGCAGGTACAGGCTGCTCAGCGCGTTGCCGAGGTTGTTCTTCCAGCGGGCGAGATCGTCTCCGGGCCGCGGGACGAGCCGCACCGCCTCCCTGAGGAACGTCACGGCCTGCTCGAGGACGTTCGAGCCGCCCCGATGCCGGTGACAGGTGTGCAGGGCGGCTCCGAGGTTGCCCAGGAGGGCGGCGCGCGTGAGGCCGGGCGCAGAGGGAACGGACAGCGCTTTCAGCGCGAGCTCGATCGCCCTGTCGAGGTCGTCGGAATCGCCGAGGCGGTCGTATCGGGAGCGCAGCATGGACGCCAGGTTGCTCGCCCGTGCCGTCCTCTCAGGGGCGTCCTCGGGGGTGAGGCGGAGCGCCTCTTCGGCGTGCTCGATGCCCGCGGCCAGATCGCCGGGTTGACCGGTCAGCTGGAATCTGTCGGCGTGGCAGGTGGACAGATTGGTCCGGGCGGCGGCGCGCGGACCATCGGACTCTGCTGCGGCCAGTGCCTGCTCGTGGTACGCGAGCGCGGCGCCGAGGTCGGCCGGGTCGTAGCGGGTGTGGTATCGGAGCAGGACCGTGTTGCCCGCGCCGGTGAGCAGCACGGCGCGGGAGGGGATACCGCGGGACGGCGCGGCCAGCGCCTCGTCCCTGACCCGAACCGCCTCGTCCAGGTCCGCGGGGTCGCCGCGCTCCCGGGCCAGGCACTCCAGCACGTTGCCCAGCGTGTGCAGGCGGCCCAGCCGGTGCTCGTGCTCGTCGGGGGTTATGGCCAGCGCCGTGAGGATGCGTTCCCTGGCGGCGGTCAGGTCGTCTTCCTCATTGCGCCGGCGGAAGCGCTGCAGATGGCTCGTGGCCTGATTGGCGGCGTACCCGGCGCGCGCGGGGTCGCCGTCGGCGGAGTCGGCCCAGGCGGCACCGTGCCAGACGACGGCCTCGTCCAGATGGCTCGGGTCGCCCGTGGCGTCGTACAGAGCAAGAGAGAGGTTGCCGAGGTTGTTCAGCCACTGCGGCCGGGCGGCATCGCCGTCGCTTAGCGTGCGCAGGTGTGCGATCATCCGGGTGCGGTCGGCGATCAGGCGTTCGACATGGGAACCGGACATCATCGGAGCGGCGCCATGGGCTCGGCGGAGAGGTCGCACAGCGGCGGGGCGCCGGTGCTCGTGGCCGTCGCGATCCGCTCGCACCGTCGCTGGTTGGGACAGCCGTACAGTTGCTCGGCGTCCTCGTCGCCGTCCTCGGTCAAGCCGTCCCTGATGACGTACGAGCCGTACCATCGCCCGCTCTCGGCGATCTTCGCGCACAGGCTCAGCCACTTTTCCAGCGTGTCGGCGCCCGTTCTCGCCGCCCTGTCGAGCTCGCGCCATTCCGGAAGGTGCCCTGCCTCCTTGGCCTGCTGCCGTAGCCGGCGCTTGAGGGCGCAGATGTCCGCCCATGACTCGGGCAGCGCGGGTGGTTCCTGCAGCATTGCCGTCTCCCCTCCCCTATGCATACTGACTCTAGGCCAGCGGGAGGGGATGTGACGGTTCCACGAATCTCCACCGGTGACGGCGGACCTGTGGGCATACGGGACGCGTTGCACCGGCTCGTCACCGCGCCCGTCGAGAGCGGGGGCCGCTGGAAGGAACTGCCCGACCGGATCACGGTGGGCAAGCGGCTGACAGGCGGGCGGGCAGGCGCCCACGTCTTCGAGATCACCGCTCACTGGGGCGGCACCTCTTGGCGCTACGTCGCCAAGCTCGGCCCCGCGGAGGAGATGGCCAAGGAGTGGAACGCCTTCCAGGCACACTTCGTGGACAGGAAGCAGGCGAACACGCTGTGCGCGCCGATCGACCTGGCCGCTCCCGCGGTGCACGACGAAGGCAAACGGGTCCGCGGCCGGCCGGAAATGATCGTTTATGGCCATGTCGCGGAGTTCGCCGGCACTTCCGGCGCATCGCTCCTGACTCTCGAAGACCTCGCCGGCCGGAACGACATCGAGCGGACGACCAAGGTCATCCGTGTGTTCGGCAGGAAGGCGCACTCCGTCCTGTACAAAGGCGCGAAGCCGCAGAGCGGTCCCGGCTCGCTGTGGGGCCAGATCGCGACGCTCGGCCCCATGCTCACGCTGGACCACGACGGCGCCGACGGCCCATACCTCCATTCGGACGAGCTGCTGGCCCTCTGCCTGCACCCCGACCCGGGGCCGGAGCCCGTGCGGGCCCGTCTCTCCCTCACCCTGACCCCCGACGAGGACGGCTATCAGGCCGACTTCTACGGGCTGAGAGTCAGGGTCAGGGCATCCGCCGAGCTGACCACGGGGCAGCCGGTGGAGATATCCGGCACGGTGGCCGAGACCTACGCCGGCTCCCGCTGGTCGGTGATCTCCGGTGTCTGCCGTGACCTGCGGCGCGAAGGAGCCGACGTCGTCTGGGGGAGTGAGCGCACCACCCTGCCCTTCGGGCAGCTGCTCGACCTGCTGACGCGAGAAGAGGAGGACCGGGCCGTCTCGCTCGTCCACGGCGACCTCAACCCTCGCAACATCGTGCTCAGCGACGAGCAGCCCTTCCTGATCGACTTCGCGAAGACCGCCGCCGGGCAGCCGGTGCTGGCCGACCACGCCTGGCTCGAACTCGGGTTGCTGCGTGACGTGCTGGCCGGGCGGCATGACTTTAGCGAGTTGTTGCTCCTGCAACGACTGCTCGCGCTCGCCGGCCGGGCCCTCGACGCCGTCGCGGGGGAAAGCGTCGAGGAGCGGGCCGCGGGCGTGGAGGCGGCCTTCCTTGCGGCGATCCGGCAGACCGCCCCCGGCCTGGAGGGCTCGTTCCGCGTGTTGTGGGCCGTCCGCTCGCAGGGCCGGAGCAGCTACCCGGCCGAGGCGGGGCCTCGGTGGTGGCGCGAGTACCTGGCGCAGCTCGTGATCGCCGCGAACCGTACGTTCAAGTGGGCCCGGCACGAGCACACCCCGGCCGCGATGAGCGCCGCCGTCGCCGCTGCCGGGGCCGCGTCCGAGATGTGGCGAGGCGAAGACGTCCTTCGCAGGTGGCGGCCCTCCACGCTGCGCGCGGTCGCTGGGGCGCTCATCCCGATCCTGGCGCCGCGGCACCAGGACGCCGTCACGATCGCCGCCGACCTCGTGACCGGGCTGGATCACGGGGGCGTTCGCGACGACCGCATCGAGCGGCTGCTCGGCGAGTTCCGGGCCCGCCTCGTCACCCCGCTCCTGCGGGGCCGCGCGGGAAGGGGGTCGCCCCGTCGCGATCCGCCCTGGTACGTCCCGCTCACGGCGTACGCCGCCGAAGGGGACCCACCGGGTGAGGACGCGCAGTCGCTCCTCGCCCGGGAAAGCCATGTCGTCCTGCTGGGAGAGGCCCTGAGCGGGAAGAGCACGGTGCTGGAGGAACTGCGCGTCCGGCTGACGCGCGCCGGTGCCGGGCCCGGCACCGGTCGGCCACCCCCACGTCTCCCCCTTCCCGTGGACGCCCGTGTCCTGGCCGCTGAACCCGGCGCAGCCGTCCTGCGTGCCGCGTGGACCGTCTGCGAACTGCCCCCGGACTGGGCCGAGAGCGTCCCGGCGCTGCTGGCCACCGGCGCGATCTGCCTCCTGGTCGACCACCTCGACCATCTCGACGCCGACGCGGGCGCGAATGTGCTGGCCTGGCTGCGCGAGCTGGTCGACGGTGGCGCACGCCGCAGTGCTGTGGTCGTCGCCTGCCGTACGGCCGCCTACGACCTCTCCTCCGGCACCGGGCCGTTCCAAGTGCACGTACTGGCCCCGCCGAGCCCGGCCGTCATCGAGCCGTTCCTCATCCGGGCGCTGGGCTCGCGCGACGCGGCCGCCCGGACCTCGATCGAACGGCTGGTACGGGAAGATCCCCACGACGCCGACCAGGTCTCGCGATGGCCGGCTCCCATGCTCTGGTCTCCCGCGCTGCTGCCGCTGATCCACCTTCTCGCCGACGAGCCGGATCCGCCGCTCACGGTCAGCGGCCTCCTGGCCCAGTACGTGGACCGGCTCTTCGCGACGCGACCGCGGACCGGCTCCGCGATGCGCGAACGGGCTCTGACGGCGATCGCCCACGAGCTCACCTCCCGGCGCGCTGAGGAGATCCCCGCCGCGGCCCTCTCCACGCTGCCGACCTGGCCTTCCCATGCCCCCGGCCTCGTCGACGACCTCGTCGGGTGTGGCCTGCTGACGCGCACGGCGGGATCGGTCGGCTTCACGCACGCCGTACTGAGGGACTACTTCACGGCTCTCGCGCTCTACCACGCGGGCTGCCCGGATCCGCTCGGCCTGGTGACGGAGTTCCGCTGGCACGGGGCGATCCTGCTCTTGCTGAACATGCATGACGGCGCCGACCCGGTTGTCGACTCCCTCGTCACCGCGGCCGTACGGCACGACGGTGCGCTGGCCGTCGAGTTCCTGCGTGCCGCGAGCACCCGGCCCGCCGCACTGCTGACGCGGATCAGCGATCGGCTCCTGGAGGAACTGGTCGCCCCGGCCGTACGGGACGACACCCGCGAGCATGTCGCCGCGGCGCTGGCTGACCTCGGCGGGCGGCCGGCCAGGGAACTGCTCGGCACGGTCGCGGCGGACCCTTCGTCCCCGCCGGAGGCTCGGACGGCGGCGCTGCGCGGTCTGGAGCGCATGACGCGCCGCGCGTCCGGCACGGCCTGCGCACGTGCCCGCGCGGCCCTGCGGGAGGCGTGCGCGGCCGTGCTGACGGCGGATCCGCCCGCGCGGGTCTGCTCCGCGGCCCTCGGCGCGGTACGGCGAGCCGACCTGTACCAGCTCCTTCCCCGCGTCTGCGAGCTGATCGACCCCGATCGCCCCTGGCTGGTGACCGAGGCGGCGATGGCGGCTCTGCGGGCCGTCGAAGCCGACGCGACCCCCGCCATCGAACGACGCTGGGCGGTGTCCTGCACCCGCCGGCTCCAGGAGACTGAGAAGGAGCTCACCGACGCGGCGGGGCACGACGAGTACGCCCGGCTGCGCGGCGAACGCCGCCGGCTGCTGGAGGAGTTGTGCGCCGCGCGCCACCTCGACGTGCTGCTGCGGCACCGGTTCAGGTTCGACGTCGCGGATGACGTGGCCGAGCTGCTCGACGCCCTGCGCTCGTCCGTGCCGCCGCCGCGCGCCCGGCTCGCTTCGAGCCCGGGTCCACCCGGCCTCACCGGGACGCCTGGTGCGTCGTCCGTACCGGACCTGGATCCGCCTGTGCCCGCCGGCTCGCTTGGCGCGGCGTCCGGGGCGGCGAGGGCCTGGACAGTGCTGACGGCCCCTTCCGAGCATGCAGACCTGGTGGGCCTCCTCGAGTCGCAGGACGAACTCGTATCCCTCGCCGCCGCGCATCGCCTGCTCCCCGACGAGGCAGCCGTCCTCGTGGCGGACGTCACGGCCGAGGCTTCGCCCGGCAGGCTGCTCGCCACCGCCGCCGCCGTTGCGGAGCTTGACGCGGTCACCGCCGCCGACCTGCTCGAACGCGCTGAGCTGTTGGTCAGAGCACTGGCCGAGACGGCCAGCCCGGCCCGGCTCGAGCCCCTTGCGGCGCTGGTGACCGGTGTGTTCGCCGTCGATCGCGCGCGCGGCGTGCGGCTGGCCCTGCACTCCGCCCGGATGCTGCAGGACCGGGAGGTCGCGGGGCGGCAGACCTGGCCGTGGTCCGCGGCCTTCGCCCGTGCGCGAGGCGCCCTCGCCGACCTGACGGCTCTGCTCATGGCCGATGACGAGACGGCCCGGCTGGCCATCTTCGGATTGGCCAGTTTCGGCTTCCTGATCGACGCCGGCCCTGGTCCGGACGAGCGGCTCGACCGGCGCGGCACGGCCAGGTTCAGGTCGCTGCAGCCGGACGGAACCGGCCTGGCGGCCTGGCGGTACGTGATGGCCGCCGCCACCGTCGGGGTGACCGACGTCCTGCCCTACGCCTGCCGGCTCGCTGTGGCGCCTGGCGCCGGATCGGCCTCGGCGACCGTCGCTACCAGCGGGTATGGCCGCCTTGAGGAGACGGACCTCGCCGGCGTGCTGGCCGCCATCGGCTATCTCGGACGGATCTGCGCGCAAGAGGGTGACCGTGACCGTGCGGAGTCGGCGCGTGGCCTGCTGAGCGGCTTCCCCGTGGCCGCCGAACATTCCAGCGTCGCCGTCGGCCGCCTGGCGGGCCTCGCCTATCTGGGGGAGTGGCGGCAGGTGCTGCCGCACGTCGAACATGACGAACCGCGGCTCGCGCGTATCGCGGCGAACGCCGTGCAGAGGTGGCGGGGCGACGGTCCCGGCGACGACGATCGGGACGTGGCGCTCCTGATCGCCGAGCGGCTGGGCTCCGCTGCCCTGCCGGACGGGGTGCGATCGGTGCTGACCCGGCTGCGGCGCACGTTCGAGCTCCGGGCGGGGTTCTTCACCGGACGGCTGGACGAGTGAGACCGGGAGCGGGCGTCGCCGGCGGCGGCATACCGGAGCCTGGCCGAGTCGCTGCGGTGAGAACATGCTCGCCCGGCTGGACCGCCCCTGCGACGTGCCTTCACCGGCTCGAACCCGTATGCCAAGCTGGCGCTGCAGCGCATCGTCCGTGCCGTTCGAGAAGCCGGAGTCCGCATGGTCAGTGGCATCGTCTCCAGCCTCATCGCCAGTTTCCTCATCGCCGTCGCGGCTCTCGCGTGGCGCAACCGGGAGGTCCTTCCGGCTCTGTCGGTGGCACTGCGGCCCTGGGTGACGGTCCGGGTGTCGATGAGCGCGCTGCTGCGGATCGGCCGGGACGATCGCTACGTGCTATTCCACACGCCGTACACGCCGGGCTCCTACGGGCCGCCGGGCGGGGTGTTCAAGTTCCATCCCGAAGGGACGACCACGCTCGACCGGCTCTCCTTCCGCGCTGATCGCCGTGCGGAGCACCGCGACGTGACGTTATCGGACCTGCGGGGCTTCCTGCCCGGCAGCGCCCTCGCGCCCTTTCTGCGCTGGTTCGACAGGGGCGCCGACCGCGAGTCCGTGGTCGAATGCCTGCGCAGGGAGCTCACAGAAGAGCTCAAGGAAGTCGGACACGCCGAACTCGCCCCGGGCGTGGCCGACCTGACCTTCAAACCGGTTCGCAGGGTGATCGAGCCGCCCAGGAAGGTGCCGGGTAAGGACTTCCGGCAACTGCGGGTGTTCGAGGTCCAGGAGGCGGTCATCGCCGACGAGGCCGCCTGGCGGACACTGCGCCGGCTCACCGAACTCGCCGAGGATCCGGCCGAGCAGCGGGTCATCATGGTCTCCGCACAGGAGATCATCGACGGGCGGCACGGCGATTCCCTCATCGGTCCGCAGTCCGCGTTCCTGTTCGGCACCCGCCGGTACCGGCAGGACCTCCCTCCGGGCCGATGACCGAGGACAAGCGCAACGACAGGGGCGCGGACCTGCACCGGACGTACCTGGCCACGGGGGATCTCACCCTGCTCGACCAAGCCGTCGAGCTCTTCCGGTCCGCCGTCGCCGAGGCACCCGCCGATGACCCGAGGCGGGCCGCGTACCTGTCCAACCTCGCGGTGGGCCTGTCGGACAGGTACGAGCGCACCGGCACGGAGCGGGATCTGGACGAGACCATCGAGACCGGCTGGAAAGCCGTGCGCAGCACACCTTCCGAATCCCCGGACCGGATCACCTACCTGGGTAATCTCGGAGTCTTCCTCTCCGACCGCTACGACCGGTCAGGTGACTTGTACGACCTCGACACGGCATTCGATCTGCTCACCGAGTCCCTGGAGTACATGGAGCCCGGCTCGTCCGACACAGCCCGCGCCTACTCCAACCTCTCGACGCTGCTCATCAACTGGTACGAGCGCAGCCGGCGGTCCGATGCGCTGGACACCGCCATCCAGGCGGCGGAGGCGGCAGAGGCGGCGCTGGAGAACACCCCCAAAGGCGACGAGGAGTTCCCAGGTCACCTCATCAATCTGGGCAACGCCCGCCGGATGAGGTACGAACATCTGGCCGCACAGGACCTCGCGGCAGACGGCGAACCGGCGATCGAGATCACCGCCCTGCTCCTCGCCATCGCCGCCTACGAGCGGGCCGCCGAGCTCAGCACCGGATCCTGGCTGCGGCCGAAGGTCCTCACTAACCTGGGCAACGTACTCCTGGACAAGTCGGCCGTGCTGAACTCCGAAGACGACTACGCACGGGCGATCACCTGCCTGCGGGAGGCCGTGGAGGTGACGCCCCCGAGTTCCACCGACCTCGTCAGCTGGCTCAACAACCTCGCGACCACACTGCGCTTCGGCGCCGGTGAGTCCGCGGAAGCGGTGCGATTTCTATCGCCGCTGCTGTGAGACCGACTGGCGGACCAACGCGGAGGACATCCTGGCGGCCGCCCAGAACTGGGGCCAGTGGGCGCTGGAGCGGCGCGCCTGGAGCGAGGCGAGCCATATCGGGCAACAATCCCGGGCTGGCCGGTAGTTCGCGAAGCAGCACTGAGGACAGCTGACCCGTCCCGGCGCTGGTATTCATGGCGAGATCGCCCTCGCGGGTGGCGCAGAGCGCGAACTGGTCTCGCTGGATCAGCTCCCCGACCGGGAGCAAGCGCGCTGGCAGACCCCGACGCAGCTGACGGTTGTGGACGTATCGGCGGCAAGCATCGATGATCAGAATCTGTCGGTCGATCGGCTCGGAAGCCGATGAGCGCAGAGCGAGCATCAGGTTGTCGATGTCGATGTCGATGTTGTGCGGTACCTCGTTGCTCGCGTCACTTGTGAAAAGGCGGAGACGTCCTTCTGGATCGGTGATGCCATGGCCGCCCCAGAAGATGATTAGGGCTTTGCATCCACGTCTTCCGATGACGCGCTCGATAGGAAGCTCGGTTCCCTACGCCGGGCCTGTGCCAATGGCATGAAACGTCGCGTGGAAGTAGCGCAGAAAATACTTTGCGAGCTGCTTGTCGTCGGCCTTCGCTTTGGCGGCGGTGCTGAGGAAATCCAGAGCGCTCCGTACCTCGACCCGCGCCTCGATCTCGGCCTCGTGGCAGTCTTCGGACAGGTCGACGATGACCGCGCTGATCGCTGAGAGGTCTTCGTCTTCCCGGTAGGCGATGGTCAAGGCCGAAGCGTTCTCATGTTGTGAAACCGAGTAGCTGAAGGCCGTCGGCGGGGTGGCTGCGGTAGTGGTCGGTGGCGGCGGCGATGTTGGTCCAGCCGATCAGGCGGGCTAGGCCGATGGCCAGGTTGCGGAGACCGGCCATGATGCGGGGTGCGGTGCCGGTCCGGACGCGGGAGGCGTCCTCGCGGTAGGTGACGTCACGGATGTGGTGCAGCGCTTCGATGCTCCAGTGGCCGCGGATCAGCGCGGCGAGCTGGGCGTGAGTGATCCGGCCCGGCGGGAGGCTGGTGACGGCGTAGATGGTCACGATGGTGGTCTTGCCGGTCTTGTGGTCGGTGCGGCGGCGTTTGACCTGGATGGCCTGGGTGGCATGCGGGAAGGGCAGGCCGGGACGGACGGTGCAGATCTTCATGCGGCGGATCTCGCGGCGGCCGTGTCCGGTCTCGTCGGTGCGGTCGTTGAGGATCGCTTCGTGCCAGGGCAGGGCCTTGAGTCGGGTCAGCAGCGTGGGCTGGTTGGCTTTGACGGTGAACAAGTAGTGGCCTTGTGCCTGGACGATGTGCTGGGCGTGGGCATGCTGGGTGTGCAGGGCATCGGCGGTGATCACCAGGCCAGTCAGATCCAGCTCCGACAGCAGGGGCGCGAACGTGGGGATCTCGTTGCTCTTGGTCTCGACCTGCCGCTGGGCCACGACGATCTGAGTGTCGTGGCGGGTGGCGGCCAGCAGGTGCACCGTACCGTCTGGGGTGCGGCTGCCGCGCAGGGTCTTGCCGTCTACGGCCAGGCCGGCGAGCTCGGTCCGGTTTGAGGGCTGGCCGTCTGCGGTGGCGGGAGGGGCACAGACAGCGAGCGAGGCCAGGTAGGTGCAGGTGGCGGTGTCGAAGGCGTCGCCGTCCAGGCGGGCGAGCAGGCGTCCCAGGGTGCTGGCGGCCAGCCGTACCGTGCCGGGCAGACCGGCGCGGGCGCGCAGGTCGGGGTCGTATCCGGAGATGAACCGGGCGATCTTCGCCAGGGAGGTTGCGCCGCCGAGTACGGCGAGCAGGGATAACGCCAGCAGCGGGCCGAGTCGGTAGCGGCGTCCTCGGCGGCAGCGCGGGTCGGGCAACGTGTCCAGGACCTCGGCCAGGGTGGGCAGATCGGGCAGGTCGGTCAGTGGGTCGGCGACGGTGACGTGCTCCAGGTGGCGGGCGAGCACGTCGATCGGGGATGATGGCACGCGAACGCGGCCCCTGTTCTTGATCGACTGGCTTAGACAACCGACGATCATCGGGGGTCGCGTTTGTCATTCGTGCTCAGGGGTGCCCTTCAACCACCCAGCAACGTCATGCCCGCAGGCGCCCACCAACCGAGAACGCTTCGGCCCTGAGGCGATGGTGAGTCGGAGGAGGATCTTCGGCAGTAGCTTGATCGCTTTGTCGGTCAGCGTTCTGGCCTGTACCGGATCTGCCTTGAAGCGCTCTACCTGGCGGTAGGTGCGGACAGCACGCTTAATGGCATCGATCTGGGAGGTCGGTAAGTCGTCCAGCGTGAAACGTGGCCGCTCGCTGCCAAAGAACCTCTCGAAGAGCTCGACGAAGGAAGTCTTACCGCTGTTGTTCCTTCCGACGATGAGTGTAGTCGCATCATCGATGCGAATCTTCACCTCTTCGAGGGCGCGGAAGTTCGTTACTTTGGCACATACGAGTCGCATCTTTGTCCTGGATGTCCCTGCTTGGCCGTTTTGGCTGCCCCTGAATAGCTGGTGCTTACGAGAAGTATAGAAGCTCGCGATGAAGCAGGGACTGAGGAGGCCAGAGTGCCTCAGGTGGCAATCGAGGCTGCTGGTACACCGATGATGACGCCGCAGCCACCAAGGCCGTGGAATGAGCTGCGGTGATGCCGCCGATCACGATCAGGGCGGAATGGGCGTATGTGTATCGTGCGGCGGAGTTTTACCTTCGGGCGGTGAACGAGTTGCAGGAGGGGCCACTGTTAAGTTCTCCGAGTGACCGAACGACCAGATTCCTCTTCTGACTGCCGGGGTGTACACCGTGTGGCGAGGAGGTGTGTTCCTGTGCGTCGGGATGAGCGGGCGAGGTCGGAAGCAGGAGCACCTGGTGGCCGAACCCAGCCACATTTAGAAGCCGCTGGGGTTGTGGACACGGCAGAAGGCGCACGCGTCGGGGAGACGCTCGGGGGACCAGTTCAACATTTACGTCTGCGACCGCTTCGTCATCCCCGCTCTCACACCCGAGCAGCAGGCCGACATTGGCCTTGGCCGCCTCAGCCTGGACCAGCTGACAAAACCTACGTTCATGAGCATCTCGGCTACCGGTATCTGATCTGCCGCGACGGGAAAGAGGCCGGCCAGGTCGAGCGCGCCGTCCGCGGGGACGCATTGCAAGCCGGGCCTCCGTACCTCAATCCCCAACAAGCCCAGGCTGTCCGCAGGTGGCTGCGCTGGGCGGAGCGGTGGCAATCATGATGCTGGCGTGCTCACTGTCGGTGACCCGGAGTCCGTCTCCGAGCAGGTCGCAAGCTAGTCTTCTGCCCAAGGGGGCCACCTGACGAGCCGTTCAGGAGGTTGGAGCACGTATCGAGCACAGCGCTTATCGTCTCTATGTGTTGTCCCGTGCTCTTGTGTACGGAACTCGATCAGATGGGGCACGATGCAATGATCGAATAGGGTGACCACCGTGCTCGGTGCGTGCTCGCACGCCCCGTCACGCATCGTCAGGGCCCGGCATCGCCCGACACGCAATGTGCGCGGAGGCGGTATGAACTACCCTCAAATGACACCCCGCGACACTAAAGGATCTTGCTTCTAATCCGATGGTCGCAGTGCTCGCAACTCCGATGTCTGCGCTTTCAAGACGAGTCGAGACGAAGCTTGATCTAGTCTTTATGTTCGATCGCCTTGGCGGCCAATACTTGATTTATCGAAAGCAGTGCGTTGCCAATTTTGCTGAACATGTACCAATGCCTTGTCTCAAACTTCGGTAGGGATCGCGCACGAGTTCTGTGGACTTCGACTGCCTAATCCGACGGTTGCAGGTTCGAATCCTGCAGGGCGCGCTTTGATCATGGTCTGGCCTGCGGTTATGCGGGATCGGATGCGTTCTGGAATTTTCGTCTAGTGGTTGCGTGCCCGTGTGTGCTCGCGCGCACCAACCCCGCATACACCGAACGTCAGAAGACGTTCAAGCTGTCCGCAGCGCCGGAGTCGACGCCCGCACCGACGCCATCACCGGCGACCAGGAAACGCGACCATGTGCCGGGGCAACCCCGACAACCTTCGTGCCGCCGCCGCGGCCAAGAGCGCCGCCGCCAAGACCCGCGCCGAACACGGCCTCCGCGACATGATCCGCCGCGGTGGCCCTTCCGCGCCCTGGCCCAGACCGTGGGCGTCTCGCTCGACTTCCTCTACGGCAACGCCGAGATACGCCGCCGCGTCGAACAGCTCCGTGACCAGCAGCGAGGAACGCCACGCAACCCGATCTCAGCAAGTCGACCCTGACCAGCCCAGCAGCGTGGTCCGCACCCTCACCACCCAACTCGCCGACCTCAAGCGCTGTCACCGCGACGAAATCACCGCACTCAAACGGGCCTTGGAAGCCGCACACGGTGGGAACCTCGAACCGCGCAGACGTCTGGGGCCGAAAGGAACAGGTTCCGCCCCCGACAAATGATGACCCGAGCCGGCTGCCGCCGGGGAAGGTCGACGAGATCGATCCTCACCGAGAGGATGTCGCCCACCTCCACCTCATTGCCTGAGAGCTCTTCGTTCTGCACGAGATCCTCAAAGCCATCGTCTCTGTCCTCCACGCGAACGAAGACCCCGAACGGCACGATTTTGGTGACCGGCCCGCTGAGAAGCGAGCCGACCTTCCGCGCGAACTCAGTCAACGGATCATCCTGCAGCGCCTTCAGCGACAGCGACACCCGCCCGCGCTCGATATCCACATCAAGAATCTCGGCGGTGACCTGCTGCCCGACGGAAACGACGTCGCAGGGGTGGTTGAGGTAACGCCACGACAGCTCAGGAACGTTCCGCCTCGATGGGGGAAGCGCCGAGCATTGTGGGGCGTGGGCGGTTTATCCGGCCAGGGCGGCGAGTTTGAGGGCGGCGGCCGGTTCGATGCCCAGTTCGTGGGCTGCGGCCATGACCGCGTCGGCGGGGTTGTTGTGCTGGGCGAGGTGGGGTCCTGGCCATATCCGGCCGGACATGCCCGGCGCCCTCGGCCAGCGCCCGGTAGACGCTGGCCAACGACGGGTGACGCCCCTTGTTCTTGCCCGTGGAGATGACCAGGTTGGATGCGATCTCCGGCACCGGGACCCCGCGCTCACGCAGGCTGCGTGCATAAGCGACCATGTCGTCGTCGAACACCCTGTAGCCGTCATACTTCGGCTCATAAAAGGCATCCCCGCGCCGAGTCGACGGCTCGGGCAGGTAGTCGACGGCCAGTGCCAGCATGGGGCCAGCAGTGCGAAGCGTAGCCATGATGCTCCCCTCAGGGTTCAACCGACACGGGGGTGCGCTGAGGGAGTTTGCCCAGTTCAGGAGCGGTGCGCAGTCAAGCCCATAGCAATGCGGTCCCGCGGAACACCGCAACCCGCCGCCTCGCCGGCGCTGCGGCTCATCGGCCACGTCGGCGTGGAGTATGGGCTGGCGTTCGGCCCCGACGGCCGCACCCTTGGCCAACCCGTGCGCCGGTATCGACCTCTGCCGCCATCGCGCGATCGGCCAAAACGCCTGGCCACGCTATCGATGCAACATGCCTTCAAGATCGGTCAACGTGCCTTACGTGCCTTACGTGCCTGAAAAGCTCACCTCATCTCTGACCTGCGAGGAAAGGTCAAGGACCCCAGATAACGCGACCACGGTCAGTCCGTGGTCCCCCGGTATGCGGGGCAGGAACGTCACGCCTCACGTCCGGTACGTCTCCGACGTGGTCGCGGTCATGCACCAGGGGCGCGTCGTGGAGTCCGGGCCCACGGAGCGGGTGGTCGGCGAGCCCGCCCACGACTACGCGCGCGCCCTGCTGGAGGCGGTGCTCCGGCTCACCTGAGTGCTCACCGGAGGGCTTATCGGAGGGCTTAGGGGGCTCGGAGGGCTCAGAGAGTGATCCACTCGGTGGCGGTGGTGACCTCGTCGAGCACGGCCGGAATGGGCGCGACGCCCAGCCCCGGCCCGGTCGGCACCGCCAGGTGGCCGTCGCTCAGCTCGAACGGCTCGGTGATGTCGGTGGCGAAGTAGCGGCGCGAGGCCGAGGTGTCGCCCGGCAGCGTGAACCCGGGCAGCGCGGCCAGCGCCACGTTCGCGGCCCGGCCGAGCCCGGTCTCCAGCATGCCGCCGCACCACACCGCGATCCCGTTCGCCCGGCACAGGTCGTGGATGCGGCGGGCCTCCAGGTAGCCGCCGATCCGGCCGGGTTTGACGTTGACGATCGAGCACGAGCCCAGCGCGATGGCGGCGGCGGCGTGCTCGACCGACTCGATCGACTCGTCCAGGCAGATCGGCGTCCGCAGCTGCTTGGCCAGCTTGGCGTGCTGGACGAAGTCGTCGTTGGCCAGGGGCTGCTCGATGAGCAGCAGGCCGAAGTCGTCCAGTTTGGCCAGCTGGCGGGCGTCGACGAGGGTGTAGGCGGCGTTCGCGTCGACCTGGAGGAGAACGTCGTCGCCGAACCGCTCGCGCACCGCCCTGACCGGCTCCACGTCCCAGCCGGGCTCGATCTTCAGCTTGATCCGCACGTACCCCTCGTCGAGGTAGCCCTCGACGGCGTCGAGCAGCTGCGGGATCGAGTCCATGATGCCGACGGAGACCCCGCACGGCACCCGGTCACGGGCCGCGCCGAGGAACCGGCCGAACGACTCGCCCGCCGCCCTGAGCTGGGCGTCCAGCACGGCCGTCTCCAGGGCGGCCTTGGCCATCCGGTGCCCCTTGATCGGCTCCAGTGCCCGGCCGACGGCGTTCGCGTCGAGGGTGCGGGGCAGGGCGGGCAGCAGGAAGCGCCGGATCACCTCGGCCGCGCCGTCGACGTACTCGGGGGAGTAGAGCGGCTCCGACATGGCCACGCACTCGCCCCAGCCCTCGGCGTCGGGCGTCACGACCCGCACCAGCAGCACGTCGCGGGCCGTCTCGGTGCCGAACGAGGTGCGGAACGGCGCCACCAGCGGCATCGCGATCCGCCGCAGCTCAACTCCGGTGATCTTCACGCTTTCTCCACTACGTAAAAGGACTTCTGATGGAACCCGGTGATGACGCGGCCTTCGGCGATCAGGCCGCCCAGGACGTCCCGCATGGCATGCCGCCATGCCTTGGCCGTTCCCGGGTCGGCCCGGCGCAACCCCTCGATGTCCGGAGGCGCGGCCACCAGCACGACCGCGGCGTCCGTGCGGCCCGGCACCGGCCGGTCCCCGTCGTCGGCCAGGCCCACCACCGCGTCGCCCGGCACGTGGACCGGCCACGGCTCGCGCCTGGCCAGGGCCTCGACATGCGGCGCGGACAGCTCCCAGACGGCCAGCATCCGGTCGGACTCGTCGCCCTGGTTGATCTCGTCGTCCATGATGCCGTAGAAGCCGGGCAGGTATTCGCGCGGCCGGGCGCCCAGCTTGGCCAGGTTGAAATGGGCGTTGCGGCGTACCAGCGGATCGTAGGTCCAGGTGACCCGGCCCAGCTCGCGCTCCAGCGCCCACCGGCGCTGGTGCAGCTTGATCTCGAACCCGATGCCGCGTCCGGCGGAGGCGCCGGTGATGTGGGAGTGCAGCGCGTTGCCCGCCGCGAGGAACCCGACGGACCCGCCGGCCATCCGGTCGCCGTCGAAGGCGCCCGCGACGTACCCGCCCGCGTGCGACAGCGCCCGCATCAGCTCGACCGTGATCGGCTGCCCGCCCTGGTCGAACCGCCAGATGCCGTCGAACAGCGCGAACAGTTCCTCGAACTCCGCGATCTCGTGTAGTTCCCTGACCGCGATCAACCTGCCGGCCCTCCGAGTAGTCGATGTCACCCGCGACCGTACGCCACAGTGAGGGCGGCCGATTCGTGCCGGTTCACCAAGACGGGAGGGTTCTTCGTCGCCGCGCCCTACGGCATGGCTCGGCAGCGCGAGTGCTCCGGTGGAGTTCGCGCTGCCGACGGCTTGAGGACAGCGGGGGTCAGCCGCGCAACCGATCGGTCGCGCGGGTCAGCCGCGGAACTGACCGGTCACGCGCAGATCGCGGGACGACGCGCCCACCGCGGCGGTGAAGACGCCGTGGGATGCGACCCAGCGTTTCGCGGCCGGGCTCCAGCTGGACAGCGCGGCGCTGTCGAGCGGGAAGGTGACCACGGTGCTCTGCCCCGGCCGCAACCACACCTTCTGGAAGCCCTTGAGCTGCTGGGGAGGTTCGCCCGCCGCGCTGGGGAAGCCGAGGTAGAGCTGGGCGGTCTCGGCTCCGGCGCGGGCTCCGGTGTTGGTGACCCGGACGCGTACGGCGTGGCTGTCGGCCCGCAGATTGTCGTACGCGAAGCTGGTGTAGGACAGGCCATGGCCGAAGGGGAACAACGGGCGCCGGCGCCGGGCGTCGTACCAGCGGTAGCCGACGTTCAGGCCCTCGTCGTAGCGGACCGTGGTGCCGTCGCCGGGGAAGCCGTACGCGACGTCCGGGCCCTGCCGGTCGTCGGCGGGGAAGGTCACCGGCAGCTTCCCGGACGGGTTGACGTCGCCGAACAGCACGGCCGCGACCGCGTTGCCGTACTCCTGACCTGGGTACCACGCCTGGAGCACCCCGGCCACCCGGTTCAGCCACGGCATCAGCGACGGCGCGCCGGTGTTGAGCACGACCACGGTTCGCGGGTTGGCCGCGGCGACGGCCTCGATGAGCTGATCCTGGTCGCCGGGCAGGGCGAGGGAGTCGCGGTCGGCGCCCTCGCTGATGGCGTCGTTGACGAAGACGAGCGCGACGTCGGAGCGCCGGGCGGCGGCGACGGCCTCGGCCGGCAGCGCCGGGTCGGGCGCGGCCCAGCCGAGTTGCAGGGCGGCGCCGAAGAGGGAGCCCGCGGTGGAGTACTCGAGCTTGATCGAGACGGTCCGTCCGGCTGTCAGGTCGGCCAGCCCGTGGGCGATGCCGCCGAACTCGGTGTGGTTCGCGGCGACGAGCTTGCCATCGATGTAGAGCCGGGCCTGCCCCGAGCCGTTGAGGGAGAAGCGGTAGCCGCCGGTCTTGGGCGGAGTCAGCGTGCCGGTCCACCGAGCCGACCAGGTGCCGGTGACGCCGCTGGGCGCCGTGGAGAAGCTCACCGAGGGCTCGACCCGCGTGAGCACGGGGTCGCCGGTGAAGTCGGGAGCGGGGTAGTAGGTGGCGGTCAGTCCCGGCCCGTCGCCCGACGCGGGCCGCAGCAGGTCGCCGGAGAGCACGGGCAGGGCGCCGGTGCCGAGCGTGCCGCGGGCCTGGTTCAGGGTGACGCCGCCGCCGGCCCGCGCGGTCAGACCGGCCAGCGGGCTCACGGTGGTGGACGGCTGCAGCGCGGCCGAGCCGCCGCCGTAGAAGGTCGCGTGGTCGCCGGCCGCGTCGCCGATCACCGCCAGCGACCTCGCCTTGTTCAGCGGCAGTACGCCGCGCTCGTTCTTGAGCAGCACCATGCCCTGCTCGGCCAGGGCCCGGGCCAGCTCCCGATGCGCGGGCGTGGACACCTCGTCGCGTGGCGTGTAGTCACGGTCGAACAGGCCGGTCCGGTACATCGCGCTGAGAATGCGGCGGACCTTGTCGTCGATGGCCGCGACCGTGACCTGGCCGGCCGCCACCGCCTGCTTCAGCGCGTCGCCGAAGTACGTCGATCCCGGCATCTCCACGTCCAGCCCGGCGTCGGCCGAGGCGACCGTGCTGTGGGTGGCGCCCCAGTCCGACACCACGAACCCGGTGAACGCCATCGCGTCCTTGAGCGCGCCGCGCAGCAGGTCGCCGTTCTCGCAGGCGTAGGTGCCGTTGACCTTGGGGTACGCGCACATGACGGACCTGGCCCCGCCGTCCCGCACGGCCGCGCGGAAGCCCGGATAGTAGATCTCGTTGAGCGCCCGCTCGGAGACCCGGACGTCGACCTTGCCACGGTCGGTCTCCTGGTTGTTGGCCGCGAAGTGCTTGGGCATCGCTATGACGCCCTGGCTCTGGACCCCTTTCACCTGCTCGGTGGCCATCCGCGCGGTGAGGTAGGGGTCCTCGCTGAAGGTCTCGAAGGTACGGCCCCAGCGCGGCGAGCGCACGATGTTGATCGTCGGCGCCAGGGCGACGTTGTGCCCCTTGCCGGCCTGTTCGGCGCCGACCGCCTCGCCGTAGCGCCGCATGAGCGCGGTGTCCCAGGTGGCCGAGCCGTTGATGGCGGCGGGGAAGGCGGTGATGCCCGTGCTCCCGTTGGCGACCCCGTTGGGGCCGTCGGCCAGGTAGATCGCGGGAATGCCCAGCCGGGTGTTGCCGGGGATCCGCCCGGCGTACCCCTTACCGAACTCGAAGCCGACGCCGTGCAGCATGGCGATCTTCTCGTCGAGGGTCATGCGGGCCAGCATGCGTTCGGCACGCTGCTCGGGCCCGTACGAGGCGCTCAGGGGCGAGGGATCGCTGGCACCGGCCGCCGGTGGCGACTGGGCGACACCTGCCAGCGTGAGGAGGGCGGCGGCCGCCAGGGCGGTCGCTCTATGGAGTCGTCGGGGCATGTGCCAGGTCCTCTCTCAGGGGATGGCCAGGGTCCGCGGACCGTGACCTGAGCTGGGACGCGTCAATGAGGATCTTCGATATATGTTGCGCCCGACAACATATGGCCAAGCTGAATATGCGACAAGGACCACTTCCATCGTCCGGAAGACGTTCGCTGAGGTCGCCCGCCAAAGCGGAGACAAAGTCATTTATCTTCCGTTCAGCGGTTAGAGCGCTTCCCGGGCCGTAGATCGCCGCATATGTTTCAGCAGCTCGGCATTCATCGATGGATGTGCTCCAAGGAGCAGCCCCACCACCGGCTCCGCTCAGAGCCGCGTCCCTTCCTGCCTCGTGTCCTGTCCTCCTGTCCTGTCCTCCTGTCGTGTCCTCGTGTCGTCCTCGTGGCGGCGGGGCCATGCCCGCCGTCTTCGTTCCGGAGAGGTAAGACCATGAGATTCCCCCTCAATCCAGCCGGCGGGCGACCGCTGGGCCGCGCCCCGTGGTGGGCGGCGTGCGTCGCGGTGATCGTCGCCCTGGCGACCGCGCTCGCAGGTGGCGCGGTCGCCGCCCGGGCCGCCGCCACTGCCCAGGTCGCCGCCGCCGAGCTGCTGTCCCAGGGCAAACCGGCGACCGCGTCATCCACCGAGAACGCCACCACGCCGGCCTCGGCGGCAGTGGACGGCAATGCCGCCACCCGCTGGGCCAGCGCCTTCAGCGACCCCCAATGGCTGCGGGTCGACCTCGGCGCCACCGCCACCATCACCCAGGTCGTGCTGAACTGGGAGGCCGCCTACGGCCGGGCCTTCCAGATCCAGACCTCCGCCGACGGTTCGGCCTGGACCACCGTCTACACGACCACCAGCGGCACCGGCGGGCTGCAATCTCTCACCGTGGCCGGAAGCGGCCGGTACGTACGGCTGCTCGGGACGGCGCGGGGGACCGCCTATGGCTACTCCCTGTGGGAGTTCCAGGTCTACGGCACGTCGGGCGGCACCACGCCGCCACCGGGCGGCACCATCCCCGACCCCACGATCCAGTCGCTGGAGGCGACCAACGGACCGTTGGCCACCGCGACGTACACGGTTCCGAACCCCAGCGGCTACAAGGCCGGCACCGTCACGTACCCGACGACCAGTGGCTCGTATCCGGGCATCGTCCTGATGCCGGGCTACCAGGGCACACAGGCGAACCTGAGCTGGCTCGGCCCGCGTCTGGCGTCCTGGGGCTTCGTGGTCATCAACGTCGACACCAACACCCTGAGCGACACCCCCGACCAGCGTGGCACGGAGATCAGGGCGGCCGGCACCCAGTTGCTCAACCTCGGCAACGCCACGGGCAACCCCCTCTCGGGCAAACTGAACGGCACCCTCGGCGTGTCCGGCCACTCCATGGGCGGAGGCGGCACGATGGTGGCGCTGCGTGACGACAGCCGGTTCACGGCGGGCGTACCCCTCGCCCCCTACCACCAGAGCCCCAACTTCGCCGCCGTCAACAAGCCGACCTTCTTCCTGACCTGCGCGAGCGACGTCGCCGCACCCGGCAACACCTACGCCAAGCCCTGGTACAACAGCATGACCCGGGCCGAGAAGCTCTACATCGAGGTTCCTGGCGACCACCTCTGCCCGATGACCGGCAACGGCAACAAGGCCAAGCAGGGCAAGTGGATCGTGTCGTTCTTCAGCCGCTGGCTGCGCAGCGACGCGCGCTTCACGCCGTTCCTGTGCGGCACCCCGCGTGACGCCGACCGGACCAACACCTCACTGGTGACCCAGTGGATGGACACCTGCCCCTTCTGACCGGTTGGCTTCGAGCCGGGCGTGGATATCTGTCCGCCCGGCGCGCCTCGACAGCCGGGCATGGCGACATCGGCCGCCATGCCCGGCTGTCAGGCTCTTTGCCCAGTGGTGTGGAGGTAACCCACGGTGGCGGCGAGCAGGAACACGCCCCAGGCCAGGAAGACCGGATAGGTCCCCGCGAATCCCCAGCTCCCGTCGAGGACCATGGCACCGCCGTCGGGCGCGCACGTGCGGGTGATGCCGAACGCCAGGCATTTGGTCATCATCGCCCCGTACTGGCCGACGAGCAGACCCACCACCGCGGCCGGAACGACCGCCAGGCCACGCGGTACCCGCCGCCGCCCCGCGAACGGCACCCATCCCGGGACGACTTGGCCCCATCGGCCGATCAGCCCCAATGTGAGCAGGCCCCCGGCGGCCGGTCCGGCGACGAGCAAGCCCCAGAACACCGCCGAGCCGCCCAGCCCTGTCAGGAGGGAGCGGGAGTCCGCCGCCACGCCAAACGGTACGCCCAGCCCCCACAGCAGGTGCGGAACCGAGAAGCCCAGCACCGGCACGCCGGCCGCCACCCAGGTCACCACCTTGGCCCAGAGCGCGGGACGGATCGTCCCATCGGCCCGGCGCTCGCGTGTGCGTGGGGCGGTACGCATGCCGTAGCGGGTGGTGGTCAGCGCGAGCAGCAACCCCAGCGCGGCCAGCAGTATCTGCCAGACGAGCGCAGGATCACCGAGCTTGCCGAACGCCAGCCGCATGACCAGGTTTCCCGGCGCCACCAGCGTGAGCGCCGCCGCGCCTGCCCAGCCTGCGCCCAGTAGCGCCGGGCGCGTACGTGATCTCATGGCCGCCGACGGTAGTGCCCACCATCCGCTGGCGATCTCCCTCTCCTGGGCGAAAAACCTCCCCCGTGCGGGGGAATTCAAGCCGGGAAGCGTCAGCGGCTGGCGGGTCGTACTGACCCGCGGGCGTGACGGGCGTGTTTCTAGATTGTTATCAAAGGCAACAAATTAGCCCGGAAATAGGGCTAGACCCGTCTCGCCTCCCGGGATTACGTTGCCGCAAACAACATTCAACGAAATGGTGAGGCCGGGACCCGGCGTACTCGAAGCGCGATCGACGGTCGGAGGCGCTGCCCATGACCATGACCACAGCAACGATGGCAAGCCCGTCCAGGCAACCGGATCCCGCACGGTCGGTGGCCAGCCGGGTCCTCAGTGTTCTGGACGCGTTCTCCGGCGAACGCCGCCGGCTGACCCTGTCCGACATCAGCCGGCGGACCAGGATGCCGCTGACGACGGCGCACCGCCTGGTCGGCGAGCTGGTCACATGGGGCGCGCTCGAACGCGACCGTAACGGCCGCTACCAGATCGGCCTGCACCTGTGGGAGGTCGCGGCACTGGCACCTCGCGGCCTGGGGCTGCGCGAGGTGGCCATGCCCTACCTCGAGGACCTCTTCGTGGCGACCCGTCAGCACGTCCAGCTCGCCGTCCTCGACGGGCTGGACGTCGTGTACATCGAGCGGATCTCCAGCCACGACGCCGTCGGCGTGCACAGCCGGGTCGGCGGACGATGGCCCGCGCACGCCACCGGCGTCGGGCTGGTGCTGCTCGCGTACGCGCCCCGGGCGTTCCAGGAGCGCTACCTGGGCAGGCCGCTGGCGGCCTTCACCAGCAAGACCATCGTGGACCCGGACGCCCTGCGGCGCGTACTGGCCGAGGTGCGGCGCACCGGCTTCGCCGTCAGCGACCGGCAGGTCACCCTCGACGCGGTGTCGGTGGCCGCGCCCGTGAGCGACGCGGCCGACGAGGTGGTGGCCGCGCTCTCCGTCGTCGTACGCGCCGACGATCCACTGCCGGGCTTGCCCATGCCCGGCGTCGTACCCCCGGTCCTGGCGGCCGCGCGCGGTATCAGCCTGCAACTCCTCCGGCATCCCGGAACACCGTAGCGGCGTCGGCTGCCCGCCGGACCCGGCTCCTCTAGTGGCTCTTGGTCACGGTGCCGGTCTTGGCGTCGATCTTGAGCCCCTGCCAGGCGCCGTCCGGGCTGAGGACATCGACATCCCAGACGAGAAGGTCGTTGTTGTACTTGTCCAGACTCATGTGGGTGATCTTGCCGTGCGACACCGAGGAGGACACCTTCTCCAGCGCGTCCTTGAAGGTCACCTTGGCGTCCTTGATCAGCCCCATGACCCTGGCCTTCTCATATTTGCCGGTGTCCTTGGACCTGGCTTCCGAGACCACCTTTCCCGACGCGTCCACTTCCAGCAGTCGCTCGGTGCCGTCGGGGCCGGCCAGTTGGACCTCCCAGATCTTGCCGTCGTTCTCTGACTGGACCGAGAGGACATGGGAGCCCTCGGCGGAGTTCGTGGCCGCGGTGGCCGCCTTCTCGAGGCTCGCCATGTCTCCGGGTTCCTGCTGGGGACCGCCCGGCGTCGACATGGGCAGGGGGATGACGCCCCGCGCGGGCTCCGCCTTGATGGTGCCGGACTGGGTGAGGGCGCCTGCGCAGGCCCCGGCCGCGAGCAAGGCCGAGCCGGCGAAGATGGTGCCTATGATGGTCTTTGACCGGTTTCTCCCATTCATGCTGAAGACGCTGCCCGGAACTCCATAAAGGCACGCCCAGGCACTGGGCAACACGCTCCAGCGCTAGATCACTTCCCGGAGCACGTCGTCGACCGGGGTGGCACTCACGCCGAGGATCTTCTCGGTTTCGGAGTAGTCGATGACGAACGGGTGGCCGGGCTTGGTGAGCACTTCGTGCATTTCCCCCCAGAGCGGGTCGGTGTACGCGAGCAGGGTCCGGTCGCGTTCGGTCATCTCCTCCATCCGTGGTTCCGGCGCCCCCGCGAGTTCGGCGAGTCGCCCGGCCAGCTCTCGTACCGACAGCGTTGAGGTGGGCGCGTGCCACGCCCTGCCGTACGCCTGATCGTCGCGGCTCGCGGCGACCAGCGTGCGCGCGGCGTCGCCGATCGCCGTGTAGCTGTGCGGCACGTCGAGCTCCTGCGGCACCAGGACGAGCCTGCCCTCCAGTACGTGCCGCTGCACCATCAAACTGAACACCGAGAAGGCTCCGGCGCCGTAGAACTGGGCAGCCCGCACCTCGGTGACCTTCACCCCTGAGGAGGCGGCCTCCTCCCATACCCGCGCCCTGGCCCGCCCTTTGGGCCCGGCGGCGGCCAGCGGGAAGTCCGGGGTGATCGGCCCGTCCACCGGGCCGTAGGCGTAGAGATTGCCGAGCATGACGTAGGCGGTCCCGGTCCGCTTCACCGCGGTGAGCAGCGACGCCGACAGGATCGGGAACAGCTCGGGCCAGGTGTGGTACGGCGGCGCGGCGGTGGTGAACAGCGTGTCCGCCCCCTCGGCCAGCTCGGTGAGCCGATCGGTGTCGGTCGCGTCCGCGGCGACCTTGTCGACGAGCGGGTGCTCGGGCCCGCCGCCGGTGCGGCTGATCATCCGTACCCGCTCGCCGTCCTCGGCCAGCAGCAGAGCGGTCTTCGACGCGGTAGCCCCACGACCCACGATCACATGAAATTTCATGACCACAACGGTGCCGCCCCGCGGCCTCCTGGCATAGTGGCCGGAATGCCAACTATCCGGAGGATCTGGCCATGCACCGCGTCGCCGCAGTCGTCGTGCCCCCCGTGCTGAGCTTCGACATCTCGATCCCCTTCATGGTCTTCAACAACGTCCCGCACTATGACGTGCGCGTCTGTACGGCCCGGCCCGGCCCGCTGCCAACCGTCGGGGGTCCCGACGTCGTGGTGGCGGACGGTCTGGACGCGCTGGACGGCGCGGACACGGTACTCGCCGTCGGCAGCGGCGGCGAGCAGGCGCCCCCGGAGGTTCTCGACGCATTGAGGAGAGCCGCGGCCGGCGGCGCCCGGATCGCCTCGCTGTGTACGGGCGCGTTCGTGCTGGCCCAGGCCGGCCTGCTGGATGGGCGCCGCGCCACCACCCACTGGGGGCTGGCCGACGACCTCGCCACCCGCTTCCCGTCGATCGAGGTGCGGCCCGACGTCCTCTTCGTCGAGGACGGCGGCATCTTCACCTCGGCGGGCGCCGCGGCCGCCATCGACCTGTGCCTGCATCTGGTCAGGCTCGACTATGGCGCGGCGGTGGCCAACGCGGCCGCGCGACTCGCGGTCGTCTCTCCCGTACGGCCCGGCGGCCAGTCCCAGTTCATCGAGACACCACTGCCTCCCGAGCGCGGCACCTCACTCGCTCCCACCCGGGCCTGGGCGCTGGAGCACCTCGATCGCCCGCTCACTCTGGCCGACCTGGCCGGACACGCCAAGATCAGCGTGCGTACCCTGACCAGGCGCTTCCACGCGGAGACCGGGCTAAGCCCACTCCAGTGGCTGCTGCACCGGCGCGTCGACCGGGCCAGGGAGCTTCTGGAGACCACCGAACTGCCCATGGATCAGGTGGCCGGGAAGAGCGGTCTGGGCAGCGCGGACTCCCTCCGCAAGCACCTGTCGAACCGGGCCGGGCTCACTCCCACGGCCTATCGCGCGAGCTTCACCCGAAGAGGGTGAAACCGCACCAAACGGCCGGATGGTCGAAGCGGGGGTCGGAGCGGAGTACGGTGCGGGCCGTGGCGAAGGCGCCTCCGGGTGGGACTCCGCGGCTCAGCTCGGCGAGGTAGCGGGAGGTGAGCAGGGCACCTGCTTCCAGAGTCACCGGCCACAAGGAGGCGACGACCGCCTCGACGCCGGAGGCCAGCAGCGAGACGGCCAAGCCTTCGACCTCCATGTGGGAGAGGTCCTGGTCGATGTGGGCCGACCAGCAGCCCAGCAGGACGACCGTGCGGGGCTGCGTGGTGAAATCGTGCAGCGCGTGGGTGAGGCCGCGGCCGCGGCGGCCGTGACCCAGGAGCACGAGGGCGTCGGCCGAGCTCACCCGGTGGAGATCCGCCTGGAGGCGGACCCCGACGTCGGCTTCGTCCGATGGCTGCTCCGAGTAGATCAGCTCGGCCAGGTCGCCGCCCGCCTCCAGCAGTTGCGCGTTCGCGCGCTCCGACCGGTCGTCCTGAACGGCGACGACGATCGTCGGAGTCGGCTCGGCCGGCCGCTGAGGCCGTCCGACCAGCGCTGTGGTCGCCACGACCCGCACCACGGCCGCTTCTCCCGCCGAGACCAGGGCGGCCGCCGACCACGGCAGCTGGAGCGCGTAGCCCTCGGTGCTGAGGTGCAGCACGCCGAATCGTCCGGCACCTGCCCCCAGTGCCTGCCAGAGCGAGGCGAGGCGATCGTGGACCTCCGCGGCCGGGACGAACCGTTCGAGGATGCCTGCGTACTCCTCCATGGTGGCGATCCGAGCCTCGCGTACCGCCTGTGCCGCCTCCTGCATCCGGTCGGAGAACCAGACGTGGGCCTCGAAGAGCAGCTCGGGCGGGGTGGTCTCCTCCGCCCACCCGCCGGCTCCGCCGGCGGTCGGGCTCCCCGCCGACGAAGCCGGCGGGTCGGCGGGGAGCCCGACCGCCATCCACCGTCCCTCGACGCGAACCGTGTGGGGATGCACGCCGACGCAGATGACGGCGTGCCCGTCCGGCAGCGTGGCCGCGGCCGACATGAGCGGCGAGACCAGCCACCGGGTCGGCTCTGTCCCGGTCAGGACGATGCCCCGTTGCCGGAGCTCCCGCGCGCGATGCCGTTCGAGCGCGTCGCCCGCGAGGAGGGCGTCCTGGAAGTCTCCACCGGACAGGTAGCGGGCGAAAAGGCAGCGCGAGAGCCGGGTGTAGGGCGGGGTCATCGTGGCCTGGGCCCAGAGCGTGAGCGTCCGGTTGAGGAAGACCGAACGTCGCTTCTCGGCGCGGGGTATCAGCTCCTGGTAGAGGTCGATGGCCTGGTCGAGCTCTCCCGCGGTCTCCAGTGCCAGCGCGTAGCCGGTGAGGACCGCCTCGGTCAACCATCCGTGTGCGGTCATGGTGTTGCGGCGCCGTTCGTCCAGGATGCGGTCGAGCGCGTAGGCAACCTTGCCGGTGAGCAGCGCCGATCCCCACAACCGGACCGACAGATCGCCTGTCGCGCCGCCACGGGCGAAGATCTCGTCTGCCCGCAGCGCCTCGGTGACCGCCACCTGACAGGCCAGCGCGAAGGCGAGGGCGACGTCCGTCGCCAGGTCCTGCGAGGGATCGTCTCCGGCAGCCTGGAGCGCCAATGCCACGAGCTGGTGCACGCTCCGGATCAGGCTGCCGTTGACCGTTTCCCGTGGCGCGCGGCCGTCGGCCAGGAAGCGGGCCTCCGCCTGCAGGATCTCCAGGAGCAGCCGTAGCCGGTCAGCGGGATCCTCTGCGTCGGCCAGCGCCCGGACCAGCGCGTTCAGGCAGCGATTCCCGATGATCAGCGTGCTGGCCTCGGCGGGAGCGTCAGGGCTGCGGAACTCCACCACGGCCATCGACCTGGCCCCGCCCAGGTCGATGGCGCCGAACTCCCCGGTGCCCAGATCAAAGACGATCTCCAGTCCGGGGGCCATGGCGGAGGCCAGGGCGCCGAACATCTGCGCGAGCAGCGCACGGGGCATCCTGTGCCAGATCTCCTCTGATTCCAGCCGACCGGCGATCTCGAACGCCTCGTCTTTGCGGTCGAACGCCACTAGGGAGACAACGAGGGCGGGGCCGACTTCGGAGAGCCAGCCCCAGTCCTCGAGACTCAGATAGAGGTCGAACGCGCTGAGCTGGTGGTTGAGGGCCCACTGGAACTCCCCGATCGACCTCTCCACTTCGCCGAGCACGCGCTGGGCGTGCGCCAGCGCGGTCAGCTCGTTCAGCTCCACCCGACCGGTGCCCTGGATGTCGGTGATCGTCGCCTCGATCGCGTCCCAGGCCAGGCCGCGTCCGTAGGGCCGGCCGCACTCCAAGGTCAGCATCGCGGTGTAGAGCGCGCACAGCCGCCTCTGGTCGGGCCGGCAGGAACGCTCCACCAGCAGCGTCCGCTCCAATGCCTCCTCGTACCGTCCGGCCTCGTACGCGGCGACGGCCTCTTCAAGCCCGTCGGGCGGGTCGATGACGTCGGTGTCGGTCCAGGCGAAGGGCTGCCACTCTCCTCCGCCGAGGGTGCGCATGACCTGGCGTACCCCGCGGTTCTCAGGAGCGGCAGGAGATTCTTCGGCCGGCTCCCCGGCGAGCTGTTCGAGCAGGTACGTCAGCCCGCCGAGGGGCGCGGCCCACCCGATCGCGGCCTCGTCGAAGCGCTCGGTCTCCTCAGGGGTCAGAGACATCTCCCTGTCCAGCAGGACGCCGATGGCCCGCTCCGCCCCGATGAGTTCGCCGATCTCGTCGATCTCGACCGTGATGACCTGCCTGGCCTCGGCGAGCGCGGTGTGGAACCACTCACGCGCGGACGGCGGCAGTCTCTTCACCTTCGACCCGGGCGACAACGTCTCGTCGTCCGGGTCGAGCGCACCGTCAAGCACCTCACGGACGCTCCGCGCCTCGTCCCCGCGCCAGAGCTCGGCACGTCCGAGCAGCTCGGCGGAGCGTTCGTAGTCGCTGATGAAGAAGATCGGGGAGGTTCGGATGTCCCGGCAGATCGCCTCGACCCTGGCCTGTCCGAAGATGCCCATCCGGGCCTCGCGCAGCCGGATCCCTTCGAGCGTGAGGGCGAACCACTCGTCGTCGAGTTCACGGAAGTCGTTCAGCTCACGGAAGTTGCGTACGGACAGAGAGTTGCCGCGGAGCGCGTCCACGTCGAACCCGCCCCGCTCCTCCAGCAGCGCGAAGATCTCCGCCCGGACCGCCGACTCCTCGCGAGAGGCGGTGAAGGTGTCGTAGAGGAGAATGCTCCGGTCATCGTCGGCCCACAGCACCGGGGCGCTGAGGTCGCCGAGGTCGCCGCAGACGGCGCACTCCACCAGGTTCAGGCGGCCCTCGTCGAGCAGTTCGAGCAGTTCGGGGGCGCTGTCCGGGGTCAGCACCATCCAGTAGACGGCCTCGGGCAGGAGCTCTCCACAGCGCGGGCAGACCAGCTCCCCGAAGGCTCCCGGCGCGTAGGGGATGGCCACCGTCGTCAGACCTGGGTGCCCGAGGCGAGGTAGACGGCCAGGGTCGTCTTCTTCTGTTCCTCGTCGAAGCCGGGATCCTGGAGGACCGTGAGGAGCCACGCGAGCCGCGTCTTCCTCTCCTCCGGCGTGAGCAACGCGTCCAGATTGATGTCCAGCCGGACCTTGTTGCCCAGCGCCTTCAGGTCGTTGTCGTCGATCAGCCGCTGCGCCCGCTGCGCCCGGTTGGCCTTGATCTCCTCATTGATCCTCTTGAAGACGAACTGCCGTCCTGACTCATAGAAGGTGTCCAGCCCGATGGGGATCTCGGAGTTCTGGTAGGACACGGTGGCGAACTTCAACCGAACGAAGGCCAGGTAGGTCACACCGATGCCGGCGGCGAACAGCCAGGAGTTCCAGCCCTGGAAGGCCGTCAGCGCGCGTAACCCGAAGAAGACCGCCACGGCCGTCACACTGTTGACGACGATGAACCCCCACCACCATACGGATCGGTAGACCCGGTAGCCCGACACGTCGCCGGCGATGAACGTCTGGTCCATGTCGAAGAGCGTCACCCCGCCGGCGATGGCCGCCGACAGCACGGAGAACCACGCGGAATGCTGCATCGTCTGCCGCCCTAATGGTCGGGTACGTCGTCGCCGGCGCCCAGCGCGTCGTCCAGCGCGCTGTTGAGCTCGTCCTCCGAGGTGCCGCTCGCCGCTTCCTCAGCCTCGTCGTCAAGGAGGAAGACGCCGGTCACCCGGTCGCGGGGGCTGTCTGGGGTGGCGTTCAAGCTGGTCTTGACCCCGTAATCGGTCAGCGTGTACCGGCCCGGACCGCTCTCGACGACCAGGCCGCGGCGCTGCAACGCGGGGAGCGCGTTGCGCACGTCCTCGGGCGACAGTCCTGAGTAGGCCACCAGCGCTTCGACCGAGCTGTCGCCATGGTCCCGCAGGGCCGGCAACAGCAACGACTCCACCGGCCGGACAAAGAATGGCATGGACACCTCCTGCCGTCGATTATGGCGACGCATCTGGCGAAAATCGCTACTTCTCCAGCATGATCAGTATGTTCAGGAGTAGAGCGGCGTGCGTGGAGAGCGTCTCGCCGGCTTGGGCCGCATGGGCCTCCACCCGTGCGTGGGGACGCACCCCTGACTACGCTGTCGGCACGTGGACCCGATCTTCCAGCTTCCGTCCGATTCCCCGCTGGCCGCGGCTGTCTCCGAGGACTGGGGTCTGCTCCCGCTGCGCGTCCCAGCCGGTTGGAACGTCATCTACAACGCCCTGGAGGCCCGACGCCTGCCGGATGGAAGGGTCGAGGCCAACGACTCCGAGGACCTGTATTGGGCCCGTACCGCACCACCGCCGTGGCTGACCGCGCAGGAGGTGGCCGAGAAGGGTGGCCTGCGGGCTCGGGAGATCAACATAGACGCCGGCTGGTACGGCGGTTACGGCTTCCGCGTCGTCGTCCTCGACCCCGACTGGGACCATGAGCGGGCCTCGTACACCACTTCCGACCTCGGTGAGTTCGTCGCCACCCTGGAGGGATGGATGCGGATGATCACCCAGCGAGGGGAACTCCCCAAGCCCGGCCCTTGAAACCTCCCAGGTCGCCTAGCTGCACATGTGAACGCCTCACACCGAGCGGGGGCCAGGGGTCGCGGGCACAGAGGAGGCCGCTCATCGTCCGGGGATCTCTCTTCGCAGCTGTTGACGTGCCTGCCCTCCGTCGCGGGCTTGGCGCGGATCACGCCGTGGTTTGTGCTGTTCCTGGTCTGGCAGGCGATGTGGCAGGCCACGGGATGGCCCCCGCCCGGCTGGGGCCAACGCATCGCCTTCGTCGGCTACTTCGTCTGGATCGCACTTACCGGCGTGATGCTATGGCGCGGGTCAAGCCCGGCCAATGGCCGGCCGGTGCGCGGCGCAGGTCCTCCGTCTTCCCCTCACAACGGTGTCATCGGTCCGTGATCCACGTACGGATCAGGCCGCCTGGGGAAAGCGGCACTGATCGGCCTCGGCCTGGTCGCGGTGGTCTCCGCCATCGCCCTGCGGGTCACCGAGCACCGCCGAACGCGGCGAAAAGCGGCGAAGAGCCGTTGAACGCAGAAGCCCAACGTGGCAAGCGCTCGCCCGGCTGAGGTCTCTGATCTTAGGGTGCCGCCGAAGAACCCCTGCAGCCCCGACGCGGCGGGTCGGTGAAAGCCGGATGCGGTGCGCGAGCGGCAGGCTGGCCCAGCAACCTGCTGTGCTGCAAAAGGGGCGTACCTTCATGTCTGCTTTCGTGATCGCCGTGGTGGCGATCTTCTTCCTCGGGATGGGCGTCTACGGACTTGTCGCGCCCGCCGCGCTGATCAGGCCGTTCCGGATCGTGGCCGACTCGGCCGAGGCGCGGACCGAGATCCGCGCTGTGTACGGCGGTTTCGGCGTGGCAGTCGGGGGCCTGTTGCTGGCAGCGGCGGCCGACGCGGGCGGGATGCGGACGGGCATGGCCGTTACCGTCGCGGTGTCCCTGCTGGGCATGGCCGTCGGACGGCTGGTGGCGCGGCTGGTCGAGCGGCCGTCGGCGTTCTATCCCTCCTGGCTGTACTTCTGGGTGGAGGCCGTTGGCGGTGGCGCGCTGCTGGCCGCCGTCACCTGGTGAGCCGTCCCGTCACACGACGGGATCCAGGCACCGGATCGTGACAGGCCCGGAGAGCAGCGCGCTTGGGGGAAGGCCGAACATCGCGTGAAACGCGGTGCTGAAGTGGGACGGACTGGCGAAGTAGCCGTCGGCCGCGGCACGGGTGAGGTTCTCGCCCGCGGCCAGCGCACGGCCGGCCCGGTGCATCTGCGCCCACAGCCGGAACCTCCGGTACGAGGTGCCCGTACGTTCCCGGAACAGCCGCAGGAAGCGTGACTCCGACAGCCCGAGCTCGGCGGCCAGCAGCGCGGCGGGCAACGGCTCGTCCGCGCCGATCAGACGGCGCATGGCGGCGGCGATCCGGGGGTCGGTCAACGATGCCGCCTCATGGCCGGTGACCTCGTCCGCCCAGACGGCGATCTGCCGGTCCGGGCTGTGCGCGCGGATGGTCGCCGCCCGGACCAGAAGGCCGGCCTCGGCTTCGTGCGCGGTCATGACGCCATGCTCACCGGCGGTGAACCTGGCCCGGCATGCCCGGTCCTCGGCCGACCCGGGGTCGAGGTAGAGGAAGACCATGCGGTCGCCGCCCGCCGTGAGCTGGTGCCTGACCCGCGGCGGGATGAGAGCGGTCCGCGCCCGCAGCTCGCCGCCGGGTGCGCTCCGTACGGTGAAGGGTGCGTCCACGCCGACGGCCACGCACGCCACCGAGCCGGAGTGCGGGCCCAGCCGCAGGGACGGCCCGGCGTACAAAGCGCGGCCCGGCCACAGCCACACCGCCGCTTCCCCGCCCGTGGCTTCCCGCGCCGGGGGTGAGGCCATACCGCGACGGGCCCGTGAAAGCGCTGACATCGACGTCTCCCGCAGGCTTACCGAGTCGGAACGTTCCTTGGGACGATGAGGATACGGTGCGCTCGTTCACCCGTGGCCGCCGTCTTCATTCGCTACGCGAGGCGACCTGCGCCGAGACGATCGACGATTCCGTTTTCCGTTTTGAGACGATCGGACGCCTTGTCGAATAGGTCGGAATTCCTTAAAATGCTGGGCGGAATTGGCGCAATGGAAGCTTCTCTCGCCGGGTTTCCCAAAGTACCAAACGTGGATGCAAGGCGGGTCCCTCAACACAACAGATGCTAATATTTCGATAGCTGGACAATATTATCTCGAGGATGCCTGGGCGATCGGAGAGGCGGCTGCCAAGTACTGGACATGCGTCAGGTCGAACTGTCGGACGTGCAATTAAAAGGGGTGCTCGAAGAATAATGTCGACTCGAAACAGATGCAACGGTGAAGTGCGCAGTGTGCTGACACTCATTCTTTTGAGTTCATGCCTTCTCTTATCGGGCTGTGGGCCCACGAGATTCCAAGTCGACTCAAGGGTTCTTGATGACGTGCGCAGCATTGGAAAGGTGGTTGCTGAGGCTGTCAGTGAAGGCGACGCAGACGGAGACATCGATGTTATCAACACGGTAGTGGTCGATGTCACTACCACAAAGAAAGGGAATGCGCTTAATGAAGCTGTAACGATTCTAACGCGGCACGGATGGAATATCTCTACGGACAATCGGCCGACGCAAGTGACGCTGGATTTCGCGAATCTGCCAAATGCCCATCTGGCCATGCACCCTTTTGATGCTGCATATTTTGAAAACAACCCGCAGGTTATGGAGCGAGTAAAGAGGTCGCTGGCCAAGCCGGAAACGTTGGTGAGTGTGCAGGCGTTCGCGAGCGGATAGGGGCATCACCGAGCACTGACGTCGATGACCCAGTGGGCAGTCGTCTTCAGTGAGTCGGACCGTGAGTGGAGTTTTCGCCTGATCATCGTTTTCGTGGTCTCCTGCGGGGTGACGCGCCTTCCGAGGCGCTCGGCTGGGCGGCGGTTTCCATGGGGCCGGCAGGTGGCGGTGGTCAGGGCGGTACTGGCAGAGCGCACAGCCGCTGCCAGCAGGTGAGGGACGCGTTCTTCCATGGGGTGGCGCTGATCTTCAGGATCCGCCGACGGGGGTGGGAGACCAGGCGGGCGGGCAGATGCCAGAGGCAGTAGCGGAGGATCTGAGGTTCGGCGCGGGCCGGCTCGCTGACCGGCGTGTCCGTCCGAACCTGGCGGGAACTCGAGAAGTCGGAACTGAAAGAGGTGCGCCCGTACCCGATGTACGTGGCGCTTCTCTGCGTCCATCCCGAGCTCGACGACATCGAGCTGACGGTGACACCGGATGACCTGTACGCGGTCGCCGAAGTGCTCGGTCCCGAGGAAGCGCTGGTACGGAGGTCGATACCTGAAGTATGGTTTATTGTATGGCGACTAAGAAGGTGACGGTGACCATCCCCGAGGATCTCCTTGAAGAGGTCCGCGCGGATGCGGCTGAGCGAGGCCTGTCGGCGTACGTCGCCGAGGCGTTGCGCTTCAAGCGTGACCGGGACCGGTTGCTGGAACTGGTGAGCTGGCTGGGGGAAGAATACGGTCCGGCCACCGAGGACGAGCGCGCGGCGGCGATCGAGGAGCTTGAAGATCTCGACGCTGAGCATGAGCGCCGCCGCGTCGGCGGAAAGCGCGACGCGAACGGGGCTGCGTGAGGAAGCGAAGCGGTGAGCACGGGGAGCGGCCGCTGCGGGTCTTCGTATTCGACTGTCAAGCCTTGTCCCTGGCGGTGCGTGGCGACCGGAAGATGATCGCTTGGCTCGACATCGCGGCCCGAGGGGAGGCGGAGTTGGTGACGTCTCCGATGACGGTGGTCGAGGCGCACGACGGCAGGATCACCGAGCAGCGCTGGGACTGGGTGCTCTCCCGGCTCAACGTTGCCGACATCGGGAAGGACGAGTCCCGCCAGGCCCGCCGGCTTCTGGCCGATGCCAAGCTGCATGGGCACAAGCACGCGATTGACGCGGTGCTCGCCGTCATCGCGCGACGGCAGAGGGGGCATGTCACCGTCTTCACCTCGGACGTGGACGACCTGGAGAAGCTGCTCCCGGACTCGATCGTCGTCAAGAAAGTATGAAGGCTCGGTACGCCGGTACTTGATCAACTCATTCGTCACGGTCCGATGGCAGCAAGTGCCACATGCTCGGGGTAAGCGGGTTGGGGTGTTCGCCGGCAGGTCAGTGCATGCTCCGGGCGTCGAGTTGGCGTAGTACCCGGGTGACCACCTCGGGGTCGGCGGTTGAGTCGCGGCGTGCGTCGAGTACCGCCTGGCGGGCGGCGGACATCATTTCCGATTCGACGCGTCGGACCGTCCGTACCCGCTCGGCGCGTTTCTCGTAGGCCGCGCGCCGTTCCTCGTCGGCGGCCTCGGCGCTGATGCGCATGCCGATGTCCGTCATCCGTTTGGCGAGCAGTTCCACCACCTCTTCGGGCAGGTCCTCGGCCTCGTCGATTTCCTTGAGCCGTTTTCTGGCGGCCTTGGCGGCGCTGATGGCCAGGCGGCGTTCCAGGTCTCGTTCGGCTGCGGTGTCGGTTTTGACGCCCAGCTTGGTCACCAGCCAGGGCAGGGTCAGGCCTTGGAGGACCAGTGTGACCAGGATGACGGCGAACGCGATGAACACCAGCACAGCCCGCTCGGGGAACGGCGACCCGTCCTCCGTCTTCAGGGGGAGGGCCAGGGCGAGTGCCACCGAGGCGACGCCGCGCATGCCCGCCCACCACATGACGACCGTCTCGCGCCAGCTCAGCGGCACCTCGGAGTCGTCGTCCCCGGCTCGGCGGGTCTTCCTGGCCAGCCAGGCGGCGGGCAGCAGCCAGACCAGACGTACCACCACCACGACGCCCACCACGGCGGCGCTCCAGCCGAGCACCTCGGTCAGCCGGCCGCCGACCGTACCGAACAGGCTGTGCAGCTCCAGCCCGATCAGCCCGAACGCCACGCCCGTCACGAGCGTGTCGACGATCTGCCAGAACGTCGCGGACGCGAACCTGCCGTGCACGTCGTCGGCGTCCGACATGCGGTCGCTGAGGTAGAACGCGCTGGTCAGTACGGCCAGCACCCCCGAGCCGTGCCACTTGTCGGCCACCGCGTAGCTGACGAACGGCACCAGCAGCGACAGCCCCACCTGCAGCGTGGCATCGCCCAGCAGGGCCATCAGTCGGCCGGCGAGCCAGCCGAGCCCCAGCCCCACCGCGACCGCCACCACCGCCGAGAGCACGAACTCGCCCAGCGCGCCCGGCCACCAGAAGACGCCGGTGACCGCCGCCGTGATCGCCACCTTGTACAGCACGATCGCGGTCACGTCGTTGAACAGGCCCTCGCCCTCCAGGAGCGACACCAGTCGCCTGGGCAGCCCCAGGCGGCCCGCCACCGCGGTGGCGGCCACCGGGTCGGGCGGCGCCACCAGCGCGCCGAGCGCCGCCGCGGCCGCGATCGGCAGGCCGGGGATGAGCGCGTGCGCCGTCACCGCGACGGCCGCCGTGGTCACGAACACCAGCGCCACGGCGAGCAGGAAGATCGGCCGCCAGTTCGCCGCGAACTGGCGCCATGACGTACGCCGTACCGCCGCGTACAGCAGGGGAGGGAGGAGGAGCGGCAGCACGATGTCGGGGGGTACGTCTACATTCGGTACGAATGGCAGCAGGGCCAGGACGATGCCGAGCAGGGTCATCAGGACGGGCGGCGGCAGCCCGAGCCGGTTGCCGAGCGGCACCGTGATCAGGGCGCCCAGCAGGATGAGCATGAGCAGCACGAACTGGTCCACGACGCCCTCCGATGATCGTCTCCATCAGCCTAGACGGGTCGTTTGCCGAGGCCACGGAGGGGCGGCCCCCGGAGAGGCATCGTGCAGCGTCAGCGGTCTAGAACATGCAGGGTGTGGTGGGCGGAGCCGAGGGGGGTCGGGCCCGACGCCGTGATGGCGACCACGTCGGCCACCCGGGCGCCGAACAGGTCAGGCACGTAGATCGCGGGCTCCAGGCACAGGGTCATCCCCGGTTCCAGCGGCGTGTCGTCGCCGGGTTGGACGCGCGGGCCCTCGTCGTGGCCCAGTCCCACGCCCCGGCCGAAGTGGGCGGCGGCGTAACGGCCGTACCCGCTGCCGTCGATCACGTCCCCGACCGCCTTGGCCACGCTCTCGGCGACAGCCGACGGCTGGGCCGCCGAGCGTAGAGCGGCGGCCCGTGCGGCGAGTACCACCGAGTACATGGCCTCGTAGTCCTCCGGCGGCTCGGCGACGGCGAATACCCGCGCCACCTCCGCGCAGTAGCCGTCCCACCGGCCGCAGAGCGACACCAGCAGTGCGTCGCCAGGGTTGATCACCCGGTCGCCGGGGAGGTGCGCGGGCCGCGCGGTGTGCTCGCCCGCGGCGACCCGCAGCGACAGGACCTCCTCGCAGCCGGTCTCCATCAGCAGTAACCGCAGCCGGGCCGCCATCGCGCGCTCGGTGGCGCCGAACCAGGACAGCTCGCGGGCCTGGCCGAGCACCGATTCCGCGGCCACGACGGCGCGCTGGACCGCCTCGATCTCGTGCGGCCGCTTGCGCAGCCGCAGCGGCGCCAGCACGGCCGTGGCGGGCACCAGCTCGGCCTCGATCGCGAGGCCGAACAGCTCGCGGACCCGCATCTCGGGATCCACGCCGACGCGTCGCGCGGTCCGGGGTACGAGCGGGACCGGGTCGGCGGTCTCGGCGGCCATGTCCAGGGTGACGACGAGAAACCCGTCGGCCCGCCCGCCCAGGAACCTGAAGTCGGGCGAGGGCCGCAACACCAGGGCGTCGACCTCGGCCTCGGCCATGGCCGCCCGCACGGCCTCCAGGGTCGGGTCCGTCACGTCAGGGTCCGTCACTTGGGCTCGTGCAGCCAGCAGGCGACCGGTCCGAAGTCGGGCTCCTTGTCCCGGCACACGTCCATGACCTGCGGGCAGCGCGGATTGAACCGGCACCCCGCCGGCGGATCGGCCGGGTCAGGCACGTCGCCGGGCAGTTCGGCGGGCAGCACGCCCATCCCGTCGGGCTTGGGGATGGCGCGCAGGAGCGCCTGCGTGTACGGGTGCCGGGGGTTGGCCCATACCTCGGCCGTGTTCCCGACCTCGACGATCCGGCCGAGGTACATGACCGCGATCCGGTCGGCGATCAGCCGCACCACCGACAGGTCGTGGCTGATGAACAGCAGCCCCGCCCCCGAGTCCACGGCCAGGTCGCGCATCAGGGTGGCGACCTGCGACTGGGCCGAGGCGTCCAGCGCCGAGATGGGCTCGTCGCCGATCAGCAGCCGGGGCCGGGCCGCCAGCGCCCTGGCGATCGCGATGCGCTGCCGCTGGCCGCCCGAGAACTCGTGCGGGTGCCGGCTCGCGAAGTCGCGCGGCAGTCCGACGCGTTCCAGCAGGTCGGCGGGGGCGGTGGCGGTGTCGCCTGAGGTACGGAGGCCGTCGGCGATCTGGTCGCCCACGCGGCGGCGCGGGTTCAGTGACGCGTACGGGTCCTGGAACACCATCTGAATGCCCGTCAGCTTGCGCCGCCGCAGCCCGAGCGGTGTGACCGGCTGCCCGTCGAACGTGATCGAGCCCTCGGTGACGGGGTTCAGCCCGCAGACGGCGCGGGCCAGCGTCGACTTGCCGCAGCCGGACTCGCCGACCAGGCCGACGACCTCGCCGGGCCCGACGGACAGGCTCGCCCCGGCGACCGCCCTGACGATCGGGCGCCCGGGCGAGCGGTGCTCGACGACCAGGTCGTCGATCGCCAGCAGGGTCATGAGTCCTCCGAATGGGGAGCCGCCTCGGTGTCGGGCAGTGAGTCGAGCAGGGAGCGGGTGTACGGGTGGGCGGGTTCGCGCAGCACCTGGCCGCGCGCCCCCGTCTCCACCACCAGGCCGTCCTTCATCACGCTCACCTCGTCCGCCACCGCCGACATGACGCCCAGGTCGTGGGTGACGAGCAGCACGGCCAGCCCCAGCTCGTCGCAGAGCCCGCGCAGCAGCCGCAGCACGCCCGCCTGCACGGTCACGTCCAGCGCGGTCGTCGGCTCGTCCGCGATCAGCACCTTGGGGGAGCAGGCCAGCGCGATGGCGATCGCGACGCGCTGCCGCATGCCGCCCGAGAACTGGTGCGGGAAGCGCCCGTACGCCTCCTCGGCGCCGGGGATGCGTACCTTGCCGAGCAGTTCGACGGCCCGCCGCCGGGCCTCCCGCTTGTCGACGCCGAGGTGGTGGCGCATGTGCTCGGTGAGCTGCTTGCCGATCGTGAGCATCGGGTGCAGGCTCGTGGCCGGGTCCTGGAAGACCATGGCCACCTCGCCGCCGCGTACCCGGTTCAGCTCCTTCGGCGGCAGCGTGAGCAGTTCGCGGTCGCCGAACGCGATGCTGCCGGTGGTCCGCGAGCCGTGCGGCAGCAGCCCGAGTACGGCCAGGCCGGTCATCGTCTTGCCGGACCCGCTCTCGCCCGCCAGCCCGTGCACCCTGCCCTCCTGGAGCGACAGGTCCACGCCGCGCAGGATCTCCTTGCCGCCGATGGTCACCTTCAGGTCGGTGATGTCCAGGGTCACAGCGCACGCTCCTTGATGGCGCGGGCCGTACGGGGGTCGAGGGCGTCCCGCAGCGTGTCGCCGAGGAAGTTGAAGGCCAGCACCACGGTCAGGATCGCCAGGCCGGGGAAGGTGGCCACCCACCAGCTGTCGAAGACCTCCACGCCGGAGGCCACCATCGCGCCCCACTCCGGAGACGGCGGCTTGGCCCCGAGGCCGAGGAACGACAATCCGGACAGCAGCAGCAGCGCGGTGCCGATGTCGAGCGTGGCCAGGACGAGCACCGGGCCCGTCACGTTCGGCAGCACGTCCACGCGCAGTGAGCGCCAGGCCGAGAAGCCCAGCAGCCGCCCGCTCAGCACGAACTCCCGCTCCCGCACGCCCAGCACCAGCCCGCGCGTCACGCGGGCGTAGGCGGGCCATGCCACGACGAGTACGGCCAGCACCGCGTTGGTCAGGCTGGCCCCGAGCGCCGCGGCCACCACCATGGCCAGAATGACCGTCGGGAACGCGAACACCAGGTCCGCCACCCGCATGATCGTCTCATCCACCCATCGGCCGAAATATCCGGCGCAGGCGCCGAGCAGGCCGCCGATCAGCACCGACAGCGCCACCAGCATCAGCGTCAGCGGGATCGACACCCGCGCGCCGTGCATGACCCGGCTGAGGATGTCCCGGCCGAGCTGGTCCGTACCGAACCAATGGCCTGGCCCCGGGGCGGCCAGGCGCGGCAGGTCCTGGGCCAGCGGGTCGTGCGGCGCGAGCACCGGCGCGGCCAGCGCGATCACCAGCCAGGCGATCGCGATCACGCCGCCCACGATGGCCAGCGGTTGCCGCCAGGCATGGGGGAGCCGCCCGGTCAGGCCCTTGCGGGCCAGGGGATCCCGTTTCACTGCAACCTCACTCGGGGATCGATGACGCCGTACAGCACGTCCACGATCAGGTTGATGACGAGGTAGACGACGCCGACCACCAGCCCGACGCCCATGACGGCGGGCAGGTCGAGGGTGGTGGCGCTCTTGTAGGCGTACTGGCCGACGCCCGGCCAGGCGAAGATCGCCTCGACCAGTACCGTGCCGGACAGCAGGCTGCCGAACGCCAGGCCCGCGACGGTGATGATCGGCACCAGCGCCGAGCGCAGCACGTACCGGAACAGGATCGTCCGGCCCGGCAGGCCCTTGGCGCGGGCGGCCCGCACATAGTCCTGGCCGAGCACCTCCAGCACGGCCGAGCGGGTGAAGCGGGTCAGCAGCCCGATCGTGTACAGGGCCAGCACGAGGGCGGGCGTGATCAGGTGGCCGACGGCCGAGCCGAAGATGTCCCACCGGCCGGCGAGCAGCGCGTCCACCGTCTGCAGGCCGGTCACGGCCGGGGCGTTGCCCAGCGCCGCGTCGACCCTGCCGCTGCCCGGGGTGATCTGCAGCCGGTAGAAGAACACGTAGAAGGCCACCAGCGCCAGCCAGAACGTCGGCACCGAGATGCCGATCAGGCTCAGCACCCGCAGCGCGTGGTCCGACAGCCGGTCCCTGCGCAGCGCGGCGATCACGCCGAACGCCACGCCGAGCACGAGCGAGACCAGGATCGCCGCCCCGGCCAGCTCCAGCGTCGCCGGGACGAACTCGGCCAGGTCCTGGCTCACCGGCCGGTGACTCTGCTGGCTGGTGCCGAGGTCGCCATGGACGACGCCCTGGAGATGCAGCAGGTACTGCTCCCACAGTGGCTTGTCCAGGCCGTGCTCGCTGCGCCACTGCGCCACGATGGCCGGGTCGCCCAGGGCCCGCTGGCCCAGGTTCGCGGCCACGGGGTCGCCGGGCACCAGGTTCGTCAGCACGAACGTCACCAGCGTGATGCCCCAGGCGAGCAGGAGCGCCATGAGGATCCGCCGGATCAGGAACCGGGCGAGGGGATGCGCCCCGCGCTGCCTGGACGGGCGGGGCGGGGCGGACGTGGCGGGCATGCCTACTTCGCGCCGAGGTCGGCGACGTCGACGGTCCAGACCGGGTGATACTCGAGGCCGGTCACCGAGGCGGCCGTCACGATGTTCTGGCTCGGCTGGATCAGCGGGATGAACGGGCCCGAGGCGTTCAGCTTCGTCTGCACGTCGGCGTACGCCTGCTTGCGCGCGTCGTCGCCGATCGCGACCGCGGCCTTCTCACCGGCGGCCTCGATCTCCTTGGCCGCGCCGGCCTTCCAGCCCGCCCGCAGGCCCACCGTCTTGCCCGGCAGGAAGGCCAGGTAGTCGCTGGGGTCCGGGTAGTCAGGGCCCCAGTACCACAGGCCCATCTCCTCCTTGCCGTTGCGGTAGTTGTCCAGCGCGGTGGTGACCGGCGCGGGCTGCAGGTCCACCGTGATGCCGACCTCTTTGAGGTTGGCCTGGATCCGCTCGGCCAGCGGCTGGAACGACAGGCCGTTCACGGTCAGCTCGCTCGGGTACTCCAGCTTCACCGTGGGGTTGGCCACGCCGCTCGCGGCCAGGGCCGCCTTGGCGCCCTCGACGTCGCGCTTGGCCGCCTGGTCGGCGGGCAGCGCGCCCAGCAGCTGCGACGGGATGACGCCGGGCGCCTGCGTGGAGCCCTCACCGGCCAGTTCGAGCAGGCCCGCGTAGTCGACGCCCTTGCGCACGGCCTCGACGAACTTGGCGTTCGGCGTCGTCTTGCTGACCTTGTCGTCCTGGTTGGCCAGCAAGAAGATCACGTTGGCCGAGGCGGTCTTCTTGACCTGCAGGGTTGCCGGCATGCCGGTCACCTGGTCGCCCGACAGGTTGAGCGCCACCTGGCTGTCGCCGCGCTGGACGTTCAGCTTCTGCGTGGCGGACTCGACGTTGCGGATGACGACCTTGTCGTAGGCGGGCTTGGTGCCGTAGTACTTCGGGTTCGCCTTCAGTACGACCTGGCTGCTCACGTTGAACGACTCGATCGTGTACGGGCCCGAGCCGGCGGAGGAGGCGTTCAGGTACTGCTCGGCCTTGTCCTGCGCGTCCGCGGTCGCGCCGTGCTGCTTGGCGAGCTTGCTGTTGATGATGCCGAGCGCCGGGTTCGGCAGGATGAACGGCAGCGCCGGGTTGGCCGCCTTGGAGGTCAGCGTGATCGTCGAGTCGCCCTCCTTGGCCACCTCGACGCCGTCGAGCAGGAACGACGGGGTCCCCTTCATGTCCCGCACCCGGTTCAGGGAGAACACCACGTCGTCCGCGGTGACGGGGGAGCCGTCGGCGAACGTCGCGCCCTGCTTGAGCTTGAGCGTGAGCACCTTGCCGTCCTTGGACAGCTCGTACGACTCGGCCAGCGCCGGCACCGGCTTGGTCACGTCGGCGCCGTCGAAGGTGAGGAGCGTCTCGTAGATCGCCTTCTCGACGGTCAGGCCGGTCGGCTCGTACGTACGCCCGGGGTCGGCCGTCTTGAGGTCGAAGGACGTGTCGATAACCAGGGTCTTGCCGCCGCCGCTCTGGGCGGCGGGCGTCTGGGAACCGCCGCTTCCGCAGGCGGCGAGGGCGAGTGCACCGGCGAGCAGCACAGCCGCCGTCTGCGAGCGGGTCGCCATTGAGTCCTCCAGTTGGACGGTTGGCCGAAAGATGTCGAGGATTGTCGGGCAGAACGTCCAGGCACTGTGCGGTCGCTGAGACGTATATAAATGGGCTGGGGGTAACTATGAGTGAAATTTCCAGGAATGGTGCCAGCGGTAGCGGTCAGCCTGGACGGATCGGCATCGGCCTGGAGCTCGACGCGGTCCACCTGAAGATCCTCGAGGTCCTGCGGGAGAACGGCAGGATCTCGGTCTCGTCGCTGGCCGAGCGGGTGGGCATCTCCCGGGCCAACGCCTACACCCGCTTCGAGGCGCTGCGCGCCGACGGCGCGATCAAGCGGTTCACCGCCGAGATCGACCACGTCAGGACGGGGCTCGGCATCACCGCGCTGATCTTCGTGACCGTGCGGCAGCAGATGTGGAAGCAGTTCAGGGCCGAGCTGGCCAGGATGCCCGAGGTCGAGTACTGCGCGATCACCACCGGCCAGCACGACGCGATGATCCAGGTACGGATGTCGGACGTGGCCGAGGTCCACGCCATGGTGACCGACCGGCTGGCCAACATCCCGGCCGTGAAGGCGACCGAGACGGTCTTCATCCTGGATGAGGTGCTCAGGCGGCCGTACGTGCTGCCCAGCGACCGTGACAAGGCCCGTCCGGCACGGCGGGCGGCCCAGGAGGCCCCCGGCGACGTGCCGCTCGGCAAGATGCGCTTCGTCGGCGCCGCGGAGGGAAGGGCCGCCCTGCGCAAGGACGGGTAGGTCAGGCGGAAGGACGGTCAGGTCAGCCGGTCACGACCCCCGGTGCACACGCTGATGTGCCGGGATCAGTCGGTGACGACCTCGGTGCACACGCTGACGTGCCGGGTGTCGTCGCCCTCGAACTGGAACTCCTCCACCAGGCGCAGCCGTCCGTCGGCCTCGGTCTCGATGCGGCTGTTGCTCTGGCCGCCCGCCTTGCCCCCGGCCTTGAGCGCGTGCGCGTAGGCGATGGAGACCAGGTCGCCGTCCCTGGTGCCGACGAAACGGCCGTGGGTGACGGTGTCGCCCGTGTAGCTGCCCCACACCACCCCGTCGGCCTCCCAGTAGTCGAACGCGGTGGGCCGTTCCTGGTCCACCACGCTCGCCGTCGAACTCACCATCACGAATCTGCGGCCGTTGAGAAGGTTCACGCCGCCCATGCTCCCGATATTTCCTGACACGGAGCGTCAGGCTGGACGTTTCTCGCCGAACGCCGAGATCTCCTCGGCGATCTGTCCAGCCGCCGTGGCCGCGAAACGGGACTTGTCAGGAATCCGGCTCTGGTAGTCGAGGTTTACCGGGGGTCAGACAGGCGGTCAAAGAGCTGAGTGGAACGATGGACTTGTGACGGCCGCTTCGCAGGCCGCCGTCTCCCATGAGACGAACTTGTGACGGCCGCTCCAGCGGGTCGCCGGTTCCCATGAGACGAAAGGAGACGCCATGTCTTCTCCGGCCATGTCTTCTTCGGCCACGCACCGTTCCATGCAGGTCGGCGAGCCTGGCGGGGACCTGTCTCTCGTCCGGGCGGACACCCGGGAGCCGGGCCCGGGCCAGGTGCGGATCACCGTCGAGGCGTGCGGGGTGTGTCACTCCGACGCGTTGATCACCTCCGGTCACATCCCGGGCACCACCTTCCCCGTCACGGCCGGGCACGAGATCGCGGGACGTGTCGACGCGGTGGGCGACCACGTCGCCGGCTGGTCCGTCGGTGATCGGGTGGCGGTCGGCTGGTACGGAGGCAGCTGCGGTCACTGCGACGCCTGCAGGCAGGGAGACGGCATCCTGTGCCCCGAGCTCCAGGTGCCGGGTGCCGCGTACGCGGGCGGGTTCGCCGACTCCGTCGTCGTGCCGGCCGTCGCCCTGGCCGCGATCCCGGACGAGCTCACGGCGGTGGAGGCCGGGCCCCTGGCCTGCGCCGGCGTCACCGTGTACAACGCGCTGCGCCACAGCTCCGCGCGTCCGGGCGACACCGTCGCGATCCTCGGTGTGGGCGGCCTGGGGCACCTGGGCGTCCAGTTCGCCGCGAAGATGGGCTTCAACACCATCGCGCTGGCCCGCGGTCCCGACAAGGCGCCGCTGGCGCACAAGCTCGGTGCCGCCCACTACGTCGACAGCGCCGCCGCGCCCGTGGCCGACGCGCTGCGGGCGTGCGGGGGAGCCAAGGTGGTGCTGGCGACGGTGACCAACGCCGAGGCGATGTCCGCGACGATCGACGGCCTGGGGCCCCGCGGTGAGCTCATCGTCGTGGGCGTCGACATGGAACCGCTGCGGGTCACGCCCCTGCAGCTGGTGGGGGCGGCCAGGCGGGTGTACGGGCACGCTTCCGGCAACGCGGTCGACATCCAGGACACCATGAGGTTCGCCGCCCAGAGCGGTGTCCGGGCGTGGACCGAGGAGGTCCCCCTGGAGGAGGCTCAGGCGGCGTTCCAGAAGATGCTCTCCGGCCAGGCCCGCTTCCGCATGGTTTTGACCACCGCCAACTGATCGACCATCGCAGCGGAAACTCCGCCCGACCGTTACCGATTGGTTACACACCGTACCGCAATCTATCCCCTGAGTAGTCATGCGGTCTGTGATAGTAATGTCACGCTCGGTGTTCGGTGGGGATTGGGGAGATCCTTATGCTGCAATACGTAATCGCGGCCGTGGCCGCGGTGGGTGTGGTGGCGCTCGCGGCCACCCTGTTCAGGCTCACGAAGAAGGGCAGCGACGACAACGACGCCGGCGGGCCGTCGGCCGGCCACGCGGGCGCGATGCTGTCCGCCCTGTTCCTCCTGGTCTTCGCCATCGCGATCATCGTGCCGTGGACCACCGCCGACTCCGCCGGCCAGAACACGCACACCGAGAGCCAGGCCGCCGTCGAGGCCTACTGGTCGGCGTCCGGCCTGCCCGGCACCGCCCCCGACGTCGTACGCGCCGGGCTGCGCGACTACATCACGTTCGTCGTCCGCGACGAGTGGCCCGTCATGCAGCGCGGCTCGATGGATCCCGTCGGCACGGAGCGGCTCGACGCGCTCAGGGCCCGCGTCGCCGCGCTGCAGGTGACCACCGACCAGAAGGAGGCCAAGACCGCGGTGCTCGACCACCTCGCGGCGATCGCCTCCGCCCGTTCCCAGCGCACCGCCGACGCCGCCGCGACGCCGCCCGACGGCTTGCTGGCCCTGACGATCCTCACCGGCCTGCTGGTGGTCCTGTTCCCGTTCCTGGCCGGAGCGCGGCCGACCGGGCTGGCGGTCCTGCCGCTGCTGGCGATGGCCGCGATGCTCGGCTTCGGCGTCTACCTCACCTGGGACATCTCCCACGCCTTCGACGGACCGCTGGCCGTGGGGCCTGAGGCGTACAAGGGCGCGCTGCAGGAGTTCGCCCGGATAGCCGGAGGCGTGTGACCGTGAGGGCCTGGCGCATGCCGCTGCTCCTGGCGGGCACGCTGTTGGCGCTGTCCGCGAGCGCTCCCGCCGCGGCCGATCCGGATCCGGGCGACGTGACGGTGAAGGTCGGCGTCGAGGCGACCGTCTGTGTGGACGTGCCGCTGGTGAGCGTACACATCGGGAAATGCGCGGCGCCGGCGGTGCAGCCGCCGACCGTGGTGAAGCCGCCGAGCGTGGTGATCGTGAAGCCGCGCCCCGTCGTCACCCCGAAGCCGCGGCCCGTGGCCACCCCGAAGGTGACGCCCACGGTGCGGGTCGTGATCACCCCACGCCCCGCGAAACCCAAGCCGACTCAGCGGCCGACACCCAACCGGGTGCGGGCGCCCCACATCGCACCCCAGCCCGTCCGCGTCAAGCCGGCCAAGCCGACGCCGAAACCCACACCGACCCTCAAGCCGACGCCCAAGCCCCCGGTCGCCTACGTTCGCGCCCATCGCGCCCCGCCACCGCGCCCGCGGAAGAACCCGCTGGGCACCGTGCTCCTGATGGTGGTCCTCACGACGGCCATCGCGTCCACCACGGCTGTGGCGTTCGCGTCCGTGAGATAAAACCGGTACCCGGGTCTCACCATCGGCAAGCTGGTCTGATAACCGTCTGGCGACGCTGAAGGCGGGAACCGAAACCGGTTCCCGCCTTCTTGGCTTTCAGCGTGCGGTGGTGAACAGGAACGCGCAATCCTGTACGGCCTCCACGCGGTGGCGGCGTTCGGGCATGACCAGCAGATCGCCGGGCATCCCGTCCCAAGAGTCGGGCCCGGCGACAAGCCGCATCCGCCCGTGCAGTACGTGCACCGTGACCTCGCCAGGATGCTCGTGCTCGTGTAGGTGTTCGCCCTGCCGCAACGCCATGACGGTCTGCCGCAGCGAACGATCGTGTCCCCCGTGGACAGTGGTGGCGCTGCGGCCGCTGTCCGCCTCGCGGGCAAGCGTGAGCTGATCGCGAACGAGGGCAGTCAACGAGACCTTGGTCATGACTGTGGGGCGCGACGGTCTCGCCGAGCTTCCAACTCTTCCGGGCTGACCGGGATCAACATCGGCTGTCCAGGCGCGCAGAACATCGTCACCACGAACTGCGACTCCTCGTCGGTGAGGTGGTTGCCGTCCTGGTAGTGGATCACGTCTCCACCGGGCTCCCAGAACGCGTCACCAGGCCGGAGAACCCGCACGGGATCGCCTTCGAGCTCGAAGTTGACGGCGCCCTTGATCACGTAGCCGTACGCGGGCCCGGAGTGCCGGTGAGGCGGCGCACCAGGGCTGTTCGGCGGCAGCGTGACCCGGAGCGTCATCGCTTCGGCCCCCTCCGGCGCGGCCGGCGCCCCCGGCACGGTGCCGACCACGTCAATCTGCGGCGGTGGCCCGCTCTTGTCGGGGTTGTCGAGGTGGTGGGCTTGAGCGTGATCGGTGCTCATCACGATTCCTTCCTGGAAGTGGCCGGCTCGATTCGGCCGTGCACCAGCTCAGACAAGACAGCGCCCCGATTTGTGACAACGCTCCGAACAGTGCGCCTGTCTCATCTGCGCAGTTCAAGCGTCATGTTGGTATTAGTAGGGGTCCGCCGCGCTCGCTCAGATCGACCTGGAACTGGCGATGGGCACCGGCACCGACGCTGCCATCGAACGCGCCTGCCAAGACCTGCTCGCCGCACCGCGCCGAACCTGGTCCTCACCACCGCCATCGCGTCCACCACGGCTGTGGCGTTCGCGTCCGTGCGATAAAACGGGGACGCGCCGGGTCCTAATGCTGTTCCTGTCCCGTCTCGACGGTGTCGGCCGCGTTGTCGAGCTTGTGCGGCTGAACGGCTTGTGCTGTGAGGGCCATGGCTTCTGTGGTCTGTTCGAAGGTGCGCTGGGTGACGGCGATGTAGAGCACGTCCAGGACGGCCAGCTGGGCGTGTCGGCCGAGGATGGTTTGGGTGCTGAAGCCGACCGGGTGCACCTTGGTGGCCAGGACGAGTTCGGCCTGGCGGGCGACAGGGGAGGTCAGGTCGCTGGTAAGGGCAACGGTCCGGACGCCGTGCGAGCGCGCTTCGGCGATCAGATCGACGACCTCTCGAGTGCGCCCGCTCTGGGAGAAGACCACAAGTACGTCGCCACGGGACATGAGGGCGGCACCGGTCAGGGCCATGTGTATGTCGGTGGAGGCCCAGACGGGCAGACCGATGCGGTACAGCCGTTGCTGCAATTCCGAGGCCGTGGTCGCGCTGCCGCTGACCCCGTAGACCATCACCCGGCGGGCCGCGGCCAGCAGGCCGGCCGCACGCTCCACGGCGGCCAGGTCGAGGTTGGCGATCGCCTCGGTGACGACATGTCCGATGTTGTCGGCAATGACACGGGCGACCTGCTGAATGTCGTCCGCCTCGGTCAAGCTCGTGCCGATGTGCTCGACCCAGGCGTCGGGGCCGGTGCGGCCGCTGTCGGAGGCGAGGGCGATACGCAGGGCGGCGTAGCCGTTCAGGTTCAGCGACCGGCAGAACCTGGTGATGGTGCCGGTGGAGACCCCACACCGCTCCGCCAGCTCGACGATGGTCAGCCGGGCCACCGCTGCCGGATCGCCGAGCGCGAGCTCGGCGATCGTACGCTGAGCGCCAGGCATGGTGGGCAGCAGCGCGCGGATGCGCTCGATGACGCCGCTCTGTGACATGCGATCTCTATTCGTCAAAAATTTTTCTTCGCTATGTTGGCTATCAACGTATCACGAGGCATGATTCGGGCGAATGTCCGGTAAACGTCCTTGACATGGCCGGTTACTCGCTTCCACAGTGAGCCGGAGTGGGAAATATTTCTCCATGTTGGGAGTCGTGGTGTCCGATCAGCATCGCCCCAGTGCTGCCGCGTATCTCGTGGCGGCCAGGACCATCCTGGAGCAAGTCGTCTCCGAGCAGGTGCCCGCGGTCCAGGCCGCGGCCGACCTCATCACGAAATCGATCCGTGCGGGCGGTGTCGTCCAGGCCTTCGGTACTGGGCATTCCGAGGGGCTGGCGATGGAGATCGCTGGTAGGGCCGGTGGGCTGGTGCCGACCAACAAGATCGCCTTGCGCGACGTGGTCACTCTCGGAGACTCCCCGCGCGAGGTGCTGTTCGATCCGTTCCTGGAACGGGACCCGGCCATCGCCTACCAGCTCTACGAGCTGGCCGCCCCTCGCCCGGAGGATGCTTTCGTCATCGCGTCCAACTCCGGGGTGAACGGGTGCGTCGTGGAGATGGCCCAGCTGGTGAAGCGGCGGGGGCACGCGCTGATCGCGTTCACCTCGACCCGGCACACCGCGCGGGCCACCTCCCGCCACCCATCCCAACTCCGGCTGATCGACTTCGCCGACGTTGTGCTGGACAACGGGGCCCCGCACGGTGACGCGCTGCTGCCGATGGCCTCGGGCGCCAAGGTCTGCGGGATCTCCTCCATCAGCGCCGGTCTGCTGGCGCAGATGGTCGTGGCGGAGGTCGTGCGTCGCCTTGACGAGGCGGGTGAGCAGGCCCCTGTCTACCTGTCCGCCAACATCACCGGCGGCGACGATCACAACCGGATCCTGGAAGAGCGCTACGCCGGACGGATCCGGAGGCTCTTATGACAGGACTCTTCTTCACCGCGGGAGCCGTCGGATGAGCGTCGCGCTCGTCCTTGGCATGGACATCGGCGGCACCTCCAGCCGCGTCATCGTGGCCGACCTGTTCGGGCGCCTGCGCGGTGTCGGCCGGGCAGGCGGCGGCAACCCGGTCTCGCGCGGCCCGGCCGGAATCACCGCCATCCGTGACGCCTTGTGCGCCGCACTCGGCGCCGTCGATCCGGCCGACGTCAAGGCGGCCGTCTTCGGCCTGGCGGGCGGCGATGTCGCCGTTCACGATCCCGAGATCGCCCAGGCGCTTCGAGCGGGTTGGCGGCAGGCTGGACTGCGGTGCACGCCGACCATGGTCAGCGACGTCACTCTCGCGTACGTGGCAGGTACCGACTCCGCTGAGGGCAGCGTCCTGGTCTCCGGTACGGGGGCGGTCGCCGCGGCCATCCGCGAACGCACCATCGTGCGATGCGCCGACGGGCACGGCTGGCTGCTCGGCGATCTCGGCTCCGGCTTCTGGATCGGGCGCGAGGGCATACGAGCCGCGCTCGCCGCGATGGACCGCTGCCACCCGCCATCCGACCTCCACCGCGAGATCCTGCACGCACTGGGGGTGGCGCACGCTGACCGGCGGACCTTGGCTTTGACCAGCGCCACCATCGACGCGGCTCATCGCATGCCACCTGCTGAGCTGGCCAAGCTCGCGCCCCTCATCCTGACAGCCGCAGAAGGCGGAAACGTCGAAGCGAGGCTGATCGCCAGGCGGGCCGCCGATCACCTCACCGCATCGCTCAACACCATCCGGATCCTTGGCGCCACCAGCCCCATTGTGCTCGGGGGCAGTTTGCTGACCACGCCCAATCCGCTCTCGCAAGCCGTCCGGGCGTCGGTCCGGAAGGTATGGCCGGATGCGGAGATTCACCGCGCCGGCGGGGGAGCCGCAGCCGCGGCATGGCTGGCCGGCCGGCAGCTTTCCGGCGTACCCGCGCTCGAATCCCACGCGCTTTATACGCGGCTCCTGGGCGCCGAGCCGATCCCCCGCGCCGCCCGCAGAAGATCCGATGACTGATCTGAGCCGTTCCCGATGTGCCTTCTTGGAGCAGGTCGAGTCGATTTCGAAGACGTCATCGTCCGTCGCACCTCACACCACGTTTACGAAGGGACACCGCTCACATGGAGCCCACACAAGCCGGCCGGTGCCGCTTGCCGGGAGGAGGGCGGCTGATGTACGAAGAGCCGCGAAACGGAGCCAGCGTCAGCCCGGCCGGCGAAGAACCATCTCTGGGCGTGCTGATACGAACCTGGCGCGAGCAGGCACTGCTGACACAGGAGGAGCTGGCCAAACGGTCGGGGCTGAACCCCCGGACCCTTCGTCGGCTGGAGCACGGCGAACCCCACCGCCCACGCGGCTCGTCGCTCTTGGCCTTGGCCGAAGCACTGGGGCTGGACCCCAGAAAGCACAAGCAATTAGTCGCCGCATCGCTCAGGAGCCACACCCATCCAAGGGCGCGCGGGTTCAAAGATGACACGGACGCGCCGGCTCCTGCGATGACCATGCCGCGCCAGCTCCCGCCCGGCCCCGCGCACTTCGTCGGCCGATCCAAGGAACTGCGCACACTCGACGGCATGCTCACAACGGATGAACAGATCATGCGGACGGGTCCTAAGGTGGTGGTCATCGCCGGATGCGCCGGGATCGGCAAGACCGCGTTGGCGGTGCACTGGGCGCACCTGGTCGCCGACCGTTTCCACGATGGCCAGTTGTATGTGAACCTGCGGGGATTCGCGCCAAGCGCGGAGCCGGCTGATCCGGCTGAGGCGATCCGCAGCTTCCTTGGCGCATTGGGTGTTGTCCCGCAGCAGATCCCCGCCGGCGCGGACGCTCAAGCGGCGCTGTGGCGCAGTGTGGTGAACGGAATGCGACTGCTGATCGTCGTTGACAACGCGCTCGATGCCGGTCAGGTTCGTCCGCTGCTTCCTGGCGGCAGTGGGTGCCTGGTCATCGTGACCAGCCGCAATCAGCTGCCCGGCCTGGTGGCCGCGGGCGCCAGCCCGCTGGTGCTCGAGCCGCTGTCCAACGGTGACTCCTTGCGGCTGCTGGCCGAACGGCTCGGCGCCGCGCGCGTGGTCGCCGCACAAAAGGCCGCGAAGGAGATTGCCGCAGGGTGTGCTGGATTACCGCTGGCGTTGTCCGTTGTGGCAGCACGCGCGTCCATCCATCCCGACTTCAGCCTCGACGATTTCGCCGTCGAAGCGGACGCCGCCAGTAGTTGGCTGGACGTGCTGTCTTGCGAAGACCCGTTTGCCGATGTCCGGTCCGCGTTCTCCTGGTCCTATCGCACTCTCGGAGCGGCGGCCGCCCGGATGTTCCGGCTGCTTGGCATGCACCCGGCACCCGACATCGGCGTTCCGGCGGCTGCCAGCATGTGCGGCCTGCCGGTACGCCAGGCGCGCGCCTTGCTGGCAGAGCTGCACCGCGCACACTTGATCGCGGAATCCGTTCCCGGCCGATATCAGCTACATGACCTCATGCGCGCCTACGCCGTTGAACTGGCCGCGGCTCAAGAGTCGCGCACGGAACGTCACCAGGCCGAGCGCCGCATCTTCGACCACTATCTCCTTACCAGTTTGGCAGCCTCACACCAGTTGACCGGGCTGCCGCACGACAGCATCCCTGTCGATCCTTTGGCGCTCAATGTCAGGCCGGAGTCCATCGCCACTTACCAGCAGGCTATGGAGTGGTACCAGCGTGAACATCGGACGCTGCTGGCTCTCGTCGACCATGCCCGCGACAACGGGGACGACTGCCGCCTCGACCGGCTCGCTCGAGGGCTGGCCGATTATCTCGATCGCGGTCGACATTGGCAGGAGTGGAGACTTGTCGAGCATGGCCATCGAGCGACGTCGACGTAGTGCTCATCCAGCCTGGTGAGAGGGGCGAGCTCGGTGGAGCTCGCCCCTCTCACAGCCAGGTGGCCGCGACTACAGGTCGGCGACCACAATGTCGTCCAGGTGAAGGGAGCAGCCGACGCTACCGCTCATGCGTCATTCTTGTCCGGCGGGAAGCTGATCAGCTGCTCGCCTCGATCTCCGCGAACTGCATCACCTTGCCCGTCCCGGTGACGCGCACATATCTGGTGGTGACTGGATCGAAGGTGAAGGTCTGGCCATCGGCGCCGGGCCGTGGGTAGCCGTTCTGAGTCGTGACGGTGGTCCAGGCCGAGCCGTCGGGGGAGGTCTCGATGGTGAAGCGGGAGGGGAAGCCGTCGCCCGTGTTCGCGCCGTCGTTCCTGGCGTAGAGGGTCACCTTGCCCACCCGGGTAGGGCCGCCGAGGTCGACCTGCAGCCATTCGGGGTGGTCGGTCGTTCCGATGAGGCTGCTCCAGCCCATGGAGTACCAGAGGTTGGAGTGGCGCACCCCGTCGGTGGCGTTGACGCGCAGCCAGCTCTCGGCCGGATACTCCACCGAGCTGGAGGAGGTGACCGTACGGCCGGCGGCCAGGTTGCCTCCGGCGGCCTCGATCTCGGCGAACTGCATGTGGTATTCGCCGAACTGGTCGGTGCTCAATTTGGTGCCGGTGACCTTGATGTAGCGGGCGCTGACCGGGGTGAACGGGAAGGTCCGCGCTCCGGCGCCCGGCTTGGCGGAGCCGGTCACGGTGGCGACGTTGGTCCAGGTCGAGCCGTCCGCTGAGACATCGATGGTGAAGTCCGTGGGGAAGCCCGAGCCGGTGTTGGCGCCGTCATCGCGCGGGTACAGGTCCACCCGGCTCACCGGGCGCGCCGAGCCGAGATCGGCCTGGACCCACTCGGTGTGGTCGACGTTCTTGCTGTCGGAGCTGCTCCAGCCGAGGGCTCCGGTGGCCGAGGAGCGGCGGCCGTCCACGGCGGAGCCCGTCCCCCAGCCGTCGGCCTCGTACGAACTGGAGGCGGTGATGGTGGCGCCCTCGGCGGCGTTGGTCATGGGATTGATGTGCACGTTGTCGAAGCGGGCGGCGGCGCCGCCGGTGACGAGGGCGATGTTGCCGACGGGGAAGGCCGCGTCGTTCACCGTCAGCGCGGGGAGCTGGCGGGTGCCGCTGTAGACCTTCAGCGTGTTGCCCTTGGCCACGGCCCGGAGGCGGTTCCACTGGCCCGCCGTGTAGCCGGGGGCGTCGGCCTCGGCCAGGGGGATTCCGTTGCGGTAGACGAACACCTTGCCGTTGTTGCGCTGGGCGATGAGGTAGCCGGTGTCCATGTCTGAGCCGTTGAGGCTGCGGACCATGAGTCCGGCCCAGTTGGCGCTGCCGCCGTCGGGTGACACACCCGTGATCTTGAGGTCGACGCCGGCGGCCACGTCACGATAGGCCCGGCCCTCCAGGACGGAGGTCACTCCCCAGTCGGCGGCGGTGCTGGCCTGGACGTACTCCTGCCCGCTGACCGACCATGAGCCCCTGGAGGTGCGCCAGTGCTGGCCGGCGGTGCCGAAGTCGTCGTTGTAGGGGAAGGCGAGGTCCGGGGAGTTGGCGGAGAGCTCGTCCAGGATCTGCTTGTGCCGCTGCTCCACCTCGGTGCCCGAGCGCTCGTAGTGCGTGGCGTCCAGGATCAGGCTGTTGGCGATGGCCTGGGCGGTCACGGGCTTGGTCTTGGCGAGCTGGTTGAGCAGCTCGAAGTCCTCCAGGCCGTCCGTCTGGGCCTCGCTGCGCAGGCTGTCGTAGACGTTGAGGGCGTTATCTTTAGTGTTGGGCCGTACCAGCCATCCGTCGCCGCTCTGGGAGTCTTTGAAGGTGTCGATGTGCTGACCCGGCCTGTTGAGATCCCACCAGTAGTTCCAGCCCCAGTGCAGATATCCGGTGCCGCCGATCTTCCACACCAGCCAGGGCAGGAGCCTGGTCTCGGCCAGGTAGTGGCTGATGAAGCGGTTCATGTAGTCGCTCTCCGGGATGTTGGCGGTGTAGAGCCACAAGTCCTTCCCGGCCAGCCGCTGGGACTGGTAGTGCGCGATGTTGGGTTGGTAGAGGAACGTGGCCGGCGTCAGCGTGGTCAGCGACGGTTCGGTGCCGGGGTAGAGCTGGTTGTGCGCCTCGTTGGTGCGGGGGGTGGGGAAGTACTGGCGGTACTTGCCGTACAGCCAGTTGGCGGCGTTGGCCCAGGTGGGGTCTTGGGGCTCGTCCACCGCGCTCATGTAGAACTTGTCGGTCCACTTCTTGACGTCCAGGTGTGCTTTGAGTGCCGGTAGCACCTTGTCCAGGTAGGCGCCGGCCTTCGGGTCGCCGTAGGGCACCAGGACCCGCTTGAGCCTGCCGCTCACGCCGTTGGCGGGGACCAGCATCTCCAGCTGGTTTCCTCCCTCTATCAGGGTCGGGGTGTAGATGTACTGCAGCGCGCCCGCGGTCTCGAACAGCTTCACGAACCAGTCGAAGTCATCCCAGTCGAAGGTGAAGTTCCCGGCCGCGTCCACGGTCGAGTGGGGAATGAGCAGCGCCTGGAAGTCGGCGTAGATCACGTTGTTGCGGTGCTTGGCGTGGTTGGCCGCGAAGTTCTTGATGACCGTCCACCAGCCCTCGTCGAACATCTTGACGTCGTACTGGTCCGGAATCGCGTCGATCGTGCCCGCGTAGTCCCAGCCGGCGGAGGTGAACCAGTTGTTCATCTTGAAGGTCGACTGGTCGGCCGGCGGGACGGTGACGTCGTAGACGCGCAGGCTCACGGGCACGGTGACATTGCCGGACGCGCTCTGGACCACGGCGTTGCCGGTGTAGACGCCGGGCGCCTGACCCGCTGGCACGAACACCTGGTAGAACCAGGCCAGCGTCGTGTTCGCCGCCGGGCTTTGCGCGGTGTTCTCCACCAGGGCGTCGTAGTAGTCGTCGCCGCCGCCCGGCGGATCTTGGCGCGTGGTGCCGATCTGCTGGATCGTCGGATGGTTGTATTCCAGCCGAACCGTCGGCACCAGCCGGTCTCCCGGGCCGGTCAACGGGCTCACGCTGACCGACACGCCGCTCTGCGCGGAGGTGGACCGGGCCAGGATCTGGGCGGCCTCGAACTCCCCGCGGGCCGCGTACAGCGCGATGGACTGGGTGGATCCCACCGGGGACGAGGTGAAGGGCCGGTCGGCCGCGTCCATCGTCCACACCGACAGCCCTGCCGCCGCGTGCGCGGGCACCACCAAGAAGGTCAGGCATAAGAGGCTGAGGACCGCGGTGAGCATCGTTCCGCTTGGCTTCATTCTACCTCCATTGAGAAAAATTTCTCTGTACTCCTTGAATAGATTGAGAGCGCATGGCTTCAGCGTCAACAGATTTCGCGAGAATTCGGTCAAACGCGACTGAAATCCTGGAGTTGCTGGGCGGTAGATCACTGGGTGGTGAACAGTTTTTCGCTATATGTCTGCAAAATGCCCGCCGTATGCCCTGGTTTATCGGTCATCTCGCGCTGAGACTGGCACGGAGCCCGGCCGCCGCCCCTCGATCGGATCGCAGTCGTTCAAAAGGAGGATCCATGCTCGAAAACCGCACGTTAGTCCGCACCGTCCTGGTCTCCACGCTGGCGCTGCTCCTGTCCTTAGGGACGGCCGGGGTGTCCAACGCCGCGTCGGCCGGGAAGTCCGGGGTATTCGCCTGCCCGCAGTCGGGACAGCGATTCCAGCTGAGCGGCGATACGACCAAGAGGGTGTACGTCGTGGGCCCGGGCCCTGCCGCGTACGCCGTGCCGGACGAAACCGTCTACTTCCACCTCTGGAACACTTGGGACGGCATCAGCTCGTGGCCCCGCGACACTGTGTCGAGTTGCTTCGGGGGAGCCCGCATGTGGAGCAACGCTTACCTGGTCAGGAAAGACGGGACGAACGCCGTCTACATCTATGACTCCTGGGCGGGTGCGTTCCGCTGGATCCCGGACGAGGCCACCTTCAACAAATACGCCTTCGCGTGGAACAAAGTCGTGGTGGTGACGTACAGTCTGTCGCCGGTCGGCGGGTTCTGGAGCTGACGAACAGCTCGCCGGCGGCCGACAGCGCCTTGGGTCAAGCGCCGGCTCCGCGGGCTGGATCGCAGACACAGCAGTGGGCGAAGCTGAAGGGCCGTTCGCACGCCTCCTGCCAGATGCCGGCGCTGTGCGGACTTCTCGACGCCGGGTTGATCAACCGTGCGATCACGAGCGCCACCACCGCCGCCGCCCCGGACTCGATCAGCGCGGACGCCGCGCTCTGCACATGCGCGCCAGACACGAACAAGTCGTCCACCAGCAAGACGCGCGCCCCGCTCACCCAGTCCGGCCAGAGGATCCGGAAGGCGTCCCGGTGGGAGCGACGGTCGGCCAGCACCGGTGCGAACCTGGTGTCGGCCTCCAGCAGGAGTGGAGGTCGCCACAAGGGAGCCAGCGCGCCCACCTTCTCCACGACCTCCCACATGATGTGGAGGGGCCGGGCAGGTAACTCGGGGTTGTTGCTCGGGATCGTGGCCACCAGTGTGAACGGCCCGCCCGCCAGCCCTTCCAGGCATCGGACATGCCGGTGGTAGAAGTGGGCCACTGTCGCGGCCAGGAAGTCGCCCCGCTTGCGCCGCCCGCCGGCACCGTTGAGGTCTCTCTCCCGGACAAGAACGTCATACAGCTGCGTGTTCCTGGTCGTCAGCGAGATCGGCACCACGTGCTGGGTGTGGCCGTACAGGTTCTCCGTGGTGCGCTTGCAGCTCGCGCAGGTGGCCCAGGGTCCGCCGGTGTGGCCGGCGTTGTTCGGGCCGGAGTGGCAGATCCGGCACACGCCTGGCCGCGTCGGTGGAACGGGGCGAAACAGCGGCAGGAATTCGCGGGTGAACGCCTCGGCGTCACCCATGATCAACAGGTGTTCGTTCGAGGGGTCATATCTACGAGATTGACTGCCTGCTTGGTCAGCTCGTCAATGTCCTGGACGGCAGTCATGCCTCCCCGGATGCCCGCCCGCGCGGCCCACAGTTGTTCCTGGTGAAGCCGCTGGGACAGGAAGACGTACTTGCCGGTGTGCAGCGCCTGCTCGACGTGCCCGGCGGACGCTCCGCCGTCGGCTCCGTCAATGACGTACAGGCTGTCTGCCAATCCGCAGGTCACGACACGTGAAAGCGCGGCGGTCCGGTCGCTTGGGGCGGCGTCGGGCCAGAACGCGGAGATGAGCGCGCCGCAGCCGGCTATCCTCTCGGCCACACTGGCGTACTCGCCTACGGTCGATGGCTCGGTGATGCCGCCTGCCAGGACGGCGAGGGTGCGGCCGCCGGCGTCGAGTGCGGCCTGGTGGACGGCCGCGTCCAGGGCTGAGTGCAGGGGCGCGACGACGGTGATGCCGGCCTGGGCCAGGGCGCGGGCCGCGGCCGTCGCGTGGATGGTGTCGACCTCGCCGACCACGGCAACGGCTCGGTGATCGGTGGGGAGGATGCCGCCGCGGATCCACAGGAACGGCTGCCGGTCGTAGGCCCACATCAGATTGCCGGGGTAGGCGTCGTCAAGCACGGTGACGAGGCGGACGCCGTGACCGCGCATGGTCGTGACGAGGTCGCGCGCCCAGGTCAGGTCGCCGGGCTGGACCCGTGCCGCGACGGAGGCGGCGTGCGCCCGGTCGTCTGTGTCCCGGCTCGCGCAGCCGCCGTCGAGCACTTCCAGGGCGCTACCGGTGTCGAGGATGACCCGGGCGGTGAAGAACCAGGGCCGGTCATGGGTGGCTTTGGTGAGGGCGAGAACGGCGGCCTGCTCGTCGATCGTGGTCATGGTCATCACCATCTCGAACGTGGTTTCGGGGTGAACGTACGCGCCGACACCGACAAACGCGGCAACGGGCTGCGCGGTTCCAGTGGCCCATGGTGCCGGGCTCGGAGTGCCCAAGAAGCGCAAACAACTGTTCCGTTGTCCTTCAACTTCGCGTACGACCGTCCTTGCCGGGTACCGGGGCGCCAGAGAGGGGGAGCCATGACATTGGACGCCATCAGCATGATCAAGTCAGACCATCGCGACGTGGAGCGGCTTTTCGGCCGGCTCAAGAAGGACACCGAGGATCGTCCGGCCCTCCTGGCCGAACTGGCCGCCAAATTCGTCGCTCACTCCAGAGGAGAGGAGGAACTGGTCTACCCGGAGATCGCCAAGACCGTACCCAGTGAGAAGGACCAGGTCCGAGAGGGAGCGGAGGAACACCACCAGGCCGAGCGGATGCTGCTCAACCTCCTGGACGTCGACACCGACACGGCGCAGTTCGACACGCTGCTGAACGAGCTCGTTCTGGCAGTCGCGCACCACGTTCAGGAGGAGGAGAGCGAGATCCTCCCAGCGCTCAAGAAGGCGGTTTCCCGCGAGCGCCTGGAGGAGCTCGGCCGAGCCTTCAGCGAACGCAAGGCACAGGAGATCCAGCACGGTCTTCCGGTGGGGAGCGGTAACAAATCGAGGAAGCAGAGCCGAGGATCCAAGGAACCGAGCAAGGAGGATCTGTACCACCGAGCCCAGGAGGCCAAGGTCCCCGGCCGCTCGTCCATGACCAAGGAAGAGCTCACCCAGGCGCTGCAGAAGAGCGGCAAGGCCTGATCGGCGCGTGGGCCGCCTCGCGATATTGGGACCTTTGACCCTGCCAGGCGCAGCGAGGGCGCCGAATAATGGCAGGTGGGAGGTGACTTCCATGAAAGAAAGTCATGAGCTCCGCTGGGGTGGAGTGGCAGGCGTCGTGGCCATAGTGGTCGCGATCATCGGGCGCCTGGTGATGGGGAACGCGCCGCAGATCACGGAGTCCGCGATGACGATCTCGGGGTATCTGGTCGAGCGCCGGGCCCAGGTGCTGGCGGCGGCACTGCTGTACGCCATCGCGACCGCGCTGTTCCTGTGGTTCGGCGTGGCGCTGGCCACTGCCTTCCGCCGTTCGGACGAGACCAGTGACGCGCCCGCGATGGTGCTCGCGGGGTACATAGTCCTCGCCGCCACCGGATTCATCGGCATATCCGTGTTCGCTGGGATGACCTACGCGGTCACCACGCATCGGCCGCTGCTGGCCATCGCCGCGGGGCCGTATATCTCGCTGACCGTGATGGACGCCATCATGGGAATCGCGCTGGCCGTGCCGTTCGCGGCCTCGGCCGCCGCCATCATGCGCACGCACGTATTTCCGCAGTGGATGGCCTGGTGCGCCATCGTCGTCGCCGTGGTCAGTGTCCTGGGCGCGTTCACGGTCGCGATCACCGGCGGTCCGCTGGCGCCCGGCGGCGCGTTGGTGGCGTTCGTGCCCGGGGTGCTCACCGCGCTGTGGGTGCTGGCCGCGAGCTGGCTGCTCATCCGCGAGCATCTGCCGATCCCGAGCGCCGGAGTAAGGCCGGTGATGGGCCACTAGCCACACGCCACTGGCCACCGCCACCAGCCACCACGCCGGGTGCCTGACCATGCTGGATCCGATCATCGGCATGTTCGGCGCCCGGCGCCCGGCGCCCGGCGAGCGGCGATGGGGCTTTGGGCGAGCCCGCTCAGTCTCCGTGCAGGCCGTCGGGGTCGCAGTAGTCGACCTCGTCCGTGGGCCTGAAGTTGGACACGATGATCTCGCGTTTGAACCGGCCGCCCTTTGGTACGTCCTCGGCCGACACCTCGTACGTGAACTGCTGCATCGTACGAAGCCGGGTACCACCGATGATGATCGGGCGCCGGACCAGGTAGATGGCGGCCCACGGACAGCAGTAGTAGCTGCCGTACGGCTTGCCCCCGGCGTCGGTGGCGTAGGTGATGGCCCCACTGGCGAAGGCGGCGTCGATCTCGGCCTGGATGCGCAGGGTGTGGGCCGCGTCGGGGTCGTACTCCCACATCTCCTTGATCGCTTGCCGGGCGCGGGGATCCGCCTGCCACACGCCGCGCTTCTGCGGGTCGGTCAGGCACCAGGGATCGAAACTGCGGGGGTTCACCGGCGGCGTCGCGACGGGAGGCACGGCCCGTCTCGCGTCCACCCCTTTGTAGCCGGCGATGAGCTGCGGCATCGCGGTCAGCTGGCCGAGGTGGTAGTAGATCTTCAGCGCCCGCTGCAGCCGCTGCTCGATCGCCTCGTGCATCCGCGGGTTCGGGTCGGTGTCCAGCAGCCCTTCGGCGTAGTCGGCGGCGGTCGCGGCCTCGGCGACGAGCTGCCTGAGCCGCCGCAAGGCGTCCATGTGCCGGTCGGCGTCGGCGACCGTCTTCTCGAAGACGCCGAGCGCGACCTCGGCGTGCTGGCGGATCGCGCGCGAGGCGGCCAGCATGCCGTGCAGGTGCGGCAGCGGACACGGGTCGGCCTCGGCCCACTCGGGCAGGTCGGCCGGGAGGAGTAATTCCTGCTCCACCAGGTAGCCGGGATTGCCCGCCGCCTGCCGCGCCCGCGATACCCACCCTTCGACCTGCGCGAAGCACGCGCCCACCTGCTGGGCGGTCACCGGCGGCACGAATCCGGAGGTGCGGGGGTCGGCGGCGTAGTCGGCGTCCAGCAGATGCTCGCCGATGGCCTGGAGGACGAACGCGTTCCACACGCACAGCAACTGCCCGGCGGCCCCCTGCGGGCCGTGCCACAGATTCACCCCCTCCAGGGCCAACCGACCCCGGAGGCTTTCGGCCTGCTCCAGCTCGGTGTACACGATCCCGCCTGCCCGCCGGTACGCCTCGAGCTCGTCGGCCCGGACCTCTCCCTTCAAGGCAGCGGCCATCCGCGTCATCAATGTCGCCATGCGATCCCCCATCCCCATCCCCGTGCGCCGTCCGTCGTAGCGTAAGTCGGATATGGGGGATGATCCCCGGGTAGCAGGAACATTTTGATCACGACTCGGCTCCTGGGACCGACGCGTGCGCGCCGGTCCCAGGAGAGCCGTGCGGGTCAGCTGCCGGGGCCGACGCGCATCATCTGCTCGTTCATGATCAAGAAGGCGCCCAGGCCGTGGAAGTCGTTCACCGGCCGCCCCCGGTTGAAGTAGTAGCTGAGCGAGTCGCTGGCGTTGGTGCCCTCGCTGACGTCCACGAGGTTCGTCCGCCCGTCCTGGCCGAGTGAGATCTTGTTCAGCACCCCCTGGTAGCCCCGGTCGGCGTTGGCGCGGTAGGAGGCGTCCACATAGCCGCGCTCGACCGCCTTCGAGATCGTGTACGTGTACATCGCCGAGCAGGACGTCTCGGTCCAGTTGGCGGAGTTCGTCGTCTCGGTGACCACCTGGAACCACCGTCCGGTCGCCGGGTCCTGCCAGCGGGCGTAGGCGGGCACCAGGTCGCGGATGATGTTGATCAACGCGGTCCGGCGCGGGTGGTCGGCCGGGATGAGGTCGAGGATGTCGATCGTGGCCATGCCGAACCAGCCCATGGCCCGGCACCACGAGATCCCGTTCGTGTTGCCCAGGGACGGCTTCACCCAGGAGGCGGTCAGGCCGCCGGGCTCGTCATAGGCGTGATACAGCAGCCCGGCCGCCGTGCCCGAGGTGCGTCGCAGATGGCTGTGATAGACCTCGATCTGCTTGGCCGGCTCGGTGCTGGTGAAGGTGTCGCCCGCGACCCAGGCGCCGTAGCGGGCCAGGAACGGATCGGCCATGTAGACGCCGTCGCCCCAGAGCTGGCCCTGCCGCGAGTCGGAGGTGGAGTGCCACCAGCCGCCGTCGGAGGTGCGCGGGTAGGTGTTCAGCCGGGTCCGGATCTTGGCGGCGGCGGTGCGGTAGCGGGCCTGGCCCGTCTCCTTGAACAGGGCCAGCAGTACGTTGCCCGCCTGCATGCTGTCCAGGTTGCTGAAACTGTTGGAGATGTTGCCCGAGCTGTCGACGAAGCGGTCGGCCCAGTCCTTGATGTACTGCAGGTAGCGGGCGTCGCCGGTGCGCTGCCAGACGAGATACTGCCCCCACAGGTATAAGCCCTGCGGGTAGCTCCAGCCCCCCAGCGAGCTGGGGGTGAAGCGGGCCATCGTGGAGTCGATGACGGCCTTGGACCAGTCCGTCCCGCCGCCCGTGGTGCCGTCGTCGACGGTGAGCGAGTCGACGTTCGGGCCGCCGTTCGCGGTCGTCGCGGTGGCCCGTACGGTGTTCGTTCCGGCGACCAGCGAGGCCTGTACGGTCACCGTCCGCCAGGTGGTCCACGCTCCGGTGCCCGGGAAGGACAGGCCGGTCGCGATGGTCGTGCCGTTGAGGGAGATGCTCATCGGCCGGTCCACCGTGGTGCCGTTGGCGTACCGCAGGATCAGCTGCACCTGGCGCGCCTGCGGTGAGTCGGTCGCCCATTCGACCGACGAGCCGGCCACGTTGTCGTAGTTGACGAAACCGGTGCCGGTGAACCCGGCGTGGTTGGATTCCACGACGCCTTGCGAGATGGTGGCGTTCTCGGCTTCGTGGAGCGTGGCCGCGGCGACGGCCGCGGGCACGGGCTGGATCAGCAGGGCACCGAGGGCCACCACGGCCACCACTCGATGTCGGATTCTGAGGGGCAAGGGACTCTCCTCACGCTGGTGAGCGCCACAGGTAAGACATCCTATGTCTCACCTGTGAGCTTCTGACCTGTGATGTCTCTCGGCTGCGCTGAGTGCGGTGAAATGCCTGGCGCGCCTTCGCGTGCGTCGAGAGACAGATCCAACCTTTCGCCTGGCGCATAGCCAAACATCCCGACTCTCTCTGTGTCCAGGCGTCAGGACATCCGATCTCTGCTCCGGATGACCATAAGTAGGGTTAGGAAAGTTTCCTAAAGATTGGATCGTTCCAAGATCTAGAATCTGTTGACGGTTGTGACTATTTGTGGGAACACGATGAAAAGCTCCAATCTCTCGCCGAGATACCACCCCCCGCAGGAGTGATCGAATGAACTTACGCAGGTACCGCGTTCTCGCCGGTGTCCTCGCGCTCTTCGCCGGGGCGCTGACGGTCGTGGCCCCTCCGGCCGCCGCGGCGCCCACCCGATACGAGGCGGAGAGCGCCACGATCTCGCAAGGTGTGGTGGAGTCGAACCACACCGGATACTCCGGCACCGGATTCGTCAACGGTGACAACGTCGCCGGATCCTCGGTCGAATGGACCATCAACGCGCCCAGCGCGGGCACCGCCACGCTGGCCTTCCGCTATGCCAACGGCACCAGCGCCAACCGGCCGAGCGACATCGCGGTCAACGGCACCGTCGTCGCCGCGGCGCGGGCGTTCAACGCCACCGCCAACTGGGACACCTGGGCGACGGTCACGCTGACCGCGCCGGTCGTCGCCGGCACCAACACGATCAAGGCCACCGCCAGCGGCGCCGGCGGCAACCCGAACTGGGACTACCTGGAGGCCGAGGTCGCCTCGTCCTCGAACTTCACCGACTACCAGGCCGAGAGCGGCACGATCTCGCAGGGCGTCGTTGAGGCGAACCACGAGGGCTACACCGGCTCCGGTTTCGTGAACTACGACAACGTGGCCGGCTCCTACGTCGAGTTCGCGGTGAGCGCCGCGACCACCGGGCCGCAGACCCTGACGTTCCGCTTCGCCAACGGCACCACCGTGGACCGGCCGATGAGCGTCACGGTCAACGGTACGTCCATCGCGGCCAGCCAGTCCTTCCCCGGCACCGGCGCGTGGACCACGTGGCAGGAGATCAGCCTCAACGCCACGCTGAACGCCGGCGGCAACACGATCAGAGCCACCGGCACCACCGCCAACGGCGGCCCGAACCTCGACCGGCTGCGCGTCAGCGGCCCCGGTGACACCGAGAAGCCGACCGCCCCTGGTCAGCCGGTGTGCAGTGACATCACCTCCAACAGCATCCGGCTGGACTGGCCGACGTCGACCGACAACGTCGGCGTCGTGGCCTACGACATCTTCCACCAGGGCACCCAGATCGCCACCGCGCCCGCGCCGCCGTACACGGTGACGGGGCTGAACGCGGACTTCGCGTACCAGATCTCGGTGTTCGCCCGCGACGCGTCCGGGAATGTGTCGCTGAGCAGCCCGGAGGCGAACTGCCGCACGCTGCCCGCGCCCGCGGACAACCCGCCGTCGCAGCCCGGCCAGCCCACCGTGACCGGCGTGCAGCCCACCTCGGCCACCGTGACCTGGGCCGCCTCGACCGATGACAACGGCGTGCGCGCCTACCTGATCCGGGACCACGCCACCGGCACCGTGCTGCAGACGGTCACCGGCACGCCGCCCGCGACCAGCGCCAGCGTGCCGCTGGAGTGCGCGCACACCTACACGCTCGACGTCGTCGCTCGTGACAGTGCCAACCAGCTGTCCACGCCGAGCGCGGCCTCCGCGTCGTTCACGACCGGCGGCTGCGGCACCGTGCCGCAGACGCCGACCACGATTGCCGGCGGCTGGGACATCCCCTGGGACATCTCCTGGGCGCCCGACGGCTCGTACGCGCTGGTCACCGAGCGGGACTCGTTCAAGGTATTCAAGATCACCCCGTCGGGAACCAAGACGCAGGTCGGCACCGTGCCCAACGTGGTGACCACCGACGGCGAGGGCGGCCTGTTGGGCCTCGACTTCTCGCCCACCTGGAACGGCACGACCGACCAGGAGGTGTTCTTCATGCACACCGCCTCCGAGGGCAACCGGGTCGCGAAGATGAACTTCAACGGCACCACGCTCAGCGGCTACAGCGCGATCCTGCAAGGCATTGACAAGAACCGCTACCACAACGGCGGCCGCATCAGGTTCGGCCCCGACGGCTACCTGTACGTCACCGCGGGCGACGCCCAGCAGAGCAGCAACGCGCAGAACCTCAGCTCGCTCAACGGCAAGATCCTGCGCATCACCAAGACGGGCGCGGCCGCTCCGGGCAACCCGTTCAACACCCGCGTCTACAGCTACGGCCACCGCAACCCGCAGGGCCTGGCGTGGGACTCGGCCGGGCGGCTGTGGGAGTCGGAGCTGGGCAACTCCTCCAGGGACGAGCTCAACCTGATCCAGCCGGGCAAGAACTACGGCTGGCCCACCTGTGAGGGCACCTGCAGCACCTCCGGCATGACCAATCCCAAGTACACGTGGAGTGTCTCGGAGGCCTCGCCCAGCGGCATCGCCATCGTCAACAACACCGTGTTCATGGCGGCGCTGCGCGGCCAGCGGCTGTGGCGGATCGTGCTCAACGGCGAGAACGTCTCGACGGTCAACTCCTACTTCAACGGGACGTACGGCCGGCTCCGCGCGGTGGAGAAGGTGCCGAACGCCAGCGCCATCTGGTTCGGCTCCACCAACTCCGACAACAACGGCAACGGTGACGCCGACGTGATCAGGCGCTCCAACATCCAGTGACGTACGCCCCCTCACCAGGCGGCCGCGCTTCGGCGCGGCCGCCTGCCCCCCGGAGCACACCCCCCACAGCAGCTGGAGAACCTCGCGTGATGGAACCTGACGACAGTGAGAGTAAGCCGACGCGCCGGGTGGTGCTGGGCGGCGCCTTCGGCACTCTGGCCACGGCGGCGCTGAGCGGCGCCACCGCCATCCCCGCTCGTGCCGAGGCGCGGTCGGCGCCCTGGACGCTCGACGTCCGGATGACCTCGGACGCCCAGTGGGCCGCGTTCCTGCGGGAGCAGGACCTGCTGTGGGGCAAGCTGCCCACGCTCTGGCACGAGGGCCCGTTCCTGGGCGACGGCCTGCTCGGCAGCATGATCTACAAGGAGCCGGACGCCAACAAGATCCGCTTCACCACCCAGCACGGGCGCGTCCAGGACCACCGGCCGGAGTTCGGCAGCGGGTTCGGCACCTGCCGGCTGCCCGTGGGCCATCTCACGCTCGACCCCGTCGGCACGATCACCGCCGTCGACTGGCGGCTGAGCCTGTGGGACGCCGAGCTGACCGGCACCGTCACCACCTCGTCGGGGAAGATCACGTTCACCGCGTTCATCCATGACGAGACGTTCGTGGCCAGCGCCTCGGTCACGGGTAGTGAGCAGGTCCGGTGGACCTTCCACCCGGAGGTGGCCGACAGCCCCAGGCAGGCGTCGGAGGACCCGCCGTCCGGCTACACGCACAACCCGGCCTACACGACCAAGACCACCGGCGACGTCAAGCAGGTGCTCCAGGGGCTGGCCGGGGGAGGGCAGACCGCCACCGCCTACCGGCAGAGCGGCAACCTCCTGCTGCTGTCGGTCGCCCACAGCTTCCCGTCCAACACCGCGGCCGAGACGGCCTCGCTCGGCCGGATCCAGAACGCGGGCACCTACGACACGCTGCGGGCGGCGCACCGGACCTGGTGGCACGCCTTCTACCGCAAGAGCTTCGTGTCCTTCCCAGACCAGCGGCTGCAGAGCTTCCACTGGATCCAGCTGTACAAGGTGGCCTCCGCCACCCGCGCCGGCGCGCCGGTGATGGCGACGACCGGCCCGTGGCTGGAGCCCACCCCGTGGCCCGGCGTGTGGTGGAACCTCAACGTGCAGCTGGAGTACTGGCTCATCCACGGCTCCAACCATCTGGAGCTCGACTCGGTCACCAGCACGCTCGACCAGAACCGGGCGCAGCTGACCGCCAACGTGGGCAGCGCGTACCGCAGCGACTCCTCGGGCGTGGGCCGCAGCTCGGACATGTTCGCCACCCGGAGCGTCGGCACGCCCGGCAGCGGCGCCGAGGTCGGCGACCTGACCTGGGCGCTGCACAACGTGTGGCTGTCCTACCGGCACACGATGGACGACGGGCTGCTCAGGGACACGCTGTTCCCGCTGCTGCGCCGGGCGATCAACTACTACCTGCACTTCCTGGCCAGCGGCAGTGACGGCAAGCTGCACCTGCCGAGCACGCTGTCGCCCGAGTACCCGACCGTCCCGCCGCAGGACACCAACTACGACCTGGCCCTGATCAGGTGGGGCTGTCAGACGCTGCTCGACTCGGCGGCCCGCCTGGGCGTCGACGACCCGCTGAAGACCAAGTGGCAGCAGGTGCTCAGCACACTCGTGTCGTACCCGACGGACACGAACGGCTACATGATCGGCGGTAGCACGCCGTACGCGCAGTCCCACCGCCACTACTCCCACCTTTTGATGATTTATCCCCTCTACCTGGTCAACTGGGATCAGACGGGCAATCGCTCGCTGATCGAGAAGTCGATCGTCCGGTGGCACGCCCTGACCGGTGCGCACCGGGGCTACAGCTACACCGGCGCCGCCTCCATGTACGCCATGATGCGGCGGGGCGACACGGCGCTGTCGTACCTGCTGAAGTTCTTCGACCCCTCGACGTCGTATCCGTGCCGGGCCAACACCCACTACACCGAGGCCGGACCGGTCATCGAAACGCCGCTGTCGGCCTCGCAGTCGATCCACGACCTGCTCTGCCAGAGCTGGGGCGGCGTCGTCCGCGTCTTCCCCGCGATCCCGGGCTCGTGGCCCGACGTCACGCTGCACGACTTCCGTACGCAGGGCGCCTTCCTCGTCTCCGCCGTACGGCAGGCAGGTACGACCCGCTTCGTCCGGGTCAGGAGCCTGGCGGGTGAGCCGCTCAAGCTCGACCACGGCCTGACCGGCACGGTCACCGCGGTGCTCGACGACGGCACTCCCGCCACGGTCTCGGACCTGGGCGGCGGCGTCCTGGGCATCACCCTGCCCAAGAACCGTGAGGTGCTCGTCTACGCGGGCGCGGTCCCGGACCTGGTCATCGCGCCGGTGCCGATCGCCACGCCGGGCGCCGCCTGGGGCCTGCCGGGCGCGAGCACACCGCCGCCGCCGGGCCGCTACGAGGCGGAGGACGCGACGATCTCGCAGGGCATCTTCGAGAACTCCCACACCGGTTACAGCGGCACGGGCTACGTCAACGGCGACAACGCGGCGGGCGCCTTCATCGAGTGGGCCTTCGAGGCGGCAGCGGCCGGCACGGCGACGATCAAGTTCCGGTACGCCAACGGCACCACGACCAACCGGCCGTCGGCGATCGCCGTCAACGGCACGACGGTGTTCGCCACTCGTGACTACGCGAGCACCGGCACGTGGGACACCTGGGTCACCGACACCTTCACGGTCCCGGTCAACGCCGGGGCCAACACGCTGCGGGCCACCGCCACCACGGCCAACGGCAACCCGAACATCGACTACATCGACGTGGCGACCGCCTCGGGGGGCGGCACCGACTACCAGGCAGAGGACGCCACGATCTCCCAGGGCGTCGTGGAGTCCAACCACACCGGCTTCACCGGCACCGGCTTCGTCAACCTCGACAACGTCACCGGTTCGTACGTCGAGTTCGCCGTCACCGCCGCGGCCGCGGGGCCCGCCACGCTGACGATCCGCTACGCCAACGGCACCACGGTCAACCGGCCGATGGCCATCGCGGTCAACGGCGGCACAGCCGTGAACCGCGACTTCGCCGGCACCGGGAACTGGGACACCTGGCAGACCGCCACGCTCACCGTCCAGCTCACGGCGGGGGCCAACACGATCAGGACGACCGCCACGACGGCCAACGGGGGCCCCAACCTCGACAAGATCACAATCGGATAGGAAGCCATGGACATCACCCGACGCCAGCTGGGGACCCTCGTAGGCGCCGCGCTCCTCACCCCGTACCTGCCCGCCCGCCCGGCCGCGGCGGCGGTCGCCTGGCAGCTCATGTGGGCGCCGGAGGCGTCGTCGGTCGGGCTCGGCGCGTTCGAGACGATCGAGGACGACCGCGCCGACTCCCACCCCGCCGGTCAGCCGCACATCTTCGCCGAAGGCAACAACTTCCGCTTCAACATGCACACGGTCGACCGCGACACGATGACCGACCGGCAGCGGCAGGAGGTGACCGGCACCCGTAACCCCAGCGGCTACCTGCAGTGGCTGAAGGGCGAGACGTGGCGGGTCACGTACTCGATGTTCATCCCGAGCTCGCTGAAGGCGACCACGACCTTCACCCACATCAGCCAGACGAAGATGCCGGGCACCGGAACGCTGCCCATCACCACCACCTCGCTGCGCCGGGTGAATGGCGTGCAGACCATCGAGCACACGATCTACGAGCAGGGCATCCTGGTCGGCCGGACGAACCTGGAGCCGCTGCAGGACAAGTGGATCGACGCCGAGTACGAGATCAAGATCGGCGACGGCAGCGCGGGCTCGGTCCGCTGGGTGCTGCGCGACGGGAGCACCACGCTGGTCGACGCCACCAAGACCGGCGACACGTTCCTGGGCGACCGGGTCCGCCCCAAGTGGGGCATCTACCGCTCGCTCGGCGACACCTCGGGCTCGCTGCAGAACTGCTACATGCTGCTCACCAACATGCGGGCCTACAAGCAGGTGCAGGTCACCGCGACCCGCCTGGAGGCGGAGAACGCGACGATCTCGCAGGGCGTGGTCGAGTCCAACCACGCCGGCTTCTCCGGCACCGGCTTCGTCAACTCCGACAACGTGGCGGGCGCGTACACCCAGTGGGAGTTCCAGCAGGGCACCGCGGGCCCCGCGACCCTCACCATCCGGTACGCCAACGGCACCTCCGCCAACCGGCCCATGGACGTCACGGTCAACGGCACCGTCGTCGCCTCGGGCCTGAGCTTCGCGGGCACCGGCGCCTGGACCACGTGGGCGAGCAAGACCGTCAACGCCAACCTGGTCGCCGGCGCGAACACGGTCAGGCTCACCGCCACCACCGCCAACGGCTGCCCGAACCTCGACTACCTCGACATCACCGGACCCTAGGAGCACGCATATGTCCCGTGTGTCGCGTACGGCGGTCTTCGCCGTACTCGCCCTCCTGCTCGGCCTGCTCACCGCACTGCCCGCCCGGGCCGACCTGCAACACCCGCGCCAGGCGTTCCTGCGCAACTCGATCGCCGGCCTCTTCCTGCACTGGGGCGAGCGCACCTCGCCGCAGCACACCAGCTGCAGCGGCTGGGAGGCCGACGTGACCAACGGCGGCTGGAGCGCCTCCTACTGGGTCAACGAGGCCAAGAAGCTGCACGCCCAGTACATCGTCCTGGCCACCTTCCACAGCAGGCTCGGCTACGCCCGGCCGTACCCGTCGTCGATCCCGGGCTCGTGCCGCACCACGCGGGACTTCCTGGGCGAGCTGATCGACGCCGCCGATGCGCAGGGGCTGAAGGTCATCAACTACATGACCGACGACCCGCAGTGGCACAACGAGGGGCTCAGCTCCGGCGACTGGCTCAACTCCTCGGCCTTCTCCAGCTACGTCGGCCACAACGTGGACCTGACCACCCGTGACGGGTTCGGGGAGTTCAGCTACCTGCAGTTCTTCGAGCAGATGCAGCGCTATCCGAAGCTGGCCGGGTTCTGGATCGACAACGACAACGCCTACTGGGAGAGCAACAACCTCTACGCCAAGATCTACCAGCAGCGCCCGGACATGACGATCTCGAACAACAACGAAGACACGCCGATCATGGACATGATCAGCAACGAGCAGAAGACCGGCATGTCGCCCTCCTACGACTACCCGCAGGCGGTCTACACGGCGCTGCCGAGGCTGATCGAGGCCGACTTCAAGCTGCCGACCGGCGGCCCCTGGTGGTACGGCGGGTCGGACGAGGCGGTGGACCGCAAGCTCACGCTGGGCCGGCTCATCACCAACGCCGGATCGTCGGTGAAGGCGCTGATGGCCGAGACAGCGATGGTCAACGGCAAGTTCCCCGCCCAGCAGGTGAGCTTCAACAACTTCGCCAACACCTACCTGGAGGATATCTGGGAGTCGCTCGGCGGCACCGAGGGCGGCGGCTACATGTTCGGCGGGCTCAAACCGGGCTTCTGGAACAACGGCGCCCACGGCGTGACCACGATCTCCAAGACCGATCCCAACCGGCACTACATCCACGTCATCACGCCGCCGTCCGGCAGCACGCTGTCCGTGCGTGACAACGGCTACCGGATCAGCTCGGTGACGAACCTGCGTACCGGCTCGCCGGTGACGTTCACGCAGGCCAACGGGACGCTGACGCTGAGCGGCATCTCCTCCTGGGACCAGTACGACACGGTCTTCAAGGTGATCTCCAGCGGCCGTGAGGGCATCTACAGCGGCGTCTCGCTCTCGGCGAGCTCCTCCACCAGCGGGCACGGCGCCTCGGCCGCGGGTGACGGCGACTACCTCACCTACTGGGACAGCAACGCCGCCGAGCCCGCTTCCCTGACGTTCGACCTGGGCTCGGCCAAGCGGATCCAATACCTGGCGTTCAACCAGCGGGAGGACTCGACCGTCTATCCGTCGTCCGGGTCGGCCCGCATCTCCGGCTACCAGGTGCACGTCAGCAACGACGGGTCGAGCTGGGGGAGCGCGGTCAAGACCGGCACCGTGCCGAACGCGCGCGGCGTGCAGTTCATCGACCTGACCGCCACCACCGCCCGCTACGTCCGGCTCACCAAGACCGGCCACCACGGCGTCTCCCGCTGGCGGGTGGACGAGGCGTGGGTCGGCGGCCAGTACGCGGCCGGCGGCGGCACGACACCTCCGCCGGGCCGCTACGAGGCGGAGGACGCGACGATCTCGCAGGGCATCTTCGAGAACTCCCACACCGGTTACAGCGGCACGGGCTACGTCAACGGCGACAACGCCGCCGGGTCCTACCTGCAGTGGTCCATCACCGCAGCTGCCGCCGGCACCGCGACGATCAAGTTCCGGTACGCCAACGGCACCACCACCAACCGGCCGTCGGCGATAGCCGTCAACGGCACGACGGTTTTCGCCACTCGTGACTACGCGAGCACCGGCACGTGGGACACCTGGGCCACCGACACCTTCACGGTCCCGGTCAACGCCGGGACCAACACGATCCGCGCCACCGCCACCACGGCCAACGGCAACCCGAACATCGACTACATCGACGTGGACGTGACACCGGGCGGCGGCGGAACCACCACCGACTACCAGGCCGAGGACGCCACGATCTCCCAGGGCGTCGCCGAGTCCAACCACACCGGCTTCACCGGGACCGGGTTCGTCAACTACGACAACCTCGTCGGCTCCTACGTCGAGTTCACGGCGAACGCCGAGTCGGCCGGGAACGCCACGCTGACGCTGAGGTTCGCCAACGGCACCGCGGCCAACCGGCCGATGGACGTCACGGTCAACGGCACCCTCGTCTCCGACGAGCTCGCCTTCGACCCGACGGCGAACTGGGACACCTGGACGACCAAGTCGATCACGGTCCCGCTGAACGCGGGCGCCAACACCATCCGCGCCACCGCCACCACGGCCGGCGGCGGTCCGAACCTCGATCGCGTCACGATCGGTTGAACCCCGGCCGCCGTGCGGGCGCGGACGCTTCGCACGGCGGCCGGCACCAACGGCGGCCATGGCCAAGAAGGCGCACGTAGCGGCGGCGCGCCGGCTCCACCGGAGGAGCGTTCCCCTGGACAGTCCCCGGCCCCGTACGGCGCTTGGCGCCCACCGGGCCGGCCGTACGAGCAAAGGAGAGATCCCGTGAGAGGGAGAGGGATAGTCACGGCGGTGGCGGTGCTCTTAGCGGGCTTGTTCGCAGGCCTTCAGCCCGCGGCCGCGTCCGACAACGGCCTGTCGATCAGGCCCGCCATGGGGTGGAGCAGCTGGAGCTTCGTGCGGCGCTGGCCCGATGAGACCAAGATGAAGGCTCAGGCCGACGCGCTGGTCAGCAGTGGCCTGGCCGCGCACGGCTACGTCTACGTCAACCTCGACGACTTCTACCAGAAGTGCGACTCCAACGGCTTCCAGGTCGACGGCTTCGGGCGGTGGGCCGTCGACACCGCCAAGTTCCCCAGCGGGATCAAGGCGCTGGCCGACTACGTGCACGCCAAGGGGCTGAAGTTCGGCTTCTACGTCACGCCCGGCATCGCCAAGAACGCCGTCACCGCCAACAAGCCCGTCGAGGGCACCTCGTACCACGCGCAGGACATCGCCGACACCTCGCAGACGCACAAGAACTACAACTGCAAGAACATGTACCGGCTGAACTACTCCCACCCCGGCGCGCAGCTGTTCATCAACTCCTGGGCGAACCAGATGGCCTCGTGGGGCGTCGACTACCTGAAGATCGACGGCGTGGACGCGACGACGGTCGCCGACGTCGAAGCCTGGGACAAGGCGCTGCGCCAGACCGGCCGGCCGATCAACTTCGCGCTGTCCAACAACCTGCCCATCGCCCAGGCCACCACCTGGAAGCGGCTGGCCAACAGCTGGCGTACCCAGGGCGACGTCGAGTGCTACTGCGGTCCCGGCGCCAACGGGAGCGGGTTCCCCCTCACCGACTGGTCGCACGTGTCCAGCCGGTTCACCTCGGCCGCCAGCTGGCAGCAGTACGCCGGTCCCGGCGGCTGGAACGACTACGACTCCCTGGAGGTCGGCAACGGCGACCAGGTCGGTCTCACCGCCGACCAGCGGCGTACGCACATGACGCACTGGGCCATGATCTCCAGCCCGCTGCTGCTCGGCACCGACCTGACCGCGCTCACCTCGACCGACCTGGCCATGCTGACCAACGACCGGCTCATCGCCGTAGACCAGGACGGCGTCGCGGCCGGCCGGGTTGTGAACAGTGGTGTCAACCAGGTGTGGCGTAAACGGGAATCGAACGGCGACTACATCGTGGCGCTCTACAACACCGGTACGTCCGGCAACTCCACGGTCAGCGTCACCTGGTCGCAAGTGGGCTTCACCGGCCCGGCCGAGGTCACGAACCTGTGGTCCGGCGGCTCAGAGGGCACCGTCGCCTCCTCCTACAGCGCCACCCTGCGCCCCGGCGAGACCCGTCTCATCCGCGCCCGGCCCACCGCCGTGACCCCCCACTACGAGGCGGAGAACGCGACGATCTCGCAGGGCGTCGTCGAGTCCAACCACGCGGGCTACTCCGGCACCGGCTTCGTCAACTACGACAACGTCGTCGGCTCGTACGTCGAGTACACCGTCAACGCCACCGCGGCCGGCAACGCCAACGTCACCCTCAGGTACGCCAACGGCACGACGGTCAACCGCCCGATGACCATCACCGCCAACGGCACCACGCTGACCCGCGACTTCCCCAGCACCGGTGACTGGGACACCTGGGCGACGGCCACGTTCACGCTGCCGCTGACCGCCGGGGCCAACACCATCCGCGCGACGGCCACCACCGCGAACGGCGGCCCGAACGCGGACTACATCGACGTCTCGGCCGCCACCCCGACCGGCACCGAGTACCAGGCGGAGAGCGCGACGATCTCACAGGGCGTGGCCGAGTCCAACCACACCGGCTTCACCGGGACCGGCTTCGTCAACTACGACAACCTCGTGGGCTCCTACGTCGAGTTCGCCGTCAACGCCGCCGCCGCGGGCCCCACGCCCCTGACGATCCGGTACGCCAACGGGACGGCGGTGGACCGGCCGATGGAGGTCGCGGTGAACGGCACGGCGGTGACCACCCGGTCCTTCCCCGCCACCACGAACTGGGACACCTGGGCCGACGGCACGGTCACGGTAGACCTCCAGGCGGGGGCCAACACGATCCGCCTCACGGCCACGACCGCGGGCGGCGGCCCCAACCTGGACCGGGTCACGCTGGGCTGACACCCCGACCGCGGGCGGCGGCCCCCGGCCTGGATCACGTCATGCTCGGCTGACCCGACCACGGGCGCACGCACACCGGCCTGGCGGTGTGCGTGCGCCCTACCCCCCTGCGCCCCGCTTGCGTGCGCTACGCCCCCTGGCGGGTGCTTCATGTGGCCTTCGACCAGATGGCCAGGCCCAGGCACATCTCGTCGCTGGTCCCCTCGCCCCAGACCACGTAACGCGGCTGCAGCTTGCGCAACTGCGGCAGCCGCGCGCGCAGCCCGGCGTCATGCGTACAGGTCACCCGCAGCATGTCGCCCTTCTTGAGCGTGACCGGCTTGGCCAGCACACGAAGCGCCTGGTCGTCGAAGTCGTAGTTCGGGACGTTCAGCAGCGTCCGCGCCTTGGGCGTGCCGGGGTTGAGCTCGACCTTGATGGAGCGCCCGAGCAGGTGCATGTGCCCGGCCATCGCGTGCAGCGTGATGGGCCCCGGGACAGGCCGGTCGCAGTGCTGCGTCGGCCCCGGCTTGAGCGGCCCGCACATCTTGGCCAGCTGGTCGGCCTGCTCCTCGGACCCCGGCCCGAACCTGCGCGCCACGTCCTTGACGGCGGCGGCCCGGTCGCACAGCGCGCCGGACTCCTGCGGCGTGCACGGCAGCTCCACCGGCCCCGGGAGCAGCGCGGTCTCCAACGGCTCCAGGGTCTTGTCGGTGAGCCGCAGCCGGATGCCCGACTTGTCGGACCCGGGGGTGCCTTCCACGTTCAGCGTGTTGTAGTGGATCTGCATGATGAGCTTGCTGCCGGGCGGCAACGCGTAGCCGTAGCGCGCGTCCAGCAGCGTCTCGTTGGTGCCCGGCGCCCAGTGCGCCACCCACGAGGCGTCGTCCACGCCGGCGTCACCGAAGCACGTCCACCCCTGACCGGGGGTGCTGTCGTCGAGCGTCTTCGCCTTGGCGGCCTGCCGGGGGTCTACCCGGAAGAAGATCGCGTGGTGCACGATGTCGGCGTTCTGCGGCTGGAACTGGGCTCCGGTCAGGAACGCCTGTTTCGTCAGCTTGGGGTCGATGACGAAGCACCGGTAGTCGTCGGTGCCGCCGTTGGGGGCGTGCGGCGTGTAGGGCTCCGCCATCGTCAGGGACTCGAACCGCTCGCCGTCGCGTAAGGGGGCGGCCACCGGCGCGACCTTGGCCCCATGTCCCCCGGCATGGCTCGGGTGGGCCGCCGGGGTGGCCGTGGTGGCCGTCCCGCACGAGGCGAGCAGGGCGACCACGGCGCACGAGGCGGCGATACGGGCTAGTCGAATCATGCTTCCACGGTCCCGCGTGACCCGGCGCGGGGCATCCTTCCGTAGGACGTTCCGTGTCCTTCCTTGGAATGACGGCCGGGGTCCGCCTCCCGAATACGCGGGACTGCGACGTTAGTCGCAGATCGCCGGCTCGTCAGCGGTAGATCACCGGCATGCGAGCCGCGGATCACCGGCTTGTCAGCTGTAGATCACTGACAGGAAGCGCACCAGCACCGCCTCCCGCCGGGGCGCGGGCAGCGCGTCCAGGACCGCGTTGACCAGCGCCATCTCCGGCTGCCCCGCGCCGGGCCGCAGGTCCACGCCGACCGCCGCGGCCAGCTCCGCGAAGGCCGCGTCGTCCAGTGCCTCCAGGTCGAGGTCCACGACCAGGTCGATCAGCCCGTCGGGGAGTACGGCCGGGCCGCGCGTCCGGGCGGCCGCCGCCGACTCGCCGATGACCTTCAGCAGCGCCTCGATCCCCGAGAGCGTCACCCCGGTGACCGTGATGTGCAGGTTGGCCGGGATGCCCGCGTACGACAGCTGCGGCTGCAGGTACCAGCCGCGCCGCCGCGCCTCGTCGGCCAGGACGAACACGTCGAGCTCCGACGAGGTGAACGCCACCAGCGAGCTCTCCGGATCGCCCAGCACCCGCAGCCCCGGGATCGCCGCGAGGCCCGCGCGTAATCTGGCCGTCGCCTCCAGCGTGGTCCGGCCCAGGGCCAGGTAACCGTCGCGGCCCAGAGCCTGAAGCGTGGCCCATGCCCCGCCGAGCGACCCCGCCGACCTGGAGCTCTGCACGGTGGCGTTGATGACGGTGTAGCCCGGCCAGGCGGCCGAGGCGAAGTACGCCTTCCGGCGCGTCGCCGGGTCGGCGAACAGCACGACCGAGGCGCCCTTCGGGGCGTACCCGAACTTGTGCAGGTCACAGGAGAGCGAGGTGACCCCCGGCACCGACAGGTCGAACGGCGGGATCGCCGCGCCGGCCGCCCGCAGCCACGGCAGTAACCACCCGCCCACGCACGCGTCCACATGGCAGCCGACTCCAGCGGCGGCGGCCACGGCCGCGATCTCCTCGACCGGGTCGATCACGCCCTGGGGGTACGACGGCGCCGAGGCCACGACCAGGACGGTGCCGTCGTCCATCGCCGCCGCCACGGCCCGCGCGCCGGCCTTGAACGTGACCGGATCGACCGGCACCGGCCTGACCTCGAGCCCGAGGTAGTGCGCCGCCTTGTGGAAGGCCGGATGGGCGGTGACGGGGAGCACCAGGTTGGGCCGGTCGCGCCCGGCCGCGTCGCGGGCGGCCTTCACCGCCAGCATGATCGACTCGGTGCCGCCGCTGGTGAAGATGCCGTGGCCGCCGCCCAGCAGGTCGGCGACGGCGCCGACGACCTGCCTCTCCATCTCCACCACGCTGGGGAAGGCCGTCGGGTCGAGGCAGTTGACCTCCAGCATCTCCGCGTAGGCGCGGGCCGCCGCCTCGTGAACGCCGTCCCGGCCGCTGTCGTAGACATAGGCGGTCACCTGGCCGCCCCTGACCGGCAGATCGTGCTCCTTGAGCCGGGCCACCTCGGCCAGCAGCTCGTCGGCGGTCCTCCCGGTGTCGGGCAGGTTCACACGCTCTCCTCGCATCATGGCGCCGCCGTGGTCACGGGGTTTCGCCGGGCAGTCCGAGCATGCGGTGCACGGTCAGGTGCAGGTGGGCGCGGAAGCGGCGCAGCGCCACCGTGTCGCTCCCGCCCCTGCGGTGGCCCTCCTCGTCCAGCACGCCGCCCTTGGCGAACCCGTGCACGCACCAGATCACCGACCACATGGCGTACTCCAGGTCGACCGCGTTGTCGATCACCCCGGCCGCGACCGAGGGACGCAGGGCGTCGGTCACCATGACCACCAGCGGCTGGACGTAGTGGCGTTCGAGCTCGGTGAGGTCGCTGGCGTCGGAGAGCCAGCGGTGCATCCACAGCGCCGGCACCTCGGGATGGACCACGCAGAAGTCCAGGTAGTCGTCGATCAATCGGTGAATCCCGGTGACCGGGTCGTCGCCGCCCAGGCGGCCCAGCGCCCCCTCCAGGGCGGCGCGCTCGGCTTGGTGGGCGCGCTCCATCACGGCGAGGTAGAGCTCCCGCTTGCCGCCGACGTGGTAGTTGACGGTGGCGATGTTCAGGCCCGCCGCGTCGGCGATCTGCCTGGTGGAGGTGCCGTCGAAGCCGAGTGCCGCGAAGAGCTGCGTCGCGACTTTCATGATCACGGTGACCTGGTCACTGTCTCTCATGGAACGAAACTAATTCGGCTTCCGCTACTCCGTCAATCACTTGATGGAGTCACTTTAGGTGCCATCTCAATTACTTTTCGTGACATTCCTTTGGGGTGGCTGTTACTGGTAATCCATGACCATCTTCTCAGGGCGGTTCGTGGTCCCCTTCCTCGCGACACTCCTGCTCGTCCCGCCGGCCGGCGCCGCCGCGATTGCGCGCGCGATGCCCGTCCCGATCTCGGTGGGCGAAGCCCGTACGGCGCTCGACGGCCTGACCGTCGGCGAGAGGGGCACACTCCACGGCTACAGCCACACCCGCTTCATGCCCGAATGGGCCCCGCAGCGGGGCGCGTGCGACACCCGAGAGATCGTCCTGAACCGTGACGGACAGGCCGTCCGGCGCGACGCGTCCTGCCGTGTCCTGGCCGGCACCTGGTACAGCCGCTACGACGGCAAGCTGCTCACCAGCGAGGCGAACATCGACGTCGACCACCTCGTCCCCCTGGCCAACGCCTGGCGTTCGGGCGCCGACACCTGGACCGACGCCCAGCGCCACGCCTTCGCCAACGACCTGATCCGCCCCGAACTGGTCACCGTCAGCGCCACCGCCAACATCGACAAGGGCGGCAGCACGCCGATCACCTGGCGGCCGCCGGTCATCGGCTATTGGTGCACGTACGCCCGGTCGTGGATCACCGTCAAGCGGCACTACGCGCTGCGGATCACGAAGGCGGAGAAGGCCGCGCTGCATGAGATGCTCAACACCTGCTCGGCCTGATCACCGAGATAGGGCCGGGTGATGTTCACCCGGGAGCGCCGCCACCAGGTGCGGGCCCAGCTGATCGAGCGGGCCCGCGTGGACGGCCGGATCATCGGCGCCGCGCTCACCGGCTCGGCCGCGCGCGCCCTGCTGCGTGAGCTGGCCAAGTCCCTGGCGGACGCCCGCGCGGAGGGACCCGACGTGGTGAACCTGCCGACGGGCCAGAGGCGGACCTACCCGGCGGTCAGCCGTTCGTGATCGACAATGGGGAGGTCTGAGACCAGCTGGAGGAGATCGGCATGACCATCGCCGCGTACACCGTGACCGCACCCGTCGCCGAGCACGGGGAGGGCCCCGTGTGGTCCGCTCGCTGGGGCGGTCTCCGGTTCGTCGACATGATGGCCGGCGACGTGCTGGCGCTCGACCCGGACGGCTCGGTCCGCCGCCGCCACGTCGGCGCGGTCGCGGCGACGATCCGCCCGCGCGCCGCTGGCGCGGGCTATGTGGTCGCGGCCGAGCGGGAGCTGCTGCTGGCCGACTCCGACGACCTGGACGCGCCGCTGCGCTCGCTCGGCGAGGCGTGGAGCGATTCGTCGGTACGCATGAACGACGGCGGCTGCGACCCCGACGGCCGCTTCTACATCGGCAGCATGGCCTACGACGAGACCCCGGGCCGCGGCTCCCTCTACGTGGCCGAGGCCGGCGGCGGGCTGCGCGTGGTGCTGCCGGAGGTCACGATCTCCAACGGCCTGGACTTCAGCCCCGCCGGCGACCTCGCCTACTACGCCGACACGACCACCGGGCGGGTCGACGTGCTGGACTATGACCGGGAGAGCGGGCTCACCGGGCGGCGGCCGTTCGCGGTCGTGGACCCGGCCGACGGCGCCCCCGACGGGCTCACGGTCGACTCCGAGGGCGGCGTGTGGGTGGCGCTGTGGGGCGGCGCCGCCGTACACCGCTACAGCCCTGAGGGCCGTCTCGAGGCCGTCGTCCGCCTCCCGGTACGCAAGGTCACCGCGGTCGCCTTCGGCGGCGACAACCTCGACCAGCTGTTCATCACCACCTCGGCCCTCGACGTCGACCGGGTGGAACAGCCGGCCGCGGGCGCCCTCTTCGCCGCCGAGCCGGGTGTGCGCGGCCGGCCCGTTCTGGAGTGCGCGCTCTGAACGGACGCAGTGTGCGGCCGACTCACTGCGCGGCTCTGAACGGCCCCTCAGCTTGATGAGCCCGCGCGGGCGCGGACGCCGTTGGCCAGGGCGACGCGGGACGACACGCCCAGGCGGGCGTACACCTGGCTGATGTGGTACTCGACCGTCTTGACGCTCAGCAGCAGCTCGCGGGCGATCTGCCGGTTGGTCAGCCCGGTGGCCACCAACTGGGCCACGGCGTCCTGCTGCGGCGTCAGGCCGAGGGGGGAGACCGCGTGCTGCTGCCCGCACGCCGCCAGCTCGATCTCGCAGCGTTGCGCGTAGGGCACCGCCTCCAGGCGTTCCAGCTCCCGCAGTGCCTCCTTGAGCTGTTCGGCCGCCGCTGCCCGGCGGCCGAGCCTGCGCAGGAACGACCCGTACGCCAGCAGGGTCCTGGCCCGGTCGAACGGCTCCCCGGTCTCCGCGCACGCCGCCTCGAACGCCGTCGTGGCCGCCTCGGTCTCGTGCCCCGCCGCCAGCAGCCGAGCCCGGACACCGGGAGACCCGGCCCGTACGTCACCGGCCCGGCGCAGGTCGCCCTCCGTGATGAGCGCGTCCAACAGCAGATCGCCCCACGGCAGCAGCCCACGCTCGGCGGATGCGGGCTCGGTGCCGTTGAGCAGGTCGAGTAGCGGTTTCAGCAGGGCGATCACCTCGTCCGGCCGGTTCCGGGCGGCGGCCAGGTGGGCCGCGGCGTACGCGGGGCCGATGACCGCCACCGGCGCCGTCGCGTCCCTGGCCAGCCGCCGGGCCGCCTCGGCGTGCTGTCCGGCGCGCTGCCAGTCGCCCCTGGCCGCGGGCACGAGAGACGCCACGGCGTGGGCGTGCGCCGACATCCAGCAGGGGCCGAGTTCGTCGGCGACCGCGGCGGCGAGCTGCCCCAGGGCCGCGGCCTCGTCCCACTGCCCCTGGTGGAAGTCGGCCAGGCTGCCCATCACAGCGGTGAGCAGCCTGGCCGGTGGCGAGCCCCCCAGCCCGCCGGAGTGACGCATCAGGCGCAGATAGTCGCCGGGCTCGGGGCGGCAGCTCCAGGCGTCGATCCTGGCGAGCAGCACGGGCCGCGCGCACCGCTCCCGCGCCTCGGCCAGCGCCGCCACCGCCTCATCGGTACGGCCGGCGTAGTGCGCGAGCACCCCTCGCGCGAAACGACCGTCCGCCGTGTCGACCCTGAGGGCCGTCGAGGAGCCCGCACCAGGGTCAGCATCCGACGGAGCCGTCCAGGAGGGTTCGGTGGCCGTCTCTAAGGGAGCCGTCGCAGAGGTACCTGACCGGGTGGTCGGCTCGTTGGCGCCCAGCCGTACCGCCAGAGCGTGGGCCTCAGCCGGGCGGCCGTCGAACAGGAGGGCCTCGACGGCGTCGGCGCCCGGCTCCCGGTCCAGCCGGGCCGCCTGCGCGAGCAGCCGTGCCGCCGGCCCCCACTCGCCCGCCGCGGCCCTGCGTCGCCCCGCCGCCGCGATGTCCCGCACGAGCTCCGGGCCGGGACGTTCGGCGGCCCGCAGCAGGTGCTCCAGCCGGGTGGTCTCATCCTCGGTCAGCGTCGCCGCCGCGGCGTGCAGCCGCAGCCGCTTGGTCGGGCCCATGTGCTGATAGACCGCCCCCTTGAGCAGCGGGTATGAGAAGCGGATCAGGATCCCGGCACCTGTCGGCCGCTCCACGAGCAGCCCGGCCCCCAGCGCCTCCTCCAGCGCCGAGAGCGGCGCCCCGACGCCCGCCAGCTTGGCGGCCGCACCGAGCGAAACCTCGCCCGCCGTCCGCCCGCCGCCGCCCGCCGCGATGTCGCAGGCCAGGACCGCCGCCGCCTCGACCAGCGACCGGGCGGGCTCGCTGCACCAGGCCAGCCGGGCCAGGGCGTCGCGGGCGTGCTGCCCCGGCACCGGCAGCGGGATCTGCGGGTCGGCCAGCTCGTCGAGGTCCGTCTCCTCCAGGACCTGCAGGATGTGCCGGGGGTTGCCACCCGTGTGCTCGCACAGCCGCCCGGCCGCCTGCTCGGTCAGGGGCAGGTGGGTCAGCGCGCGCACCTGCCGGGCGCCGATGCCGGTCAGCGCCAGCCGTACCGACATCTCACGGGTGAGCAGCGGCTGGAGCGAGGCGGGCTGGTACGGGTCCGGGCTGGTCAGCACGGCCAGGACGCGGGCGGGCCGCAGCCGTCGCCAGGCGAACGCGAGCGCGGTGAGCGAGACGGAGTCGGCCCAGTGCGCGTCGTCGACGGCGATCACCACCGGCCGGGCCTCCTGCAGCTCGTCGAGCCGGTCGCGGAGCCGGGCCCCCGCCTCGAACGGGTCCGCGGGCTGCAGACCGGCGATCCTGGTGAGCACGCCGTACGGCAGGACCGACTCGCTCTCCACGGCGTCGGCGGCGATCACGTGCGCCTGGTCGTCGAGGGTGGCCAGGAACCGGCGCAGCAGGGTGCTCTTCCCGATGCCGGCGGGGCCGTGGATCAGGACCAGCCCCGGCTCACCCCGGCGGGCCAGCTCGAAGCGGTCCGTCAGCGATTCCAGCTCTCGTTCTCGCATGCGCACACAGTGCTCTTGCGCGCTCGCATCTCCCTTGTCGCCGACTGCAAGCGAAGGTTAAGCGGCGCGAGCTATACCAGCATCGGGAGATTTAGCGCGACATGCGAGGGGGCTTGCATGGCTGGGGAGACGTTCACGATCGTGCTGAGGGGCGGGGCGATTCGTCCCGACGCGAGGCTGGGGGTGTTCAGCAGCCTCGACGGCTGGCGGGCCCGCGTGCCCTGCCGCTACGTGGAGGGTGCGGACGAGTGGCGGGTGGAGCTCGACAGGCCGCCCGCCGGGACGGCCGTGGAGTTCAAGTTCCACTGTGACGGGGCGTGGGAGGCGCTGGACGGCAACCGTACCGCCTGGCCGGCGGACATCGCGGCGGGCGAGCGGATCGAGACGATGACCGGCACCCAGTCGGAGCTGTTCCCGACCCGTGACGACATCATCGTCACCAACCCGCTCCCGGCCCGCCGTCACTTCGCCCCCAAGCTGGACGAGGACGCGGTGTACGACTACATCCTGGTCGGCAGCGGCATGGGCGGCGGCGTGCTGGCCCATGAGCTGACGAGGATGGCCGCGGCCAAGGGCGGGCGGATGCCGCAGATCCTCGTGCTGGAGGCCGGCGGGTACCTGTTCTCGACCCACGTCGGCAACATGCCCAGGCTGCAGAGCTCCGGCGCGGAGGCCAACCGGACCGTCTGGGGCCTGTGGTACCAGTACCGGTCGGCGCGCTACCGGACGAGTTCGTCCGGGATGCAGGTCGCCGAGGCGTTCTGCCTGGGCGGCAAGTCGGTCTTCTGGGGGGCGCTGATCCCGAAGATGGACGGGCGGGAGTTCGAGTCGTGGCCGCGCGGCGTCCGCGAGGAGCTGCGTACCGAGTGGTACGACGAGGCCACCGACCTGATGCACGGCACGCCCCCGACGCTCAGCGACTACCGCAGGACGATCAAGGAGCTGCTCCGCACCCAGATGAAGCGCTTCCGCCAGCACGAGGTGCAGGTGGCGGCCGAGAACTCGGTGGCGCACCGGCTGGGCATCCCCTCAGGGATCTTCTCGACGGCGGCGCTGCTGATGGAGGACCGCCTGCGCGACGGGTGGAACAAGAGCCTGCACGTCAACCTCAACCACGAGGTCGTCGGGTTCGGGTGGGACCGCTCGGGCGGCCGGACCAGGGTGGCGGCCGTGCGGGCCCGTGACCTGATCGCCGGGAAGGACCGGGTGTTCCGGGTGGCGGACGGCGGGCGTGTGATCATGGCGGCCGGCACCGTGGGCAGCGCCGTGCTGGCCCGCCGGGCGCAGGTCGACAACGAGTGGGTCGGCAAGGGGATCACCGACCACCCCACGTACGTCTGGAAGTTCACGCTGCCGAGCGACGCGCCCGGATACGCCGCGCACGACTCGGTCAAAATCCTGCTGCGCGGCTCGGTCGGCGCGATGCCGCTCAACGTGGTGGTGGAGATGGGTGTGGGGCTCAACCAGTACCGAGTGGACGAGGACGCCGTCCCGGCGCACGCGGACGTCTCCAGGATGGACTGCGAGATCGTCTTCTTCCCTTCGGTGCCGCTGCTCGACGGCAACACCGTCGAGCTGGACCCGGACACCGGCCGGCCGGTGATCACGATGAAACCGGTCGAGATCCCCGGTTACCTCGCCGCGGTGCGGGAGATCGGCGGCCGGATCATCCGGATCATGGGCGGCGACCCGGCGGCCTCGGAGCCGTTCGCGGCCGATCTCGGGGCGGTCGGTCACGAGGTCGGCACGCTGCGGATGAGCGAGGATCCCGGCATGGGCGTGGTCGACCCCGACCTGAAGGCGTGGGGGCACGACAACCTCTACGTCTGCGACCTGTCGGTCTTCCCGACATCGCCGGCCGCGAACCCCTCGCTGACGCTCACGGCCTTGGCGATGCGGTTGGCGGACCACCTTTCTGGTTGACCCTTAGTTGACCGGCTGGTTCGTCAGGACCAGCGCGGACGCGGGAGGCAGATCCTGCAGCTCGATGTGGCGCGAGGCACCCGGGCCGGGCAGCACGGTCACGGCCGACCTGAGCGGGTGCTTCGTCACCCCGCCGATCTCGGCCGTGTTGGCGACCACGGTGAGCTCCTGCGTGCGGGCGTTGAGGGCGCCGTCGATCTCGACGAGGGCGCCGCGCGTCTCGGTCAGGCTCGGATTGACCACGCAGACCACCTCGGTCCCGGCCAGTACGCGCGACCAGCACAGCACGTCGCCGGGCCGGGGGAGCGCGTAGCCGCCGTCGGCCCGGCCGAGCCTGCGCAGGTACTGCCGCCCGGCCCGCAGCGCCCGGTGGGCCGCCCGCGCGGCCAGCAGCATCCTGACCCGCTGGTAGACCTCGTTGTCCTGGTCGAAGACGTGGTGGCTCGTAGTGCCGTACGGGCCGAAACCCGGCAACTCCGTGTCGAACAGGTGCGCCGCGGTCGGCGACCCGCCGTCGGCGGGCCGCCCGGCGGCGCCCGCTTTGCGCGGATGCTCGGGCCCGAACATGGCCTCCCTCAGATACCGATCCCCCGACAGCTCGCGGCGGCCCCAGCCCTCACCCATGAGCCATCCCCGCTCGCTCTCCTCCGGGCCCGTCAGCCCCTGCTCGATGCCGTAGTAGAGGCACGGGATGCCCAGCGAGTACAGCAGCAGTGCCACCCCGACCGTGACCTGGCGGGGATCGGGCTCACTGTGGCCCGGCGGCGTCAGCGCGCCGAACCGGAGCTGGGGATCGATCGACAGATCGTCGTGATCGTCCACCATCGAGACGTAGACGGAACCGAGAGAGCGATGAGAGACCCCCTGTGTGGCGAACCTGCGGAAGAACTCCTCGACGGCGTCGGGGAAGGGGAAGCCCTCCCGCCCGAGCGCGACATCGCGCAGGAGCCGCCGCGTCTCGCCGGTCTCCAGGACGGCGCTCAGGTTGCGCCCGATCAGGTCCAGGTACCGCTCCTCGATCGTGTCGCCGCCGCCGACCTCTCCCACGATGAGGAAGTTCGCCTTCCCCAGCCCGTCGGCGAACTCCCTGAGCGCCCCGCAGAACAACGTGGCGTCGCGCGGCGGCACGTGCTTGAGCGTGTCGATGCGTACCCCGTCGATGTCGGTGAGCGCCATCCAGTAGGTCCAGACACGGATGATCGTCTGCAGCTCTTTGGACTGGTCGAGGTCCCGGCTGAACCAGTCGGCCCGCCGGTAGGGCGCGTCCGGCTCGTCGTCGCCGCCCTGGCCCCAGCCGAGCCCGTCGCCGCCCGCCCTGGTGTAGGCGTCGGGGTCGTGCAGCTCGCTCGGCCACACGCCGTGGTCGGGCTCGGTGGGCGCGGTGCCGTGCGGCAGGCGCCCCCCGGTGCCGTCACGCCAGGCGCCGAACGGCAGTTTCCCGTCCCGGCCGGCGTACGGCGGGCGGACCACGTACTGGGGGGAGCCGGGGGCGCCGAGGTCGTAGTCCCAGTTCTCGCCGGTGTGGTTGATGAGGATGTCGAGGATGACGCGGATGCCGTGCTCATGGGCCTTGCCGACCAGCTCCACCAGGTCCTCGCGGGTGCCGAATCTGCGGTCGACGTCCAGGAAGTGCTGGATGGAGTAGCCGTGGGGGTCGTCCGGCGCGGGGACGCCGTCCACGGTCGTGACGGGCCGCTGCTTCCACACGGGCGCGATCCACAGCGCGGTCACGCCGAGGTCGCGCAGGTAGCCGAGCTTGGAGATGACCCCCCGCAGGGTGCCGCCCTGGAAGCGGTCCCGGCCGGAGGCCGCCCACTGGTTCCACATCCACCCGGCCGGACGGGAGTTCGCCGGCCGGGCCCGGTCGACGAGCTCGCGCCCGTGCTCGCGGCCGTCGCTGAACCTGTCGGGCAGCAGGAAATAGATGACCTCGTCCCGCCAGTCGGACGGCGACGGGTGGTAGCTCTCACGCTGGGGCCAGACGGCCTCCCAAATGCTTCGGGGCGGGGCTTGGCCGATGATCTCGTCGATGTTCGCCACGGCGCCGGGCTCCTTGGCTGTGTATTCCTGCCTGTCTGCCCAATCTGAACCGGGTTACAGTCGCAGGCAAGAGGAGAGGAGAGGCGTGGACATCCGGATTCTGGGCACGTTCGACGTCCTGATCGAGGGCGACTCCGTCGCGCTCGGCGGACCGCAGCGGATGGCCATTCTCGCAGTCCTCCTCCTCCACCAGGGTGAGGTCCTCAGCTCTGACCAGCTCATCGAGTACGTCTGGAGCGGGACACCGCCCAAGAGCGCCCTGAGCGCGCTGCACGCGCACGTGTCACGACTGCGCAAGGCGCTCAACGGGGCCGACATCCTGCAGTCCTACGGCTCCGGCTACCGCGTCGTCGTCGAGCCGGACAAGGTCGACGCCTTCCGCTTCGAGCGGCTGGTCGAGCAGGGCGCCCGCGCGCTGGCGCAGCAGGACTGGGCGGGGGCCGTGGCGCTGTACAGCCAGGCGCTGGAATTGTGGCGCGGTCCCGCGCTGACGGAGTTCGCCACCGAGCCGTGGGCGCAGTGCGACGCCATCAGGCTCGAGGAGTTACGCTTCAGCGCCGAGGAGGGCAGGACCGACGCCGAGCTGGCCCTGGGACGGCACGCCGAGGCGCTGCCGCGGCTGGAGCAGCGCGTCAGTGAGCATCCGCTGCGCGAGAGGTCCGTCGCCCAGCTCATGCGCTCGCTCTACCGGTGCGGGCGGCAGGGCGACGCGCTGAACGTCTACGACCGGGTCCGCCGGATCCTGGCCGAGGAGCTCGGCGTGGACCCCGCCCCGGCGCTGCAGGCCACCCACCAGGCGATCCTGCTGCACGATCCGGGACTCGACGGCAGCCCCGCCCCGCCGCCGCGCCAGGACGCGCCGCCGCGGCGGATCATCAATCTGCCCTCGCGCAACCACGTGTTCTCCGGCCGCCAGACGATCCTGGCCGAGATCGAGGGCGCGCTGACCGAGCCGACGACGCGTCCGCCGCCCCGGGTGGTGGCGCTGCACGGGCTCGGCGGCACCGGCAAGACGCAGATCGCCCTGGAGTACGCGCACCGGCACGCCGCCGACTACGACGTGGTCTGGGAGGCCCCGGCCGCCGAGCCCGTGGCCTTCTGGAGCGTGCTGGCGGAGCTGGCGCTGCGTCTTGGCGTACGTCAGCAGGCCGACCGCGGCGAGATCCTCGCCGCGCTGGCCGAGCGCCTGGCCGGGATGGACCGCTGGCTGCTCATCCTCGACGACGTCGAGGACGGCACGCTGATCGAGGCGTTCCTGTCGTCCCTGCGGGCCGGGCACGTCATCGTGACCTCGCGCAACCCCGCCTGGGGCCAGCTGGCCGTGGGCGTGCGCGTGGGCTCCTTCTCCCGGGCCGAGTCAGTCGATTTCCTGTCCACGCGCGTGGCCAGGACCAGCGGTGCCTGGGCGCTGGCCGAACAGCTCGGTGACCTGCCCTTCGCGCTGGAGCAGGCCGCCGCCTACAGCGAGCAGACCGGTATGAAGCTGGATGAGTACGGCGATCTGTTCCGCCGCCGCGCGGATCAGCTGCTGACCCGCGACAAGGCGTTCGCCACGGTCTGGCAGCTCGCCTTCGAGCGGGTCGCGCAGGCCTCGCCGGTCGCCATCGAGCTGCTGCACCTGTGCGCGACGCTGGGCCCCGGCGGCGTCTCGCTCGACCTGCTGGACTCCATGCCCGGCGTGCTGCCGCCCGCGCTCAGGGACGCGGTCGAGGACGAGCTGGCCCTGCAGGACGCCATCGCCCACCTGCTGCGCCACTCGCTCGTCGAGCGGGACAGGGGACGGCTGCGCATGCATCCGCTCGTCAAGGCGGCGGTCTGGGCCAGGCTGCCCGACGAGGAGCGGCGTACCTGGGTGACCTGCGCCGTCCAAATCCTGAGCTCGGTCGTGCCCGCCGACGCCGAGAACCCCACCACCTGGCGTACCTGGGACAGCGTCATCCCCGACGTCATCCACCTCGGCCAGGAGGCCGACGGCGCGGACATCGCCGTGCCCGGCCTGCCGCGCATGCTCTGCGGCTCCGGCCACTACCTCACGGTACGGGCGGCGTTCGAGCGGGCCCAGGAGCTGTTCGAGCTGGCGCTGCGGCTCGTCAGGCGGCAGCCGGGCGCCGACGCCGACCTGGCGGCCGTACTGTCCGACCACGGCAACCTGCTGGAGCTCACCGGCGACGTCAACGGCGCCCGCGCCGCCCAGGAACAGGCACTGGTGCTGGCCGAACGCGCCCTGGGCGGCGACGACCCGGCCGTGGCGCGGGTCCTGCGACGGCTCGGCAACGTGCTGGTCTGCCAGCGCCGCCTGCCCGAGGCCAGGCGTACCCTCGAACGCGCCCTGGCCATCCTGACCGCCCGGCACGAGCCGGACCGCAGGGAGATCGCCCGCGTCAGCCGGGAGCTGGGCTTCGCCGCCTGGACGGCGGGCGACCTGCGCGCCGGCCAGGAATGGCTGACCAAGGCGCTGGCCACCGCGCGGACGATCCTCGGCCCCGACCACCCGGACGTCGCGCACACCCTGTCCGGGCTGGGGCTGATAGTCCAGGACACCGGCCGCCCGCAGCGGGCCGTCAAGCTGCAGGAGCAGGCCGCGTCCATGCTCACCGCCGTGTACGGCGACGAGCACCCCGAGGTCGCCCACACACTCGACAAGCTCGGGTACGCGCTGCGCCTGTCGGGCCACTTCGAGGAGGCCAGGGTCAGCCACGAGCGGGCACTGTCGATCCTGGAGTTCTGCTACGGCCCCGGCCACGGCGAGGTGGGCATGCCGCTGACCAACCTCGGCCTGGTCTACCTGGACACCGGCGAGCCGAAGCTGGCCAGGGACCACCAGGAGCGGGCGATCCAGGTGTTCAGGAACGCCTACGGCGACGACCACGCCCACGTCCACCTCGGCGTGCGCCGGCTGGGCCAGGCCATGCTGGCCGACGGCCGGGCCGCCGAGGCGCGGGACCTGCTGCGCAGCGCGCTCACGGGCACCGAGCGGGTGCTGGGGGGCGGCCATCCCGACGTCGCGGGCACCCTGCTCGACCTCGCTGAGGCGTACGAGGTGCTGGGGGAACAGGAGCCGGCCGACGCCTGCCGGGCGAGGGCCGAGCGGATTCTGGCCCGTGGCAGGAGCCCCATTCAGGGTTAGCCCTCCCATTCAGGGTTAGCCCTCCGCATTGAGGGTTAGCCCTCAGCCGTCACCTGAGGCCGGATCCGCTCACGGACCCGACTCTGGGGACATGCCGGATTTCGCGTCCCCGGGGCGCCGGGTCATCTCCGCCGAGGTGGAGCCGGTGCCGGGACGACGGCACCAGGCGGCGGCCGTGTTGAGCCGGCTCGGCCTGCGCGTTCTGCACCTCGGCCCGACGATCAGCGTGAGCGCCCCGGAAGAGGTCTGGGAGCGGACGTTCGGCCTGCCTGAGCCCGCCATCCCCCGCGAACTGCGGGGACTTGTCACAGGGATCCATCTCGCCGGGCCTCCCGACCTGCACTGACCCACTGACATGCCCCGAGGGGGAAGCATGACCACGATCATCGAACGCCGCGAGTCCACCGTCCACTTCGAGGCAGTGGTGCGGCCGCCGGGCCGGGCCTCGATGTTCGCCGAGTCGTCGGCCGTACAGGCGGCGAGTCTTGACGACCTCAGGCCGCCGCCGGACCGGGCCGCGCAGACCGCGCTCGCGTTGCAGCGCAGGGGGTTCGTCGTCCGGCATGTCGGGACGTTCTCCATCAGCGCGGAGGGCCCGCGCCGGCTGTGGGAGGAGACGTTCAACACCCGCGTGGCCGTCCGGCCGCACACCCTGCGCGGCGCGCCGGCCGCCGAGCCGGGCGATGAAGTCTCCTATCTGTCGCATGTGTCCGGGGTCCCGTTCACGCTGCCCGCCGACCTGGAGCCGCTGGTCGAACGGGCCTACCCGCAGGCGCCGCCGCAGTTCTACGGCTCGCCGCTGCCGCCCAGGGTCTCCTATCACCACCTGCGCGTGCCGGACGACGTCGGGCTCCTCCTGCGCGCCTGCCACGTGCACGAGCGGGGGGTGACCGGCCGGGGGGTGTTCGTGGCCATGGTCGACACAGGCTTCTACAAGCATCCCTTCTATCCGCATCACGGCTACAACTACAACGCCACCCTCGCGCCGGACGCCGCCCGCGTGGACCACGACGAGTACGGCCACGGCACGGCCGAGGCGGCCAACATCTTCGCCTGCGCGCGCGACGTGGACTTCGTCGGCGTGAAGATGGGCGGCAACGCCACGCTCGCGTTCAAGACCGCCGCCGACCTGTCGCCCGCTGTTCTGACCAACAGCTGGGGCTACGACCTCAACGGGCTCACCGGGCTGCCGAACTTCCTGCGGCCGCTGGAGTTAGCGGTGCTGGAGGCCGTACGGGTGCGCGGCATCACGGTCTGCTTCTCCGCGGGCAACGGCCACATCTCCTTCCCCGCGATGATGCCCGACGTCATCGCCGCGGGCGGCGTGTACGTGGAGGAGACGCAGGTCAACGGGGAGTTCAAGATGGAGGCGTCCGACTATGCGAGCAGCTTCGACAGCCTCATCTACCCGGGCCGGCACGTGCCCGACGTCTGCGGACTGGTCGGCCGGCAGCCCAGGGCGCTCTACATCATGCTGCCGACCGAGCCCGGCGACGTCATCGACTCCTCGCTGGCCGGTCCCGGCTACCCGGTCAAGGACGGCACCGCGCCCGACGACGGCTGGAGCGTGATCAGCGGCACCAGCGCCGCCGCGCCCCAGATCGCCGGGGTGTGCGCGCTGCTCAAGCAGGTCCAGCCGGGATTGTCTCCCGACCTGGTGAAGGCGCTGCTCAGGGCCTCGGCACGGGACGTCGTCGACGGCAAGAGCGGGACGGGGGAGCTCGCGGGGGAGGGCTTCGACGGGGCGACCGGGGCGGGGCTCGTGGACGCCGCGGCGGCGTACCGGCTGGCGCGCTCGGTCACGCCGCGCAGCCTGCACACCGTCCCACCGCCCGTCTGACAGACCACCCGTGACGGACCGCTTGTGACGGACCGCCCGTGACAGACCGCCCGTCCGACGGGTCGACTGTCTGACGGGCTCACCGACTGCCGGGCGGCCCTGCCGAGGGGCGGGTTCGACCGGTGGGGGCCGCGGCGGTGACGCGGGGGCGGCCGCCGCGGCCCCGATCGCTCTTCCCGGGACGCTGCGCTCGTCCCGGGAAGAGCACCGGGGCTTCGCCGGTTGCATCCGTACGTGGACGAGATCGACGTCGTGGTGATCGGGGCCGGGCAGGCCGGGCTGTCGAGCGCGTACTTCCTGCGCCGGTTCGGCTTCGAGCCGCTGGTGCTGGACGCGGGCGACGGGCCGGGCGGGGCGTGGCGGCACCGGTCGCCGTCGCTGACCATGGACAAGGTGCACGGCATCTTCGACCTTCCCGGTGTGCGGCGCTCCGATCCACCGGTGGGCACCCCGCCTGGAGCAGGTCAGGCCGCCCCGTCTGGAGCCGGTCGAGCTGACATGCCTGGGGCTGGTCGTGCTGATCTGTCCGGGGCCGATGGGCGGCGGCCCGCCGCTGTGGTCGTCCCCGAGTACTTCGCGGACTACGAACGGGAACTCGGGCTCGCCGTACTGCGGCCGGTCAAGGTGACGGCCGTGGCGCCGGGGGAGGGCGGGCGGCTCGTCGTCACCTCCGGGGCGGGGGAGTGGGCGGCGCGGGCCGTGGTCAACGCCACGGGCACCTGGACCCGTCCATACTGGCCGTACTATCCGGGCGCGCGTTCCTTCCGCGGCCGTCAGCTGCACTACGCGACGTACCGGGGACCGGAGGAGTTCGCCGGTCGGCGGGTGGTCGTCGTGGGCGGCGGGACCTCGGCCGCGCACGTGCTCTCCGAGATCGCCGGCGTCGCCGCGAGCACCCTCTGGGTCACCCGCCGGCCGCCCGTGTTCCGCCCGCTGGACGACTTCGGCGAGGACACGCGCCGCGACGCCGTCGCCCTGGTCGAGGCACGGGTACGCGCCGGGCTGCCGCCGCAGAGCGTGGTCGCCGTGACCGGGCTCGGGTACACGCCGGTCGTCCGGGAGGCGCTGGCCAAGGGAGCGCTGGAGCGGCTGCCGATGTTCGGCCGCATCACCGCCGGCGGGGTGAGCTGGGATGATGGACGGTACGTGGAAGCGGACACGATCATCTGGGCCACCGGATTCCGCTCGGCACTCGACCACCTCGCCCCGCTGCGGCTGCGCGAGCCCGGGGGCGGGATCAGGGTGGACGGCACTGAGGTGATCGCCGAGCCGCGCCTGCAACTCGTCGGCTACGGCCCTTCGGCGAGCACGATCGGCGCCAACCGCGCGGGCCGCACCGCCGCCCGGAACATCCGCCGCCTCCTCGCCCAGGCCCCCTCCGTTCCGGCGGCCTGACCTATTAACGTCCGCCGCGCCCACTCCATTACAGCTGCCGGACCTACTATGAGAAGTAGTAAAAATACCGATTGAGGCCAGTGGCCGGTAGCACTCTCGACACGGGGCGTTACCACGGGATAGCGTCGGGTTAAAGGATCTTTATCCGTCTCTGGAGGTCCCCCCGATGGATGTTCCCGGCTACACCGAAATTCGGGAACTCGGACACGGCGGGACCGGGCGGGTGATGCTCGCTTTACGCACGTCCGACGGGACGCCCGTGGCGATCAAGCATCTTGCCGCGCGATTACGCGACGACGAGCTGTTCGTCGAACGCTTCCGCGCCGAGGCCGGGCTGATCCGCGAGCTCGACAGCCCGCACACGGCCCGCCTGCTCGACTACGTCGAAGGCCACGACGACGCCTGCATCGTGATGGAGCTGGTGGACGGCATCACCCTGCGCCGCCTGTTACAGCACGCGGGCGCCACCGGCCCCGAGGCGGCGCTGGCCGTACTGAAGGGCGCCCTGCTCGGGCTGGCCGAGGCGCACCGGCACGGCGTCGTACACCGTGACTTCAAGCCCGAGAACGTGATCGTCTCGCAGGACGGCCAGAGCAAGCTCGTCGACTTCGGCGTCGCCGCCCACTCCGGCGAGAACGCCCCACTCGCCGGGACCCCCTCCTACATGGCCCCCGAGCAGTGGGCGGACGCCCCGGCGGGGACGGCGTCGGATGTGTACGCGGCGGCCGTGGTGTTCTTCGAGTGCCTGTCCGGGCACCGGCCGTTCATCGCGGACAACTTCGCCGCCCTCGCCTACCAGCACCAGCACGCCGAGCCTCCGCTGGAGGACATCGAGGAGCCGATGCGGGCACTGGTCGGGCACGGCCTGGCCAAGGACCCCGCCGAACGGCCGGAGTCGGCCGAGGCGTTCCTGGCGGAGCTGGAGGAGGTCGCCGACACCGCTTATGGCACCGGCTGGGAGGTACGCGGCCGGGCCGGGCTCGGCCTGCTGACCGTCCCGCTCGCCTCTTTGCTACCTCTGTCGCGGCCGCTGCCCACGTCGGGGAACGGCGGCACGAGCCTGTTCAGCAGCGCGCTCGCGCCGGTGACCAAGTTCGCGGTGACGGGCGGCCTGGTGGTCGCGACCGCCGCCGCGGTGGCGTCGGCGTTCGTGATCTGGAACGACGCACCGCCGGACCGCCTCGCCGGGCTCCCGCCGGTCAGCGCGCCCGCCGAGTCGGCCCTGATCCCCACGCCATCCGGTACGGCGGAGCCGTCCATCCTCACCCCGGAGCCCAGCGACCTCGCCAGCCCTCCGCCCAGCACCGACGCCGCGGATCCGGTGGTCACCGAGGACCAGACCGAGCCCACCGGTACCCATGCGCAGGAGCCCATCCGCACCCGCTCGCAGGAGCCCACCCGTGGGGCGGAGCCGACGCGGACCACGCGCCCGGCCACCTCCGCACCCGCCACTTCCAAACCGGCCACCTCCAAACCGGCCACCCAGCCGCCCACCAAGCAGGCGTCGACGACGAAGCCCGCCACCAGTGAGCCCAAGCCGTCCGCCCGTCCGGCCACCACCAGCCCCCCGGACACCCAGGCCTCCGCCCCGACCAAGGCCGCCGGGCCGCTGGTCTCGGTGTCGGTCAAGGTGTCGATCGACGTACCCGTGCTCAAGGGCAAGGACGGCCTGCTCGACGTCGACCTCGGCCTCGGGCTCGGGAGTGGCCTGCTCGGCTCCGTACTGGTCCCCGGTTCCGCGCTGCTCGGCCGCCACTGGGCCGTCCGCAGAGCCAGGAGGGCCCGCTCCTCGCACACGTCGTCCTGTCCTCCACCGGACATCGACAAGCCGTGACCCGCGCCACCGTCGGACATTTCGCCCATACCAAAATTTGCTGATTTGCCGACCGATACAGGTGATCCCCTACTATCTAGCCTCGGATAGGGGGCGTACTTCTGGGCCCCGCAGTTCGGGCGAAGGAGAAGTGTGGCGGTTGCATGCCCCGCCGACCGGCGGCGCCGTCCGATCCTCACCAAAGCGCTCACCGCGATGATCACAGCGGTGTTCCTGTTAGTGAGCCTGGCCACGCCCGGACACGCGGCCCCCAAGCCGACGATCAAGCAGCTCAAGAAGGAGCTGGCCGCCCTGGGGAAGCAGTCGGACAAGCTGATCACCGAGTACTACAACGGCCGCATCGCCCACCAGAAGGCCGAGAAGGCGGAGAAGGCCGCCCAGGACAAGCTGGCCGCCGCCCAGGCGGTCTACGACCGAGAGTCGGCCGAGCTCAGGCTGATGGCCGTCGCCCAGTACACCAACGGCGGCCCCCCGAGTCCCGCCACCATGCTCTCGGCGAACGAGGACCCCTCCGCGCTCATGAGCCGCCTCGCGCTCTCCAACCACCTGGTCGATCAGCAGAGCGCCAGGCTAAGCGGCTTCGCCAAGGTCAGGGACGACCGCAAGCAGGCCGAGGAGGAGGCGGCCGCCCGCGCCAAGGAACTCGGCGACCAGGTCGCGGACCTCGGCAAACGCAAGGACAAGGCCGAGCAGCTGATCAAGAAGATCAAGGACAAGATCGACAAGCTCTACCAGGCGCCCGGTGTCCGGCGGTCGGACGGCACCTGGGTCCCGCAGCTTCCCGGGGGCTCCGACAACATCACTCCCCGGATGCGCCTGGTCAAGACCCTGGTGAAGGAGCGCTTCGCCGTACCCAATGGAATCGGCTGCTACCGGGCGATCCAGGACGGCGGCGAGCACCCGCTCGGGAGGGCGTGCGACTTCATGCTGAGTCGCGGCGGCTCGATGCCGACGGCCGCCGAGGTGGCGCGCGGCAACGAGATCGCCGCCTGGGCGATCAAGAACTCCAAGCGGCTGGGCATCATGTACATCATCTACCGCCAGCGGATCTGGCACGCCAGGACCGGCGCTTGGCGCACGATGTCAGACCGCGGTGGCACCACGGCCAACCACTACGACCACCCGCACATCTCGGTGTACTGAACGGCGCGTCCGCTGAGGATGGGTCCGGATGTCGAGAATCATGGACAAGCATCGGCCGTCGCGTTGAGTTCCGCGTATCGGGCCTGGCAATCGCGATAGAGCGGAAGCAGCCCGCGTTCCTCGGCTTCGCGCAGGGAAGGAGCGGTTCTGTCCATGTCGGAGAGAATGAATTCGTGCTCCCGCGGCCAGGGCACGTTGAGCTCTGGGTCCAGCGGGTTGATGGACACGGTCGTGCTCGGCGAATAGAGGCTGGAGCAGAGATACCAGACGGTCACCTCCTTCGTCAGCGCGAGGAATCCGGCGGCGAGCCCTTCCGCGACGTAAAGGGCCCTCCTGCTCTCGGCGGTCAGCTCAACCGCGATGTGCTCGCCGTAGGTGGGCGAGCCGATCCTGGTGTCGAGTACGACGCAGAGCATGGCCCCATGCGCGCAGTTGAAGTAGCGCGCTTGGCCCGGCAGGCCCACCACATGGAGGCCGCGTATCGTGCCGCGATAGGACCAGGAGCAGTTGACCTGCGCCACCCAGAGTGGATGACCCACTGCTTTACGGAACGCCGGCTGGCTGAATGGTTCCAGGAAAATCCCGCGCATGTCTGGATAGATTTTCTGGTCGATCACGAAGGAGTCCGCTACGTCAAGTTCTTCGATGTGCATGCCGAAAACCTCTCCCGTAGACATGTTTCTCTGTCATGGCAATTCAAGACTTTCAGCGCGGCATTTAGCGGGCAACCCCCTAAAGCTCCCCCTAGTGCCCCTGTCCATCCTTAATGCGAGCGTATTAGCCGACCTGATCAAATGCCAATGTGTTGTCCTGTGTGCGGCTTTTCTGTGCTCATGAAGACATGCGTGGCGCATCGAAATAAGACGGCTCACTACTAATGGCGGCTGATGGCATGCCGCTATTAGTGAAATTCCGCTCCCCGCGATATTCATGAGCGCGACGGGGGTCGGAAAATAACGGCACAAGGCCGCGCATGCTCTTCGTTCAGAGCCGGGCGAAAGCCCGTGAAAGCTGGGTCAGGTGCGTCAGCTCGTCCTTCATGGCCGGTAATCCGGGGCTGAGCACCGGGTCGCCGGACGTGGCCTCACGGGTGACCGCGGGTTTCACATCACCCGCCGAAGCAGGGGAAAGGCCTGGCGCCGCCGCGGTTCTCTTCGTGGCCGCGAACGTATGGAGGGCCTGGACCACGGTTTGGGCGTGCAGGGCCGGGGTCATGCCGTCATGAAACGGCCCTCCGGTATAGGACTCCAGGACCAGCAAGGAGTCACGGATCTCGATGACATAGCGATAGAGCTGGTAGCCGGCGGAGTCGCCGACGCTGGGCGGGTCACGTCTGAGTTCGGGCATGGCCGTGGTCAGCGCCGTCCACAGAGGGCGAAGGCGACGCAGCGCCCGCCGTTGGGCCACCGACCGCAGCGGCGTGGCGAGCCGCGGCCCCCAGACGCCGATGGTGGGGCCGGCCACGATCAGCGTGGTACAGGCGAGCCCGAGGTACGTCACGGCATGCGTCGACGCGCCCGGCGGCGTCGGAAGGCCGAAGTAGCTGGTCAGCGCGGTGGCGCTCAAGTAGCCCACATAGAGGAGCCCGCCGGCGTCACCGGCCGCGACAAGCCGCAACCCGAGCCGCACATATGGCTGGTGCACATAGCGCACGTATCGCCAGGTCCGGCGGAGCGTGCCGAAAAGGCCGGCGGAGATATAGGCGAGGAAGGCCAGATAGGAACCTACGATGAGCGGGTTATCGCCGTGTACGACAAGGAAGCCCGCACCGGCGTCGTCCGGCACTCCGGAGCCGAACAGCAGGACTCCCATCACCGCGATGCCGGCCGCGGCCCATAATATCTTCGCGGTGACGCCCGGGGCCCGGCCGCCCGCCGGTGACGTCAGGTAGGTCACTGTGATCCAGAACGCGCACATGGAGGCGATGGTGAAGCTGAACACCAGCCATCGTCCGAGCCCGTTGATATGGGTGAGAGTGTCGAGCCTCGGCTGGATGTCATGAAACTGCACCAGCACGCTGAGGCTGAGCGTGACGATATGGGCGGAGTAGGCCAGGTCCACTGGCGATCGACGTTTCCGGACGAGTCGGACGGCGGCCTGCACGGCAATCGTCCATATGACGGAGGCCTCCCCCCAATACAACACATCGACCACGTCAAAATCCCCTTCCGGACCCCCACGCCTGTTCGATGTTCCGGACCACCTCGGCTATTTCAGGAGGCGGTGTGGCGGCCGGCACCGTGTAGTTGCCCGGTGCCAGCACACGTGGCGCCAGAATGAGCTCGGCGAAAGCCTCCGCCGCGTCTTCGGCCGGATCGGCGTAACCACTCCTGCACAGCACGCGTTTTATCATGTCCGGGTGGAGATCCGGCAGCAGCATGCGCTGGAGCTCTTCACTCCGCCATCCGCTGTCCTGATGACCGAGCACTAGGTGACCCAATTCGTGCAGCAGGATATGGCACTCATGCAGCGGCGACGAGCTGCGCACGTAACACAAATAGTCGGTGCCGACGGCCTTGATATAAAGGCCGCACAGCGCACCGCGACGCGCCGAGATGGGAATCATCTGGATGGGGCGGCCTCGTCGCTTCTCCAGTCGTTTGATGAAGAGTTCGAGGTCGAAGGGGTCGGGGATGACTCCTTCGGCTTCCAACTCCTTGATCGACACCTGATGTGGTGTGCGCTGCTCCCTTTTCACCGCATGCCGTCCGGTACCCTCGCCATCCCACGCCCAGTGCAAATGTCGTCGCTCATGGCAAGCAGGGGCTCAATGGTCGGTCCACCTCTCCTCCTCTTCTCCTACTTGTCGCGGTGACGTTGCTCCAGCCGGGCTGTCCGCTCGATCAGCTCCTGCACCATGTCGCGCGCTTCCGGAGAGAGCTCGAAGAAGGCACGCAGATGAGCGCCCTTCATGCCCGTGTCGCGCAGCAGGGCGAGCAGTTCGACCTGGTCGCCGATCTCCTTCGAGGCCTCGTCGTCGAAGAAATAGGCCGGCGAGACCTGGAAGAAGGCGGCGAGCGCCTCGATCAGGCGCTTGGTCGGGTTGGTGGCGCGCCCGGTGGACAGCTTCCACAACGTGGTGTGGGAGACCTGTTCGCCGGTGAGCTCCTCGATGCCGGCCGCCGCCTCGGCGTAGGAGTAGGGCCCCCGGCCGGCTGGATAGACCGTCCGGAACAAAAAGTTGATCTTGTCGGCCAGGGATGGCGAGGACGGCTCGCCTTGCGACTGCCCGGTCAACTCATCCGACATGTTCTCATCCGTCATCACTCACCGCTCGGCTTCATCAACTATATTCGCAGATCTTCTCCGGCAATGGAACCTAGTTGACAGAGGGGATGCGCGTCTGCGAGTCTCCAAGAGTACTCCTCAAAGTTGATGCAGCACAGTGGCTCATCACTTTTATGCAGTCTGATGATCGTGCGCCTGGCCATGGCTGCCCGGCGGTCAGCAGGCCCATGTCGCCGCCGTACCGCAGCGCGGCGGACCACACACCCGCGCCCTGACGCAAGTGGCCGGAACCGCGGGGGTTCTTCCTTTTCCGTTTCCATGAACCTGAGGAAGGGATCGTTCCAGTGACGCCGACATCCAGCCAGCACCAGGAAACCATCGGTCAGCTCTACGACCGGACCACAGAGATGATCGAGAAGATCATGGGAGGCAGCCTGCACAATGGCTATTGGGACGACCCCATGGATGGGGCGTCGCTGGAAGCGGCCTCCGAACGCCTGACCGAGCTGATGATCGACAAGCTGGACGCGAGCAAGGGCCGGCGGATACTCGACATCGGATGCGGCACGGGCAGGCCGGCGATAGCCCTGGCCCGGACCGCCGGGGTGGATGTCGTCGGCGTGACGATCAGCGAGAGGGAAGTGGAGCTGGGCTCCCGTCTGGCGAAGGACGAAGGGCTGGCGGATCGGGTGACGTTCCATGTGGCTGACGCGCTGGAGCTGCCCTTCGAGCCGGACTCGTTCGACGGCGCCTGGCTCTTCGAGTCACTGCTGCACATGCCGGACCAGGCGCGCGTGCTCCGCCAGGCGTACTCCATACTGCGGCCCGGCGGCGTGCTGGTCATCGCCAACCTGGTCGAGCGCGCCCCCCTTGCTGACGAGCAGCGCGGCAGACTGGAGGCCTCCTACCACGACTCCCACATTGACTCGATCATCCCGCTGCGGAACTATCCCGGCTTCATCGCGGACAGCGGACTCGCGCTGAGAGAGATCATCGACATCTCCGAACACACGATGTCTCCGACACTGCATCGCATCGTCGAGAGAATCGCCGGACTGCGTGAGGAGTTCCCAGAGTACGACGGCGTGATCGAGCCGCCGCCGTTCGTGGCCCGGCTCATCGAAACACCGGAGATAGGGTACGCGATCATCGTGGCCGCGAAGCCTGAGCGCCTGGCAGGGAGCTAAGCCTTCGCCAGGGCCGCGAGCAGGCGGTCCTCGGTCACCTCGGCGCCGTTGAGCTGCTCGCTGATCGCGCCGTCGCGCAGGACCACCACGCTGTCGCAGTTGCCCGCCAGCTCGGCCACGTCCGAGGAGATCAGCAGGATGGCCAGCCCGTCCACGGCCAGCTCGTCGAGCAGCGCCTGCATCTCCAGCTTGGTGGCCACGTCCACGCCGCGGGTCGGCTCGTCGAGCAGCAGCACCTTGGGGTGCATGGCCAGCCAGCGGGCCAGCAGCACCTTCTGCTGGTTGCCGCCCGACAGCTCGCCCGCGGGCTGCCGGGGTGAGACGGCCTTGATGCCGAGCCGCTTCATGAACGTCGCCACGATGCCGTCGATCTGCGCGTCGGAGACGATTCCGGCGCGGGACAGCCGGGGGAGCGCGGCCAGGGCGATGTTGTCGCGCACCGAGAGGGTGGGGACGATGCCCTCGGTCTTCCTGTTCTCGGGCACGAGGCCGACGCCGGCGCGGATGGCGCTTCTGATCGACCACTTGCGGGCCGCCGCCCCGGCCACGGTCACCTGGCCCGCGTCCACCGGCATGACACCCGCGATCGCCCTGGCCGTCTCGCTGCGTCCGGCGCCGAGCAGGCCGCCGAGGCCGACGACCTCGCCCGCGCGCACCGCCAGCGACACGCCGTCGAGCACGTGGTGGCGGGTGAGCCCCTTCGCCTCCAGGACGGGGTCGTCGCCTGGTTCGTCGGGCTGGGCGGCGGAGTGCGGCTCCTCGACGGGGTGGAACGGCCTGCCGAGCATGAGCGACACCAGCCGGAGCCGATCCAGTCCGGCCAGCGGGCCGGTGTGTACGACGCGGCCGTCACGCAGCACGGTGACGCGGTCGCAGACCTCGTACAGCTCCTCCAGCCGATGGGTGACGTAGACGACCGAGCGGCCCTCGTCGCGCAGCCGGGCCACCGCGCCGAACAGTGTCTCCAGCTCGGCGTGTTCGAGTGCCGAGGTGGGCTCGTCCATGATGACCAGCTTGGCGTCGGCGGTGGCCGCTCTGGCCAGGGCCACGAGCTGCCTGGCCCCCTCGCCCAGCGTGCCCAGGGGTCTGCGGACATCGGTGCGCAGGCCGTACTCGGCCAGGATCCGTCCGGCATGGGCGTTGGCGGCCGTGAAGTCGATCAGCCCGAGGCGGCCGCGCGGCTCCCGGCCGAGCAGCAGGTTGCGGGCGACGCTCATGGTCGGGACGAGGTTCGTCTCCTGGTGGATGGTGGCGATGCCGGCCCGCCTGGCCTCGGCCGGGCTGCCGAACCTGACGGGTTCGCCCAGGTAGCGCAGCTGGCCCGCGTCCGGCTGGCACACGCCGGAGAGCACCTTGACCAGGGTGGATTTGCCGGCGCCGTTGCCGCCGATCAGCGCGTGCACCTCGCCGGGGCGCACGGAGAGCGTGACGTGGTCGAGCGCGGTCACGCCCTGGAACGTCTTGAGAACTCCAGCCACCTGCAGCACGGTTGCCTCCGCCTCGATCGTGGTCGCGGCAGGAAACAATCCAGTAACAGAAGTGTCACATTCGATCAGATCCGGGCGACATGCAGCCTGACGCCCCTGCCGCTCAGTTCGTCGAGCACGTCGCCCGGGGCGCCCTCGTCGGTGACCAGGTGGTCGATCTGCTCGGCGGCGACGGTCTGCACCATCGTGTCGACGCCGATCTTGGTGTGGTCGGCCAGCACCACGACCTCCTCGGCCGCCGCGGCCAGCGCCCGGTCGACGCCCGCCACCTGCATGTTGGGCGTGGACAGGCCGCGCTCGGCGGTGAGCCCGTTGCCGGAGATGAACGCCCGGCGCACCCGCAGCCCGGACAGTGAGTGCTCGGCCGCGCTGCCCACCAGGGCCAGGATCGTGCCGCGCAGCGTGCCGCCGGTCAGCATCACCTCGATCCGCGGCGAGCCGGCCAGGACCTGGGCGACGAGCAGGGAGTTGGTCACCACGGCGAGCTCGGCGTGCCTGGTCAGGCGGCGGGCGAACTCCTGCGTGGTGGTGCCGGGGCCGATCACGATGGCGTCGCCGTCCTCGACCAGCGCCGCGGCGAGGTCGGCGATCGCGCCCTTCTCGGCGGACTCCAGCGAGACCTTGTGCGCGTAGCCCGCCTCGCGTGACAGCTCGCCGGGCAGGGTGGCGCCGCCGTGGTGGCGGTTGAGCAGGCCCTCCGACTCCAGCGCGCGCAGGTCGCGGCGGACGGTCACCTCGGAGGAGTGCACGGACTGGGCGAGCTCGCGCAAGGACACGGCGCCGTTGGCGCGCACCAATTCGAGGATGCGCTGCCGGCGTTCCGCGGCGAACACCGGCCGTCGGCCGTCGCTCTGCGTGTCGCTCACGTCCCGATCATAGTCGAATGCTCAACTCCGGCTCACCTCTGATCATATGAGAACGAATTTGATCGGAAATCTTGACCGGCTCGGTCCACGGGTGCTTATTTGGGAGCCAGACAGGGTCATAACCTGTCCGATCCTGATCGAAGGACATGCCATGCGCACCCCCGGTCTCGCCTGTCTGGTCGCCCTCCTCTTATCGCTCATCGCTGTACCCGCGCAGGCCCGGGCGCAGCCGCGGACACTGCTCGACCACGGCTCCTACCTTGAGGGATTCAACGACCCCGGCTGGTACGAGGCCAACATCCCGTTCGTCGACCTGCCCGACCAGCAGATCCAGGACGTCTACTACTACCGCTGGCGCGTCTGGAAGGAACACCTGCGCTACACCGACCCGGCGAACGGATGGGTGCTGACGGAGTTCCTCGACTGCTGCGGATACGCCGCGCCGTACCAGGCGATCAACGCCGCGGCCGGGCACCACGTCTACGAAGGACGCTGGGTGCGAGACCAGACCTACCTGGACGACTACCTCAGGTTCTGGCTGACCGGCCCCGGACAGCGCGCGCAGCAGGTCAACGCGAACGCGCCCGACTGGGCGCACGAGTACAGCTTCTGGGCCGCCGACGCCGTCCACGCCAGAGCCGAGGTGACCGGCGACTGGACGTTCGCCAAACGCCTGCTGCCCGCGCTGATCAAGCAGTACGACGGATGGAACGGCCAGTACGACACCGCCACCGGCCTGTACTGGCAACTGCCCGTCTGGGACGCCAAAGAGCTGTCGCCCGCCTCGTACCAGAGCAGCGACACCTTCAACGGCGTCAGGACGCTCCGCCCGTCGATCAACGCCTACCAGTACGGCGACGCGGTCGCGATCGGCCGCATCGCGGCCATGGCCGGCGACCAGGCGACCGCCAGGCGGTTCGAGCAGCGCGCTGCCGCGCTGAAGCGCAACACGATCCAGCGGTTGTGGGACGGCGACCGGGCGTTCTTCTACGACGTCGTCCAGGAGAACAACCCCAGGCTGAAGATGCTCGACACGCGGGAGGACGTCGGCTTCGTCCCCTGGCAGTTCGGCCTGCCGGACGCGGCACAGTCGCGGGCCTGGCAGCAGCTGCTCGACCCGCAGGGGTTCGCCGCGCCGTACGGGCCGACGACCGTGGAGCGCCGCAGCACGTGGTTCATGCACGAGACGGGGCAGGGCTGCTGCCGCTGGACCGGCCCGAGCTGGCCGTTCACCACCTCGCAGGTCCTCACGGGGATGGCGAACCTGCTCCTGGACTACCCGGCGCAGCCCTACGTCTCCAAGGACGACTACTACGGGCTGCTGCGCACGTACGCGCTCACGCAGTACCGCGACGGCAAGCCGTACGTGGCCGAGGCGCATCACCCTGACGAGAACCGATGGCTGTACGACGGGCGGAACCACAGCGAGGACTACCTGCACTCCTCCTACACGGACCTGGTGCTGTCGGGCCTGCTCGGCATCCGCGGCCAGGAGGGGGCCACGCTGCGGCTCGACCCCTTGGTGCCCGCCACCTGGGACCACTTCGCCGTCGAGAACGTGCCGTACCACGGGCACGACGTCACCGTGGTGTGGGACCGTGACGGCTCCCACTACGGACGCGGCGCGGGCCTGCGCGTCTCTGTCGACGGCGTCCAGGTACGGCAGGCGGACCGGGTACGCGCGCTCACCGTGCCGATCGGACCGGCCCGGCAGGACGACGGCGAGCGGCTGGTCAACGACGCGGCCAACCCGTTGCGCACCGGCTTCCCGAAGCCGATCGCCTCCTTCACCTCGCGCTACGACAACCCCTGGAGCGCGATCGACGGCAAGGTCTGGTTCGACGAGGTGCCGCAGAACACCCGCTGGACCAACTACACCTCCCCGAACGCGGAGGACTACTACGGTGTCGACTTCGGCGGCCCGACCCCCGTCGGCGACGTCCGCTGGTACGGCTACGACGACGGCGGGGGAGTGCGCACCGCCACCGCCTACCGCCTCCAGCAATGGACGGGCAGCGCCTGGCAGGACATCCCCGGCCAGGTCCGCTCGCCGGACAAACCCCTTGGCAACGGGCTCAACCGGATCACGTTCCCGGAGATCACCACCAGCAGGATCCGGCTACTGTTCGGCGCCGAGTCGGTCGGCGTGGTCGAGTTGCAGTCGTGGAGCCGTTCCAGCGAGGCCATGACCCTGGCCGTCACGCCCGGCGAGGTCGTCCCCGGGAAGACCGGCACCGTGACGACCACGCTGGTCAATCAGGGGCGGCAGGCGCGGGACGTGGCGGTGCGGCTCCGGCTGCCCGCGGGGTGGGCGGCCAGAGCGCTCACCGCCGCCACGAAAGAGCGCCTGCCGGCAGACGGGCGCTTGGTCACGCGATGGGAGCTGACGCCCCCGGGCGGCGGGAGCCCGTGTCAACAGGCCGCACTGAGCGCCGAGGCACGCTACACGGCCGGCGCCCGCCAGCTCACCAGGGCGCGGGCGGCACTCGACCTCGTCCCCGACCCCGTCGAGCGACACGGCCTGCGCGGCGACTATTACCTCGCCTCGGCGCCCGGCGCGTTCGACTTCGGCGAGCTCAAGGCCAGTGTCGTGGACCCGGTCATCGACTTCGCCGACCTGAACCCGGTGCTCGCCAAGCTCACCGGGCGCGAGGACGACGTCACCGTCCGGTGGAGCGGACGGCTCACCGCCGGCAGCGCCGGGGACCACACGTTCTCGATCACCGGTGACAACGGCTTCCGGCTCTGGGTGGACGGCAAGGCCGTCATCGACCACTGGGTGGACGACTGGGACATCGAGCAGACCGGCGCCCCCGTCCGCCTCGAAGCCGGCCAGAGCTACGACATCAAGCTCGAATACTTCGAGCACTTCGGCGGCGCCCATCTGCAGCTGCGCTGGCAGCCGCCCGGTGCCGGCAAGGAGACCATTCCGACCTGCTCCCTCCGCCCCTCAGCGTGAAAGGACAATCTGTGCGAAAGTCACTCGCGGCTATGATCGCCGTGCTGCTGGCCGTGTTATGGCAGGTTCCCGCCCCCGCGGGCGCCGCGGCCGAACGACATGGGCTGCGCGGCGACTACTACCTCGCCTCGGCGCCCGGCGCGTTCGACTTCGGTGAGCTCAAGGCCAGCGTCGTGGACCCGAGCCTCGAACAGGGCGACCTCAACCCCGTGTTCAAGCTGCTGGCCGGCCGGGAGGACGACGTCACCGTCCGGTGGACCGGCAAGATCCGGCCCGCCTACTCCGAGACGTACACCTTCTCGATCATCGGCGACAACGGCTTCCGGCTCTGGGTGGACGGCAAGGCCGTCATCGACCACTGGGTGGACGACTGGGACAGGGAGCAGGTGGGCACGCCCATCGCGCTGGAGGCGGGCAAAGACTACGACATCAAGGTCGAGTACTTCGAGCACTTCGGCGGGGCGAACCTGCACCTGCGCTGGCAGAGCGCCAGCCAGCCGAAGGCCGCGGTCCCGGCGGCGGCGTTCACGCTGCCGGACGGGTTCGACCCGCCCGGGCCGGCGGCCGCGTCGGTCGGCGCCTCCGGTGACCTGGCCACGCTGACGTTCGCCAAGCCCCTGAGTTCGCTGCCCACGACTCTGACCGACCACCTGGCGCTGACGGTCGCAGGCACCAAATGGCCCATAGCCTCCACGGCCCTGAAAAATCGGGACACGGTTGTGCTTAAGCTGCAATATCCGGTTCCAGCAAAGGCGGGTAACACACTCCGCGCCACCTATGACGGCACCGGCCTGAGCTACGCCGACGGCACGCCGGTGGCGGCCTTCCCGTACGCCTACGTCCTCAACGACTCCACATACATCCTCAGCACCCGCTGGTCCAAGGACGTCGACCGGAAGAATCCGCTGCCCGAGTACCCCCGCCCCCAGCTGGTCAGGGACAGGTGGCGCAGCCTCAACGGCGTCTGGCAGTTCGCCGCCGCCAAGCAGGGCGAGGCCGCCCCGACCGGCCGCGACCTGGCCGAGCGGATCGTCGTGCCGTACCCGGTGGAGTCGCAGCTGTCGGGCATCGGCCGCCACGAGGACCGCATGTGGTACCGCAGGACGTTCGAGGTGCCGCGCTCGTGGAGCGGTGACCGGCTGCTCCTGCACCTGGACGCGGTCGACTGGGACGCCACGATCTACGTCAACGGCAAGCAGGTCGGCACGCACAAGGGCGGCTACGACCGCATCACCGTGGACGTCACCGACGCGCTCAAGCGCGGCGGCCGGCAGGAACTCGTCGTCGGCGTCGCCGACCCGACCGACTCCGGCGCACAGCCGATCGGCAAGCAGCGGCTCGACCCGAGCGGCATCTGGTACACCGCCGTCTCCGGCATCTGGCAGACGGTCTGGATGGAGCCCGTCGCCAAGGACCACATCGAGCGGGTCGACACCGTCCCCGACGTCGCGGGCCAGGCGCTGCGCGTGACCGTCCAGGGCGCGGCGGGCACGGCCACCGTGGTCGCCAAGGACGGTCACCGCGTCGTGGGCACCGTGACCGGCCCCGTCGGCACCGAGCTCAGACTGCCGGTCCCGAATCCCAAGCTGTGGTCGCCGGACAAGCCGTTCCTGTACGACCTGAAGGTCCGCACCAAGAAGGACGATATTTCGTCCTACTTCGGGATGCGCTCCATCGAGCTGAAGAACAACCGCATGCTGCTCAACGGCCAGCCCGTCTTCCAGCTCGGCCCCCTCGACCAGGGCTTCTGGCCTGACGGCATCTACACCGCCCCCACCGACGAGGCGCTCAAGTACGACCTCACGCAGACCAAGAAGCTCGGCTTCAACACCGTACGCAAGCACACCAAGGTCGAGTCTGACCGCTGGTACTACCACGCCGACAAGCTGGGCCTGCTCGTCTGGCAGGACATGCCCGCCATGTTCAGGACCAGCGACAAGCCCCAGTTCGAGGCCGAGCTGCGGGAGATGGTCGACCAGCACCGCAGCGTCCCGTCGATCGTCATGTGGGTGCCGTTCAACGAGGGCTGGGGCCAGTACGACCAGGCGCGCATCGCCGACCTGGTCAAGAGCTGGGACCCCTCGCGCCTCGTCGACAACATGAGCGGCATCAACTGTTGCGGCGCCCAGGACGGCGGCAACGGCGACGTCAAGGACTACCACATCTACCCGGGCCCCGGCGTCCCCGGAAAGCCCACCGGCACCCGCGCGGTCGTCATCGGCGAGTACGGCGGCCTGGGACTCCCGCTCATCGGCCACACCTGGTCGGGCGGCGGCTGGGGCTACGCGGTCGAGCCCGACCCGGCGGCCCTCACCACCCGCTACGTCGGCATGATCCAGGAACTCCAGAAGCTGCACGCCTGCGACCAGCTCAGCGCCGCCATCTACACCCAGACCACCGACGTCGAGACCGAGCTCAACGGCCTCATGACCTACGACAGAGCCGTCACCAAGCCCGACGTCGAGCGGGTCAGCGCCGCCAACCGGGCGCTCACCGGGCAGATCAGCCCGGCCTGCGCCTGACAGGAAGGAACCCCCCATGAATCTCCGGACAGCCTGCCTGGCGCTGGCCGTACTCCTGACCGCGTCGGCCTGCGCCAAGGCGGAGGAGCCGCAGAGCGCGCCCGCCGCCACCAGCACGGCCGGGCAGCAGGTCGTGCAGAGCCCCAGCGGCACGGCCGGACCGACGTGCACGCTCGACCAGTTCGGCGGCAAGAAGTTCGACCTCAAGACGGCCACCGTCGGCTTCTCCCAGTCGGAGAAGGAGGCCAACCCGTTCCGCATCGCCGAGACCAAGTCGATCAAGGACGAGGCGGCCAAGCTCGGCATCGCCCACCTCAAGGTCACCAACGCCCAGTCGCAGTTCTCCAAGCAGATCACCGACGTGCAGCAGCTCATCGCCCAGGGCGCGCAGCTCCTGGTCATCGCGCCGCTGAACTCCGACGGCTGGGAGCCGGTGCTCCAGCAGGCCGCGGCCAAGAAGGTGCCGATCATCACGGTCGACAGGAAGATCAACGCAAAGGCGTGCAGCGACTACCTGACCTTCATCGGCTCCGACTTCTACGAGCAGGGCAAGCGGGCCGCCGACCGGATGATCGACGCCCTCGCGGGCAAGGGCAAGGTCGCCATCCTGCTGGGCGCGCCCGGCAACAACGTCACCACCGAGCGGACGAACGGGTTCAAGGACCGGATCAAGGAGAAGGCCCCCGGCATCACGATCTCCTTCGAGCAGACCGGTGAGTTCGCCCGCGAGAAGGGTCAGCAGGTCACCGAGCAGCTCATCCAGTCCAACCCCGACATCAACGGCATCTACGCCGAGAACGACGAGATGGCGCTCGGCGCCGTCACCGCCCTGAAGGGCGCGGGCAAGGAGGCGGGCACCATCAAGATCGTGTCCGTCGACGGCACCCGCAGCGCCGTCCAGGGCATCGCCGACGGCTGGCTGCACGCGGTCATCGAGTCGAACCCCCGCTTCGGGCCGCTCGCCTTCGAGACCGCGCAGAAGTTCCTCGACGGCCAGGCCATCCCCGACAAGGTGATCATCTCCGACCGCGACTACGACACGTCTAACGCCAAGGACTCCCTCGGTGAGGCGTACTGAGTTGGCAGCGGTTCTCGAGGCGAAGGGGATCAGCAAGCGCTTCCCCGGCGTACTCGCTCTCGACGGTGTGCATCTCGCCCTCCTCCCCGGCGAGGTGCACGCCCTCGTGGGGGAGAACGGCGCCGGCAAGTCCACCCTGATCAAGGTCTTCACCGGCGTGTACCATCCCGACGGCGGCGAGCTGCGCCACCACGGCGCGCCCGCCGTCTTCGGCACGCCGCTCGACGCGCAGCGCGCCGGGATCTCCACCATCTACCAGGAGGTCAACCTCGTCCCGATGATGAGCGTCGCCCGCAACCTGCTGCTCGGCCGCGAGCCACGCGGCCGATTCGGGGTCATCGACGCCACGAAGATGTACGCCGAAGCCGCCCGCGTCCTGTCCGGCTACGGCGTCGAGACCGACGTCCGGCGGCCGCTGCGAACGCTCGGCATCGGCGCCCAGCAGATGGTCGCCCTGGCCAGGGCCGTGGCCGTTGACGCCCGCGTGGTCATCATGGACGAACCCACCTCGTCCCTGGAGCCGCGCGAGGTCGAGACGCTGTTCGGGGTGATCAGGCGGCTGCGCGACGAGGGCATCGCCGTCATGTACGTCAGCCACCGGCTCGACGAGCTCTACCAGGTGTGCGACCGGGTCACCGTGCTGCGTGACGGCCGCGTCGCGCACACCGGGCCGCTGGCCGGGCTGGACCGGCTCAAGCTCATCTCGCTCATGCTGGGCCGCGACCTGAACGACGTCAAAGCGGACGGTCTGACCAGGTTCTCCCGCGACCGCCACCGCGCCGCCGACGGCCAGGAGCCACCGGCCGTCGAGGCGCGCGGCCTCACGCGGCGGCATGTCCTGGACGGGATCGACGTGTCCGTACGGCCCGGTGAGGTCGTGGGTCTCGGCGGTCTGCTCGGCGCCGGCCGTACCGAGACCGCCAAGGCCATCGTCGGCGCGATGCCCCTGGACGGCGGGCAGGTGCTCGTGGCCGGGCTGCCGCTGCGCGGCGGCTCCACCACCGCGGCCATCAGGGCGGGCGTCAGCCTGCTGCCCGAGGACCGCAAGGCCGAGGGCATCGTCCCGACGCTGTCCGTCCGCGAGAACATCGCGCTGGCCGCCCTACCCGCTCTGGCCAGGGCGGGCGTGGTGTCCGACGCGAAGATCGACCGGATGGTCGAGATCTTCATGCGGCGGCTGCGCATCAAGGCGGCCTCGCCGAACCAGCTCGTCTCGGAGCTGTCCGGCGGCAACCAGCAGAAGGTGCTGCTGGCCCGCTGGCTGGCCGTCCGTCCCAAGGTGCTGCTGCTCGACGAGCCCACCCGCGGCATCGACGTGGGCGCCAAGGCCGAGGTGCAGGCGCTGATCGACGAGCTGGCCGAGGAGGGGCTGGGCGTGCTGCTGATCTCCTCCGACCTGGAGGAACTGGTCGAGGGCGCCGACCGCATCCTGGTGCTGCGCGAGGGCGCGGTCGTCGGGGAGCTGACCGGCGACGAGGTGACCGAGGAGAGGATCATGGCAACGATCGCGGATGACCGCGCTCACCTCGACGATCGCGGAGTGACCTGATGACTGAGCTCACTTCGAAACCGGCCCCTCGGAGCGGGGGGATGGCAGACCTCAAACCGCGGATCTTCGCCTGGGTGCAGGACTACGGCGTGTACGCGGCCGTGCTGGCGCTGCTGCTGTTCAACGTGCTGTTCACGCCGCACTTCCTCGACGCCTCGAACTTCCGCACCCAGTTCGTCCAGGTCACGCCCATCGTGATCGTGTCGCTGGGCATGGCGCTGGTGATCGGCACGCAGGGCATCGACCTGTCCGTCGGCTCGGTCATGGCGCTGGCCGCCGCGCTCGTCGCCCTCTACCTGGGGTACGGCGCGCTGCCCGCGCTGATCGTCGCCGTGATCGGCGGGGCGGTCGTCGGCGCGGCGGGCGGGGCCCTGGTCGCCTACGTGGGCGTCCAGCCGATCGTGGCCACACTGGCGCTGCTCGTCGGCGTACGCGGCATCGCCAACGTCCTGGTGCCGCAGCTCGTGGAGTTCCGCAACCCGGACCTGATCGCGCTGGGCGGCAGCTCTGTGGCCGGGATCCCGGTCATCGTGCTGATCGCCGCGGCGCTGACCCTGATCGTGCTGTTCGTGGTGCGGCGCACGACGTTCGGCCGTCAGGTCGTCGCGATCGGCGGCAACCGGTCGGCCAGCGAACTGTCCGGGCTGCCGGTCAAACGGGTGCTGCTGATCGTGTACGTCATCTCCGGGCTGCTCGCCGCGCTGGCCGGGGTGCTGGCCACGGCCCGCCTGCAGGCCAGCGACCCGACGTCGCTCGGCCTGTTCATCGAGCTGTCGGCGATCACCGCCGTCGTGGTCGGCGGCACGCCGCTCACCGGCGGGCGCATCAGGGTGCTCAGCACGGTCATGGGCGCGCTGCTGATGCAACTGCTCGCGGCGACGTTGATCAAGCACAATCTGCCGCAGTCGTGGACCCAGATTGTCCAGGCGGTCATCATCCTGGCCGCCGTCTACGCCACCAGGGAGCGTGCGAACCGATGACCTCCGCTTCTTCCGCTTCATTTGCTTCTTTGCGACGTGAGCAGGTGAGCCGGGTGCTTCAGCAGCACGGGGCGCTCATGGTGCTGGCGTTGCTGGTGATCGTGGGCAGCCTGGCCTTCGACTCCTTCGCCACCGCGGGGAACGCGGCCAGCGTGGTGGTCTCGTCGTCGTTCCTGGCGATCATCGCGATCGGAATGACGTTCGTGATCATCAGCGGCGGGATCGACCTGTCGGTGGGGTCGCTGTTCGTGCTGGGCGGCGTGCTGGCGGCCTATGGGTCCCAGTACGGCCTGCTCGTGGCGCTGGCGCTGCCGCTGGGCGCGTGCGGGATCGTCGGCTTGCTGCAGGGTTTGGTCATAGCTCGCACCGGAATGGCTCCCTTTATCGTGACATTGGCGGGATTGCTGGGTGTGCGGGGGTTGATGCTCGCCATCTCGGATGAGGGCGCAACCACCTATTTGGTGAAAAATCCCGCTTTCGCGTCCTTGGGGCAGGGGGAGTTGCTCGGCCTGACGTACCCCGTGTACATCACCGCGGCGCTGGCGCTGGTCGCGATGGTGCTGCTGCAACGGACCGGCTTCGGGCAGAACGTCTACGCGATCGGCGGCAACGAGCAGGCGGCGGCGCTCATGGGCGTGCCCGTGGCGCGTACCAAGGTGACCGTGTACGTGATGTCGGCCCTGCTGGCCGGTCTCGCCGGCGCGCTGAACGCGGCACGGCTCTCGTCCGGGGTGACGATCCTGGGCATCGGCCTGGAACTGGACGCGATCGCCGCCGTCGTCATCGGCGGCACCCTGCTGACCGGGGGCGCGGGCGGGATCACCGGGACGGTGGCGGGGGTGCTGCTGCTGGGCGTGATCCAGAGCCTGATCAACCAGGTGGGGAACCTGACGTCGGCCTTTCAGCAGGTGGTCAGCGGGGCGTTCCTGGCGCTGGTGGTGGTGGCGCAGCGACTGCTGAGCAAGGCGCAGCGGCTGTCGTAGTCGGTGGCGTGGCCTCCGGGGAGTTGCGGGGGCTGTGTCCTCTCGAACCAGCGAGACGATTAAGCACTGAGGTTTTATTCACCTTTGCTTTCCCTGTCCGGGGAAGTCCCTTTCGGCGTGGCGTCGAGAGGAGACCAGTGGCGACTGTAAGCATCTTTATCGTCACGCTGGGTTGCTCAGCGGGCAGGAATGGGCCGTCTTCCGGCCAATGGGTTAGCCGCGACCGCTGGCCGCGCTCCAAAAGAAACGGTACCTCTATGTTCACGCACACTTCGAGAGCCGACGCCGTAGGCACACCGACCCGACCGGCGAAGCGGCGGGTGACAAGAAGACGGATGATGCTGTCCGTGGCAGCCCCCCTGTCCGTGGCCCTTGCCGGCATCACGACCATCCCGGCCAACGCCGATCCGGTGCCGGACCATCGGTTCCACCGCCACCACCACTTCTTCCACAAATTCCACAAGACAGTCCTGACCGACAGCGGGAACGGCTGCGAGCCGGGAACCTTCATCAGGGCTCACTCGCTGAGGCCCCACAACTTCTTCATTCCTCGCACCAGGTACACCGACGGCCCCGGCGGCTCGATGACCGTCTCGGTCCACCACGAGTATGAGGTACTCGCATTCGTGGAGGCCGACAAGATCAAGACCAAATCGCACAGAGAGTCGGTCGACACGACGGTCCGCAACACGGTCACCACCGATGAGATCGTCCGCGCCTTGGCCAGGGAGGTCACTCCGCACCTTGAGAAGAGGCACATGATCTTCACGGGCCACGACTACACGCAGGAGATCACCAAGGGCAAGTACGGAAACATGTGGTACCGCGTCTTCGGTTACCGCATCGGCTGGGGTCAGTGGGCCCGGCTCCACAACTGTGCCGAGGTCAGAATCGCCACGGGTATCGCCGACATTCCGTCGAGAATCGAAGGCTGGCGCTACTGGGAGACCGACCACCCGATTTTCCGCGGCCACAAACTCTCCGACAAGTAAGGGCCGAGCCGCCCGGGGTCTTTCCGGCCCCGGGCGCCAAAAGGCGAAGCCGGCTATCCGTTCTTCCTCTCCCCGAAGGGCAGCTATGACGGGCCGTCTTCCTCGGGTCCCCGGAGGGGTATTTCCTCCATGGGGCCCGTGTCGCGACGAGCCGTCTTCTTCTTCTCCTCCTTCGGAGGAGGCATCCCTTCAAGGGGCCTGTGCCACGACGGGCCGTCTTCTTCCTGTCCCCCGAAGGGGCATTCCGCTAAAAGGACCCCAGCCGCCACGGACCGTCACGGGCATCGGGACGGTCGTGTGGCGAACTGCCCGGGAGCCATCGTGGTCGCCGCACTAGTTGTGCTGGGGGTCTTCGGCGGGGAGGGGGATGCCGAAGTGGGCGAACAGCATCTCGAACATCCGAGTGTGCTTGGCCAGCGTCTGACCCTGCTCGGCTAGCGTTTGGGTGTGTCCGGCCAGTATCTGGCCGTGCTCGGCTAGCGTTTGGGTGTGTCCGGCCAGTATCTGGCCGTGCTCGGCTAGCGTCTGGGTGTGCCCCGCCAGTATCTGGGTGTGCCCGGCTAGCGTCTCACTGTGCCCGCCCACCACCGTGGCGAGCTTGTTGAACTTCTCGTCCAGCTTCCCGACCTTCTCGTCTAGCTTGCCGACCTTGTCGTCTAGCTTGCCGACCTTCTCGTCCAGCTTCCCGACCTTGTCGTCTAGCTTGCCGACCTTGTCGTCTAGCTTGTTGAACTTCTTGTCCAGTGCGTCGATTTTCTGCGTGTGCGTACGCTGGACTTTCAGGATCTCGTCCTGAGTCAGAAGGATCTTGGAGACCTCTGAGCCGATGATCCGGATGTCTTCTCGCTGGTTGTCCGAGCGCTCTTCGAGGCGAGTCACCCGGATCTCCAGCTCCTGGAGGGTTGTCATGCCGAGAATACTAACGGTGATCAATACATCACGCGGCGTCACAGGTCGAGATCGAGGAGGGCATCTTTACTCCCGGGATGAAGATCCTGTAACCGCGGCTCGGCCCTCGTCATAAGCGCAGCGGAGAGGAAGCTCGCCACGAGCATGCCACCCGCGACCCAGCAGGTCACCTGGATCGCGCCACCAGGAGAACCGGACATGGAGCCGTTGAGGTAGACGCTGCCCAGGACGGCGACGCCGAGCGTGGCGCCGAGTTGCTGGACGGCGTTGAGCAGGCCGGCGGCTGAGCCGATCTCTTGCGGCTTGAGCGGTTTCAGCGCGGCGGTGAAGAACGACGGGGTGAACACCCCGACGCCGAGGCCCGCGACTCCCAGGGCGCCGAGCAGCGGGGTGGGATAGGTCGTGGGGGAGGCCGCGTGGTACACGGCGATGGCGGCCACTATGCCCACCCCCAGCGTGGCGAGTCCGGCGAACATCACCCGCCGCCCGTAACGAGGAACCAGATACGCGCCCGCCATCCACGACGACACCGCCAGGCACACCGACCAAGGCGTCATGGTCAGACCCGCGGTGCGCGCGTCGGCGCCCACTCCCAGCTGCAGGTGCAGGACCACGACGAACATCAGCCCGGTCGTCACCGCGAAGAACAGGGCGGACGTCACCAGCGCGGCCGGGAAGACGCGATGCGCGAACAGGCTGGTCTCCACCAGCGAACTGCGGCCGAGCCCGGCTCGCCGTCGCTGCTGCAGGCCGAAGCCGAAGACGGCCGCCAAGCCGATGCCGATGGCCACCCAGTTTTCCGTCGACATGTGCGCCGTCCCAGCCCCGATCAGGGGGTAGACGATCAGAGCCGTGCCGAGCATCGCCAGCGCGGTGCCCGCGGGGTCGAGACCCGGTCGCCGCGGCGCGCGGTCCTCGATCAGGGTCGGCGCGACGGCCAGCACGGCGACGCAGAGCGGGACGTTGACCAGGAACGCCGACCGCCATGACGAGCCGAACAGGTCGGCCTGGGTCAGCACGCCACCGAGAATGGGCCCGCAGACAGCGGCCAGACCCATGACGGGACCGATACTGCCCAAGGCCTTGGACATCTCCTCGCCGTCGAACATGGCGCGGATCAGGCCGATGGTCTGCGGAATGATCGCCGCGGCCGCGGCGCCTTGCACGGCGCGGAAGCAGATCAGCGCGCCGACCGAGTCCGCCAGGGCGCAGGCCAGCGACGCGGCGAGGAACCCCGCGACACCGATCCGGAAGACCAGCCGCCGACCGGCGATGTCACCCAGCCGGCCCCCGGTGATCAGCAGCAGGGCGAAGGGCAAGGTGTACGCCGTGCTGAACCACTGCATGTCCGACGCCGACCCGCCCAGGTCGGCCCGGATCGCCGGCGTGGCGACCTGCACGATCGTCGAGTCCAGCAGATTCATGGCCTCGGCCACCAGCAACGCCGCCAGCGCCACCCACCGCCACCGGTAAGCCCTCCTCGGGGGCGATGACACATGTACCGACATCCCACGTTCCTCTCCAACTCCGCGAACCCGCGCCGTCGACGGGCGGGGTCCCAGCGTGAAAGAGGCCGGGTCGGTTGTTCCATCTGGAATGTATAGTTGGCGACTATCTTCCATAACTGACGGATTTGTGAGGGAAATGCTCACGCTCGACGATGTGGACCGCGGGCTGATCCACGCCCTGAGCATTGACGGGCGAGCACCCTTCGGCCGTATCGCCGAGGTGATCGGTACCTCGGCGCAGACCGTGGCCCGCCGCTATCGGCGGCTGCGCGCTGAGGCCGCGCTGCGCGTGGTCGGGCTCCCGAACCCGGATCGGGCAGGCCAGACCCAGTGGATGATCCGGCTCACCGCCACCCCGTCCACCGTGCGAGATCTTTCGCATTCGCTGGCCCGGCGAGCCGACACCTCGTGGGTCAAACTGGCCTCCGGAGGTACGGAGATCTTCGCCGTCATCCACGCGCCGAATGGTGCGCAGGCCGTACCGTCGCTGCTGCTGCACGACATCCCCCGAAGGGCCGGCATCACCGCGGTCTCCGCCCACTGCCTGCTGCACACCTACCTGGGCGGGCCGACCGGGTGGCGAGGCCGCCTCGAGACCCTCACCGAACAGCAGCAACGGCGGCTCGCACAGGCCCGCGACACTGATTCGCCAGCCCGCCGGCCATCACCGACCCATCAATCGGCCCACCCGCCATCGTCGGCCCCTCAGTCGGCCCGCCAGTCATCTCCGACTGATCGGCAGACTGATCAGTCGGCCGATCGGCTGGCCGATCAGCCGACCGATCAGTCGGACGGTCGGCCGCCGCTGGCGCGCGTCGATCACGACCTGATCGACGCTCTGCGTCACGACGGCCGGGCGACGCACGCCGACCTCGCCGCGGCCACCGGAGTGTCCCAAGCCACCGTCGCCCGCCGTCTGGCCGAACTCCGCGCCAACGAGGCGATCTTCTTCGATGTCGAGGTCGCCCCCGCCGTTCTCGGGGCCACCACCCAAGCCCTGCTCTGGATGTCCGTTCAGCCAGGACAGCTCGACCGCGTCGCGACCACCCTGGCCGGTCACCGTGAACTCGCCCTGGTGGCCGCCACCACCGGCCGGACCAACCTGCTGGCAAACGCGCTCTGCCGCAGCCCCGCCGATCTGCACGATTACCTCACCCATCGGCTGGGTGGCCTCGACGCCATTCACACACTCGAAACGGCCCCCGTACTGCACACCGTCAAGGCCGCGGGCCCACTGGTCCCGATGGGCACGCGCGCACCGTCGTCCATGCCGTACTGACACGAAATTTCCGGACAGGGCAAGTTAAGTCATTCGCAAGAAGCACGCCCATAATTTGGTCATGCCGTCGATGAGTGAGCTGAGAGCAGGAGATCCCGCCGGTCTCGGAGGTTATGAGATCCGCGGACGGCTGGGAGAAGGCGGACAAGGCGTCGTTTATCTGGGCGTCGACGAGCAGGGCGACCAGGCCGCCATCAAGTGGTTACGGCCGAACCTGGCGGGCGACGTGGTCGCGGCCGAGCGGTTCGCGCGGGAGGCGGCCGTGGCGCAGCGGGTGGCACCGTTCTGCACCGCGAAGGTGCTGGCGACCGGGGTGCATGAGGAGCGGCCGTTCATCGTCAGCGAGTACGTCGAGGGGCCGCCGCTGCGGCAGGTGGTGACCGAGGAGGGGCCGCGCGCGGACGCCGCCCTGTACCGGCTGGCCATCGGGAGCGTCACCGCGCTGGCCGCCATCCACCAGGCGGGCATCGTGCACCGCGACTTCAGCCCGAACAACGTGCTGCTCGCCGGCGAAGGCCCCCGGGTGATCGACTTCGGCATCGCCAAGGCGCTCGACGCCACCTCGACGATCACCTCCACCCCGGTGGGGACGCCCGCGTTCATGGCGCCGGAGCAGGTTCTGGGGCAGCCGGTGGGGCCGGCCGCTGACATGTTCGCGTGGGGGAGCACTATCGTGTTCGCCGCCACGGGCACCGGGCCGTTCGAGGCGGAGTCCGTGCCGGAGATCGTCGACCAGGTGCTCTACAACGAGCCCGATCTGTCCTCACTGACCGGGCCGCTGCGCGAACTCGTGGCCGCCTGCCTGTCAAAGGACCCCGCCCGGCGGCCTACCGCCGAACAGGTGATCATGCGGCTGCTGGAGCATCCCACGTCGAACCCCGCGGAACTGGAGCAGGCGGCCGCCGTGGTCAGCGGCTCCCCGTCCCGCCCCTCGCTTCCGCCTCAGCCCTCGTCCAACCCCTCGGCTCCGCCTCGGCTTCCACTCCAATCCCAGCCGCCGTCCCAGCCGGGGCCGGGGCTCCCCATGCAGCCTCCGTCTCACCCCTCGGCTCCGCCTCAGCCTCCGTTCCAGCCCCAGCCGCCGTCCCAGCCGGGGTCAGGGTCCCCCATGCAGCCCCCATATGGACAGCCCTCATACGGTCAGCCTCCGTACGCGCAGTCGGGGCCATACCCCCAAGGGCCGTACCCCCAGGCTCCGTACGGGCAGCCGGGGTCATACCCCGAGGGGCCGCAACCGCAGTCGGGGCCGTACCCCCAAGGGCCGCAACCGCAGGCGGCGCACCCGTACGGGCCACCACCCCAAGGTCCGATCCCGCAGGGCCCGTCACTACAGGGCCCGTCTCCGCAGTACGGCTCCGGCCCGCAGGGGCCGCCGCCTCGATCGGGCGGGAAGAAGAGCTACGTGGTGGCGGCGATCGCCGCGGCTGTGGCCATCGTCGCGACCGTCGTCGTGGTGGCCGTCGCGCTGACCAACCTGCCCGGCCCGCCGACCCCGACCTCCTCCCCGAGCGCCGAAGGCACGGCCACATCCGCGGCCCCGACGGTCGTTCCCACCGCGAACCTGGTCACCTCAACGCTTCCCGACACCGACGCGGTCATCTACGAGAATCCGGGCGATGCCGTCAGGCTCACCACCTACCTGGTCCGCGACGCGAAGACTCAGAACTGGATCTACTACGCCCGGGACTCCCTGGCCGGACCGTTCACGAAATATCCGGACATGTGGGAGAGCATGCTGTCGCCCAACGGCCGGTACCTGGCCCAGCGCGGCAAGAAGTTCGTCGACGGCTACGACAGCGTCAAGATCACCGACAAGGTGTCGGGTGAGGCGTTCACGGTCAAGACGTCACGCCAGCCGCTCAGCGCGTACGTGCAGGGCTGGTCGCGTGACAGCGGCCGCCTGCTGTTCAACGTCGGCAACCCGGTGAAGGGGGTCTGGCAGTCGACCGGGTTCGCGATCGTGACCGTCGCCACCAGGCAGGCCACGGTCGCCTCGCTCAGGGAGGGCTCGCTGCACGGCATCCGTTACGGCTTCGACCAGGCCGACACGGGCGTGGTGGCCCTGTCGAACGACGCCAAGCAGCAGGCGCTGCGCTTCTTCGACGCGAACGGGGTGCGGCTGCGCCGGATCCCGAACGTGGGGTCGGGTATCGCCGAGTCGCTGTTCTCGCCGTCGGGCAAGCAGTTCGTCACCAACTGCCCCGGTCTGGGCAGCGGCAACAACTGCGTCTACGACGCCCAGACCGGCACCGAGCTGAAGCGCTTCGAGTCGCCCTGCACCGGCCTGGCCACCTGGTACGACGACAGCCATCTGGTCTGCTGGATCAGGCCCGACGCGAGCGCGGAGAAGCAGCAGATACAGGTGGTCGATTTCACGGGCACCGCGCTGCGACTGCTGGCCGAGATACCGACGAACAGCTCGAACATGGACGTGATCTACACCTTCCCACGCCGGAACTAGCCCAATTCCCCGCGTGTCACCGGAACTTGCCCAGTTTCCGCATGTCACCAGAACCAGCCCTGTTCTCCACGGGTCGCTGTCCACGGGCTACACCGATGACACCGAGTGCTGGATCAGCCCTAGCGGCTGACCTACGACAAGGCGGTATGTGCGAAAAAGACAGGACTAGCGGACGCGGCCCCTGGGCCGCAGCCGGGTGCCCGGCAGGACGGGCGCGGGGAGCGGGCCGCCGTCGAACCCCTCGACGGCGCCGAACCCCTCGCCCTCCATCCACTCCTTGCGGAACGCGACGATCTCGTCGTGGTCGCGGCCGACGAAGTTCCACCACATCACGATCTCCTCGGCGAACGGCTCGCCGCCGATCAGCAGCACCCGCCCGCGCCCGCTCAGCCGCAACAGGCTGCGGCCCGGCGGCAGATAGAGCAGCGGTCCCGCCTCCAGCGGCTCGACCTCCCCGTCGAGCAGCAGCACCCCGTGCTCGAAGCCGGGGTCGAGCGGCACTTCGGCGTTCCCTTCGACGGCCACCTCGGCGCCCACCAGGGGGCTGTAGGTGGTCGCGGGCGAGGTCACGCCGCCGAGCGACCCCATGATCACCGTGGCGTCGAACCCGGTGCCGGACCGCACGGGCAGTGACGCGTGGTGCTCGAACCCGGGCCCGGTACGCCGGTCCGCGTCGGGCAGCGCCACCCACAACTGAACGCCGTGCAGCAGCGTCTCGGGCGACTCCTCCGAGTGGGAGATGCCGCGTCCGGCGGTCATCAAGTTCAGCTGGCCAGGGCGTACCTCCTGGAGACTGCCGACACTGTCGCGGTGCAGCACCTCGCCGGCGATCAGCCAGCTCACAGTCTGCAGACCGGTGTGCGGATGCGGAGGCACCCGCATCACCGCCACCTCGGGGCCGTAGGCGTCCACGAAGCACCACGCGCCGATCATGCGGCGGTGCGCGTTGGGCAGCGTCCTGCTCACCGACATGCTGCGCGGACCGCCCAGCGGCACCGCGCGTCCGGCGAGCAACTCGGTCTCACCACCGCTCTCGGCAGCGCAGCGGATCTCGTCGGGGTCCTGCTCCAGGTTGCTCACGTTATGAACTGTACGACGGCACTGTACGGCGGCATGGGTCAGCTCTCGGCGGGTGCGGCTGCGGGCACGGGGGCAGAGACGGAGGCGGAGTACGGCGGCATGGATCCGCACTCAGCGGGTGCGGGAGCGGAAGCGGTGGCGGAATATGGCGGCATGGGTCAGTTCTCGGCGGGTGCGGGAGTGGAGGTGCGGCGGCGGGCCAGGAGTGACTGCGCGATGCCCACCACGACGATCGCGAGCGGGAAGACGGTGCCGACCAGCAGCCCGGCACGGAGTCCTGAGCCGTCGCCGAGCAGGCCTTCTTGGGTGACGGCGCCGTCGCCGAGCAGGCCGCCTTGGGCGACGGCGCCCGCCAGCCACGGGCCCGCCGCCGCCCCCGCGTCGCCGAACATCGCCAGGACTCCGAACATCGCGGTCCCGCCCAATGGGAAGCGGGCGGCCGTCAGGCTGAACGTTCCCGGCCACATCAGGCTGACCGCCAGCCCGCACACCGCACACCCGATCAGGCTGAGCACCGGGTCCCGGGCCAGGGCGGCGGTGAGGTAGCAGGCGGTGGCCAGTACGCCGCAGGCGATCACGGCGGGCAGCAGGGGGATCCGGCTACCCCAGAGACCGTAGGCGATCCGGCCGAGTCCCATGAGCACCGCGAACAGGCAGGGTCCCGCGAGGTCCCCCCACACCTTGGCCACGCCCAGCCCTTGCTCGGCGAAGAGCGAGGACCACTGCGACATGGTCAGCTCGGCCGCGCCCGCGCAGAGCATGAGCAGGAGCGCCGCCGCGAAGAACGGGGTCCGCAGCAGAGCCCCGAGCCCGGTCCGGTGCTCCTCGGGCACCGTCGCGGGCAGCGGGACCCGCAGGAAGAGCACGAGGCCGGCCAGGGGTACGAGTGCCCACAGCAGCGGCAGCGCCTGCCAGGCCGCGTCGCCGATCCAGGCCAGCACCAGCGTCGTGCCCAGCACGACGGCGACCTGGCCCCAGCAGTAGAAGGAGTGCAGCAGGCTCATCCTGGCGGCCCGGTGCTCAGCCGGTGCGGGCAGGGCGTCCACCACCGGGCTGACCAGGACCTCCAGCAGCCCGCCGCCGATCCCGTAGATCACCACCGCCACGGCCAGCCCTGTGTAGGGCGACGGCAACGCTGACGGAGCGACCGCCAGCAGCACCAGCCCGGCCACGCTGAACACGTGCGCCAATGCCAAGGGCACCCGGTAACCCGTCCGGTCCACCACCTTGACCGCGATCAGGTCGGTGACGAGCTGGGTGGCGAAGTTGAGCATGACCAGGCGGCCCAGCATCTCGTACGGCACCTGATAGCGCGTCTGGAAGACGATGAACAGCAGTGGCGCCAGGTTGTTGACGATGGCCTGGGTGACATATCCGGCATAGCAGGCCCGCCGGGTGTGGTCGAAGGTGGTCAGCCCAGGGTCTCCCACCAGCCGTCGACGGCCGGAGCGCCGTCGGTGTCGACGGCCTCACCGGGGCGTGGCACCACGATCTCGACGTCGCGGGCCTTCGCCTCGCGCCACAGCCGCTCCACCGGCTCCGCCCACGGGTGCAGCGCCAGCGTGAACGTCGCCCAGTGCACCGGCAGCAGCAGCCTGCCGCCCAGGTCGAGGTGGGCGTTGACCGCCTCTTCCGGGTTCATGTGGATGTCGGGCCAGGAGGGGCTGTAGGCGCCGATCGGCATCAGCGTCAGGTCGAACGGGCCGTGCGCCGACCCGATGCCCCGGTAGCCCTCGAAGTAGCCGGAGTCGCCCGCGTAGAAGACCCGCTTGCTCGCTCCGGCCACCACCCAGGAGCCCCACAGCGTGTCGTTGCGGGTGAGGACCCGGCCGGAGAAATGGCGGGCGGCCGTCGCGATGAAGCGCAGCCCGGCCACCTCGGCCTCCTCGTCCCAGTCGAGCTCGATGATCCGGTAGGCGGGCACGCCCCATCGCTCCAGGTGGGCGCCGATGCCCAGCGGCACCAGGAACGGCGCCTTCTGCGTCGCGGTGAGCGTGCGCACGGTCCCCATGTCGAGGTGGTCGTAGTGGTCGTGCGAGATCGCGATCGCGTCGACCTGCGGCAACCGGTTCAGCGGGACGGGCACCGGGTGGTGCCGCTTCGGCCCGACAAGCTGCGACGGCGACGGCCGTCTGCTCCACACCGGATCGAACAGCACCCGACGCCCCTCGATCTCCACCAGCGTGGAGGCGTGGCCGTACCAGATCGCTCTCAGCCCGGTGGGCGACGGGTCGCCGGTCGGCGGCACGCGCAGCGGAACGGGGCCGGACGGGCGGCGCAGGTCTCTGTCCTTGGACATCTCGCGCAGCAGACCCGGGGGCGGCGCGGACAGCATGGTGGTGGATTCCGGCATCGGGTTGTAGAAGGCGCCGTCCTTGAACTGCGGGGAGCGCCGCACCCTGGCCGCCCGGTCCGGTCCCGAGGTCAAAGGCCGCACGCCCAGCTCGGCGGGTACGTCACGCAGGGCCCAGCCCGCCGCGGCCAAGGCCGCCCCGCCTACGAGAATCCGTCGTATCGTCCGCAGTCTCGCCATCGCTCACACTCCCCTGAAAGTCGGTCCACACCACTCAACTGATCGCGATATCTCCGATGTTCCCGATTTCGACGATATATCGCGATAGATTCAGACCGTCTTGATCGCGCCGCCGTCGATGACGTAGTCGGCGCCGTTGACGCTCGCGGCGTGTGGTGAGGCCAGGTAGGTCACCAGGGCGGCGACCTCCGCGGGAGCGACGAATCTACCCGTTGTCATCCCCGTGCTCGACGGCAGCCCCGCCAGGAGCTGGTCGTGCTCCAGGCCCATCTTGACGGCGAGCGCCGCGCCGTAACCGTTGGGGTCCTCCCACATCGACGTGCGGCTGGCGCCGGGGGAGACGGTGTTGACCCGCACCCCCTGCGGCCCGAATTCCTCGGCCAGCGCCTTGCCGAACGCGGTCAGCGCGGCCTTGGCCGTGGTGTAGGTGATCGGGCCGGCGTGCGGCATGCGGGCGCCGTTGGAGGAGATGTTGACCACGGTCCCGCCCTGTCGCAGCAGGCTGGGCAGGGCGGCCCTGGTGGCGCGGACGGCGCTGAGGAAGTTGAGATCGTGGGTCTGGTGCCAGTGCTCCTCGGTGAAGCCCAGGAACCCGTCCAGCTGTCCCTCGCCGCCGTCGCCGCCGCCCACGTTGTTGACCAGCAGATCGAGCTCGCCCAGCTCGGCCAGGGCGGTGCCGATCAGCTCGGCCGGGCCTTCGGCGCTGGACAGGTCGACCGCGATCGCCGTCGCGCCGGTCTCCTTCAGCTCGGGCGAGATCGTCCGTGAACCGGCCACGACCCGCATCCCCTCCGCTCGCAGCGCCGCGACGATGGCGAGACCGAGGCCCCTGCTGGCGCCGGTGACGACGGCGGTCTTGCCGGTGAGTCGCATGTCCATGGTGACGCGTGCCTCCGTAAGTGCATCGCTGATGATGCTAGGAAGGTAGCAGTTGCAACATCAGTGTTGCAACTCTGGAGTGTATGGTTGCACTGTGGAAGCGAGTCAGCAGGGGCGCGCGCTGCGTTCCGACGCCGAACGGACCGTACGCACGATCCTGGAAGCGGCCGAGCGGGTGCTCAGCAAGAATCCGTCGGCCAGCATGGAGCAGATCGCCGAGGCGGCCGGGGTCGCCCGCACGACCGTGCACCGGCGTTTCGCGTCCCGCGATGCCCTGGTCAGCGCGATGGAAGGGTGGGCCACGCGGCAGTTCGCGGCGGCGGTCGAGTCCGCCAATCCCGAGACCACGCCGCCGCTGGTCGCGCTCTACCAGGTCACGGCCAGCGTGTTGCGGGTGAAGATCGATTGGGGCTTCGCGATGAGCCGCGCGTCGTCGGACCCCGAGGTGGCCCGCGTGCACTCAGAGGTCGAGGACAGGTGCGACCAGCTGTTCCGCAAGGCGCAGGCCACCGGCCTGCTGCGGGCCGACGTGGATCCGGCGTGGGCCAGGCGTGTCTACTACGCGCTGATCCACGAGGCCGCGCAGAGCCAGGGCGACGACGCCGACACCCTGGCCACGCTCCTGGTCGACACCCTGCTACGGGGCGTCGGCACCGACCGGGGCCTGGGATAGTCGTCCCACAACGCGTCGGCACCGACCGGGGCCCGGTCGACACCTTGCCATGCGGTGTGGGCACTGACCGGGCCTGGGCTGAGAACTGGGTCGGCAGATGGCACCTGGCAGATGCTGCTGACCGCGATCCAGACCGAGCCGCCCGGCTGCTCTCACCGAGGCGGCGCCGGCGATGCGGTCGCATGTTCGGGCTCAGCTTGCTTTGACCAGCAGTCGGCGTGGCCAGTAGACGAACCCGTCGCTCCACACCACGGCCGACAGGTCCTCCTGCGCGTGCAGTCCTGGCAGGCGCGTCACCAGAGCGTGGAACGCCTCCTGCAGTTCCATTCTCGCCAGGTTCGCGCCTAAGCAGTAGTGAGGGCCATGGCCGAATGCCAGGTGCGGAGTGGACTGGGCATCGGTGAACCTCTTCACGTCGAACCGCAGCGGGTCCTGGAACACCGACGGGTCGTGGTCGGCGGCCCAAAGGTTGGGCAGCACAACCGTGCCGGCCAGGATGGTCCCGCCGGACACCTCGACGTCATCAGTGATCCGCCGGAGCATGCCGTTGGAGCCAGGTCCTTCGTGACGCAGGATCTCCTCCACCGCCGGCTCGACCAGTTCGGGATGGGCCGCGAGTTCGGCGTACTGGTCGGCGTGGCAGAGCAGGCGGAAGCTGCCCCGGACGATCATTGAGGCGGTCGTCTCGTGCCCGGCCATGATCAGCGTGAACACCATGTTGGTCAGCTCGTCCTCGCTGAGCCCATCGCCTTCATCGCGTGCCGCGATGAGCAAGTCGATCAGGTCCTCGCCGGGCTCGGTCCGGTGCTGCTCGATCAGCTCCCGCGCATAGGCCGTGAACGCGGCGAATCCCTGGGCCCGAGCGTCGGCGCTCGCGTCCGAGGCGGACAGAAACATCTCCGTCCAGCCGCGGACCTGCTCGAAGCGGTCCATCGGCACGCCGAGCAGCTCGCAGATCACCCGAGCGGGCAGCGGCAGCGCGAAGCCCGCGACCATATCGAACTCATCACCGGCCGCGTCGATCAACTCGCCGGCGATGGCCGCCACGCGGGGCCGCCAGCGTTCGATGTGCCTGGGCGTGAACGTGCCGTGCATGATGCGCCGGTATCGGGTGTGCTCCGGCGGATCCTGGTTCATCAGCGCCGCCGGGTCGTCGTCCAGGAACGTGCCGCTGACCATTCTGGGCAGGCCGGGCTCACGCAGGTTACGACTGCTGGCCGGCGAGGTGAGCACGCTGCGGACATCCGCGTACCGGACGATCATGGGCACCCGGTCACCGCTCGGCAGCGTGGCCGCCTCCATCGGCGCCTCAGCGTACCGGCGGGTCAGGTCGGGCGACGGGGTGCCGTACGGTCCAGGGGGAAGGTCCGGCCAGGTCGATGTGGTGCTGGACTGTTCTGTCAAAGCCGCCTCCGGGCGATGTCGTCGTCCAACAAGCTCGCCGGGAACGTACGAAACAAGCCGCCGACGGTCAAGACCCCAACCATGCGTGGAAGGGGTGCGTGGAGCGGCTGGCCTGGTCCTTCGGCTCCAAACCTGATCCGAGGAACAGCTCTCAGCCGTCCTGCCCGCCGTCTGGGGGCCGGATCTCGATGGGCGGGCTCAGGCGGGGATGTGCGCGTACGGGCTGATGTCGATGGGTGGGGTTTCGCCCAGTGCGAGCGCGGCGGCGATCTGGCCGGTGAACGGGCCGGCCGTCAGGCCGTACGCGCCCAGGCCCGTTGCCACCACCACCCGGTCGGTGAGCCGGTCGATGAGAGCCGTGCCCGCCCCGTACACCGGACGCAGGCCCACCCTCGTCTCCACCACCCTCGCGTCGTCCAAGCCGGGCGCCAGTCGCAGGCCCGCCGCCAGCACCTCGTGGATGCCGCCGAGGGTGACGTACGGCGAGAACCCGGCGTCCTCCACGGTCGCACCGACCACCAGTCGCGAGCCGGGGAAGCCCAGCAGGTACGGCCCGCTCCGGGGCAGCACGATCGGCCAGGAGGTGGTGTCCACGCCGTCGAGGGTGGCATGCACGATCTGCCCGCGCCTGGGGGACACCGGGATCTCCACCCCAAGCCCCCGGCACACCTCCCCGCTCCAGGCTCCGGCGGCCACGATCACCACATCCGCCTCCACGCGAACCTCGGCCGGCGACTTGAGCCTGTCGCTCGGTGCTCCCACCTCCCGAGTCGGGGACTCAAGCCTGCTTCCCGGCATCGCCGCCTCCCCGGCGTGCGGCTCCGGGCCGGGCGCGCCGGTGGTGGTGCGGAGGAGCGGATCGCCGTCGGGTGTGGTGTGGAGGAGCACGCCGCCGTCGGGGGTGAGGGTCGCGGTGCCCGTACGGAGGTCGGCGCCTTGGCGGATGGCGGCGCGGAGGAGGGCGTCACGTACCGCCCGACCGTCCACCCGAGCGGCCCCCGGCACGTGGATCGCGCTCAGACCTTCCCTGAGCGGCGGGAACAGTGCCGACGGAGCCGCCACATCCGTGATGTCCCCCATTTCTGGTGCCTCCGGATGGCGGCGCAGCAGGAGGGCGCGTATCGGCTCCAGTTCGACCGGGTCTGTGGCCACCAGCAGCGCTCCGACCCGTGCGTACCCGATGTCCTCGCCGAGCGCCGACACCAGATCCGGGTAGCGGCGAGCCCCCTCGCCCGCCAGCGTGTACCAGGCGTCGTCGTCGGGATGGTCCACCCACGGGCACACGATGCCCGCGCCGGCCTCCGTCGCCCGCCCGCTGAAAGCCCCGTCCACCACCGTCACGGACACTCCGCGCCCGCTCAGGTGCCAGGCCGCGGCCGCTCCGACGATTCCGCTCCCGATCACCGCAACACGCATGTCCCCATGATCGCAGCCAGGAGGACGCCGAACGAAGCGGGTCAGCCGCCGGCGGTCCAGCCGTACGTCTTCATGAGGTGAGCCGCCACGCGGGCGAACCGCGCACCGTCGAGCACCGCGCCCTCACGCCTGATGTCGTCCTCGTCCAGGCCGAACACGCGGTCCAGCCGCAGGTAGGACGTCTTGCCGTCGCGCCCCCACACGCCGACCTCCAGCCAGTCGGGGCCGTCGTCGCCCTGGCTGGACAGCATCATGCCCAGCAGCCTGCGTCCGGTGCGGCCCACGATCAGCAGCGGGCGGTCCTTGCCGCGCTCCGGGTCCTCCTCGTAGGGCACCCAGGCCCAGACGATCTCGCCGGGGTCGGCCAGTCCGTCGAGGTCGGGGGAGTAGGACAGGGTCGCCGCCTGGCTGAGCGAGTGGATCTCCCGCACCGCACCGCGGGCGGGCCGGGGGTCCTCACCTGAATCACGCACGCGAGGGAGCTTACGCCACCGGGCCGTCGTTGATCGAATCCGGTGCGGCTATCCGGGAATGCCACGAAATATCGGCAAACAGGAGGCGGCGATCGTGCTCAGCCTCGTCCTCCGACGGTGACAGCGGCGGGGAAAGGGACGGGGACGCGTCAACGGTCGCGACCCGGGCTCTCCGTCGGAGATCCTGGAGGAGCGAGCAGGCGGCGCAGTGCCGCGGGGGTGCGGCCGGCGTGGCGGCGGACCGTGCGGGTCAGGTGGGCCTGATCGGCGAACCCCAGCTCGGCGGCCAGCAGCGCCAGGTTCGCCGCGCCGCCCTCCAGGTGGTCGAGGGCCCGCCCGACGCGCACCCGGTTGCGGTAGTGGGTCAGGGATATGCCGAGCTCTCGGGTGAAGGCCCGGCTCAGCTGGTACGGCGAGACAGCCAGGAACTCCGCCAGCGGCAGGAGCCCATCGGCGGCGGGATGGCCCGCGGCGATGGCCTCCCGGGCACCCTCCACGATCACCTCCGAGCTCGCCGGAGCCCGGCCGCGCCGCGCCGGCACGGGGGTGAGCTGGGCGAGGGCGGTGGAAAGGAGGGGCAGCAAGGCTTCGGCGAGCTCGAAAGCCGTGTCGCCGGTGCGGGCGGCGGCCAGGAAGCGGCGGTGCGCCAGGTCGAGGCGGGCATCCACGTAAATCGTGGAGCGGGAGGGCACCACGTTGTCGCCCGCGAGCGAGCGCCACAGATCCGGCGTCACGCACAGGGAGGTGCACACGTCGCCACCCGCCGGGTGTGCGTAATGCTCCTCCTCGCCAGGAATGCCGAGATAGGCCATCGTCGGATCCACCACGGCGGCCCGCCCGTCGGCCTTGCGGCGGAAGCGGCCGCGGCGCACCAGCACCACCCGGTAGGCGGAGCTCGTTTCGGGCGGCGACCACCTGCGGTGATCGTCGTGGCAGGTCACCGCGTCGAGGGTGAACCCGGACCCGGTGCCGAGACGGACTGCTGAACGCACCTGCCGAACCCTACGCTCCGGCTACGACAATCCTGCCGCCGTCGCACCGGCACACGACGGTATGCCCAGCACCGGCGCGCAGTGCCGCCCAGCGCCGCCGCGCCGGCGGACGGAAAGCGCGGCGCCGCGGCGTGGTGCCGCCAGTCGGCGAACGCCCAGCGGTGGTGCAAGGATGTTCAAGACCCGGTCGCCCGCCCCGCCCCACCCTGGACCCATGACAACAACCATCACGGTCTCCACCGTGATCTTCGACTGCCAGGACCCGGCCGCTCTCGCCGACTTCTACGCCAAGGCCACCGGCGGCCGGATCGCCCACAGCGACGACGACTTCGCCACCGTCGAGGGCGGCCCCGTCGGGCTGGCGTTCCAGCGTGTCGCCGGCTACCGCGGCCCCGGCTGGCCCGGCGACGCCAAGCACGTCCACCTCGACCTCCAGGTCACCGACGTCGAGCTCGCCGTCAAGGAGCTGGTCGGGCTCGGCGCCGCCGTACCGGAGTTCCAGCCGGGTGGCGCCGACTGGACCGTGCTCACCGACCCTGAGGGCCACCCGTTCTGCGTCGCGGCAGGTGGCTGACCCCATGGCCGCCATTCACAAGGAAGCGATGCTCGACGTCCCCGCCGAGCGGGTGTGGGCGGTCCTGCGCGAGGCCGGCCGGGTTGACCGGCTCGCGCCCGGGTTCGTGCTCGAGTGCCACATGGAGGGCGATGTCAGGATCGTCACGTTCTTCAACGGTGCCGTCGCCCATGAGCTCATCCTGGACGTCGACGACGAGGCCCGCCGCATCGCCTACGCCATAGTCGACAGCCCGCTCGGGCTGCGGCACCACAACGCGTCCTCGACGGTGGTGGACGAGGGCGACGGCCGGTCGCGGTTCGTCTGGCACGCGGACCTCTACCCGGAGGAGGCGGTGCCCGTCGTCGCCGAGTTCATGGATCGGGGGCTGAGCGCCATGAAGAACGCCCTGATGTCCTCGGCGAGCAGCGTCGGCGCCTGAAGCGCGGCGTAATGGCCGCCGGCGGTGAACTCCGACCAGCGCACCACGTTGTGCGCGACCTCGGCGTAGCGCCGCACCGAACTGTCGCCGGGGAAGACCGCCACGGCGGTCGGCGTCCTGCCCGGCTCGGCGGGTGGCTCCCAGGCTGAGGCGCCCTCGCGGTAGAGACGCGCGGAGGAGCCCGCCGTGTCCGTGAGCCAGTAGATCGTCACATTGGTCAGGATGTCGTCGCGCGACAAGCCGCCGATGTCCTGACCCCAGGAGGCGTACGCGTCGAGGTTCCAGGCGAGCTGCCCGGTCGGCGAGTCGGCCAGGCCGTAGGCCAGGGTCTGCGGCCTGGTCCCCTGGATCATGGCGTACCCGGAGTAGTGGCGGTGCCAGCGCTCCACCCCCTTGGCCCGCTCCACCTCGGCCGCGCTCAGCCCGGCCTGGTCGTCGTTGACGAGCGTCGTGAGCGCGTTCAGATGCACCCCGACGACGTGGTCCGGGTCGAGCCTGGCCACCTCCGGGGAGATCAGCGAGCCGAAGTCGCCGCCTTGCGTGCCGTACCGCGTATAGCCGAGCCTGCTCATCAGCTCCGCCCAGGCGGCGGCGACGCGCCGCACGCCCCAGCCGGTCTCCGACGTCGGTCCCGAGAAGGCGAAGCCGGGGATCGACGGGATGACCAGGTGGAAGTCGCGGCTGAGGGGTTCGGCGACACGCGCGAAGTCGGCGAACGTGCTGGGCCACCCGTGCGTCAGCAGCAGCGGCAGCGCGTCCTCGCGGGGGGAGCGCAGGTGCGCGAAGTGCACGCGCTGGCCGTCGATCACGGTCGTGTACTGCGGAAGGGCGTTCAGCCTGGCCTCGTGTGCACGCCAGGAATAGCCGTCGAGCCAGTATTCGGCCAGCTCGCGTACCGCTGGAAGCGGTACGCCGTAGGACCAGCCGACGCCCTCCAGCGCGTCGGGCCAGCGCGTACGGCGCAGCCGCTCCGCCAGATCGGTCAACGCGGCCTGCGGGATATCGATCACGAATTTCTCCATGTCGCCAAAGCTAGGCGGCATTGCGGCCAGGATCAGGACACAATTGCCCTTGTGTTGGACACCTCCGCCAGGCTGCTCCGCCTGCTGTCCCTGCTGCAGGCACGGCGCGACTGGCCCAGCGCTGACCTGGCCGAACGGCTCGGCGTCGCGGTCAGGACCGTGCGCCGCGACGTCGAGCGGCTGCGCGGTCTCGGCTATCCGGTCCACTCCACGCCGGGTGTCTCCGGCGGCTACCGGCTGGGCGCGGGCGCCGAGCTGCCGCCGCTGCTGCTGGACGACGACGAGGCCGTGGCCGTCGCCGTCGGCCTGCGCACGGCCGCGGGCGGCACGGTGACGGGCATCGAGGAGACCTCCTTGCGCGCCCTGGCCAAGCTGGAGCAAGTACTGCCCGCCCGGCTGCGGCACCGGGTCAACGCGCTGCAGACCCACACCGTGCCGATCACCACCGGCGGTCCGACGGTCGCCGCCGAGGTGCTGACCGCGGTGGCCGCCGCCTGCCGCGACCACGAGCAGCTCCGCTTCGACTACACCGGCCGCGACGGCGTCACCACCGAGCGCAAGACCGAGCCGCTCACCCTGGTCAACTGGTCGCGCCGCTGGTACCTGGTCGGCTGGGACGTCGACCGGCGGGACTGGCGCACCTACCGCGCCGACCGCCTGCGCCCGCGCACGCCGAACGGTCCCCGCTTCACCCCGCGCGAGCCGCCAGGCGGCGACGTCGCGGCCTGGGTCGAGCGCCGGATGGGTCACGACATGTGGCCGATCCAGGCCCGCGTCCTGCTGCACGCCCCTGCCGATCAGGTCGCGGGCCGTACGGCGGGCGTCGTCGAGCCGGTCGGCGAGGACACCTGCGTGCTGACATTGCGCGGTGACGACCTGCATCTGATCGCCGTGGTTGTGGCCTTCCTCGACCTCGACTTCGAGGTACTGGAGCCGGTCGAGCTCAAGGAACGGCTGCGCGGGCTCGGGCGGCGACTCACCACCCTCTAGAATCTCATTCTGTGACGTCAGCGTTCTTCACGCGTAAGACGGGCGAGTTCGTGCCCGCTCCGCACGCCCGCAGCCCTTGGTCGCCCGACATGCTCCACGGCCGCCTGCTCGGGGGCCTGGCCGCCATGGCCGTCGAGCAGGAGTACGGTGAGGCGGACCTGCGGTTCGCCCGGCTCACCGTCGATCTGTTCCGCAACAGCCCGATGCTCCCGGTCACCGTCGAGACCGAGCTGGTCAGGGACGGGCGCCGGATCCGGGTGGCCGACGTGGCGATCCGTACCGACCAGGGCGTGATCGGCCGGGCCAGCGCCGTGCTTCTCAGGCAGAGCGAGCAGCCGGACGGCGAGCGGAACGACACGCCCGCCTGGGACGAGCCGCCGCCCGCCGGACCGCCTGTGACGGGCGGGGAGTGGGAGCCGCCGTTCGACCTGTGGCGGCTGACCGACTGGAGCGAGCCGGGCCCCAACCGGGTCTGGCTGCGCGAGACCCATCCGCTCGTGGACGACGAGCCGGTCACGCCGTTCACCAGGGTGGCGCTCGCGGCCGACTTCGCCAGCCCGCTCAGCACCGGCGGCACCGGCGGCGTGCACTTCATCAACGCCGACTACACGATCACGCTCGGCCGGGTCCCCGAGGGGGAGCTGGTCGGCGTGGAGGCGACCGGGCACCTCAGCGACGGCGGCGTCGCCACAGGGCAGTGCACCCTGCACGACGCCGCCGGGCCGATCGGCTTCTGCCTCGTGACCGCCGTGGCCAACCCGATCCCCTTGCGGACCCGCTGAAGAACAGGACGAAGCCGCTCGAAACGGGCCCGCTTTAGAACGCGGCCGCTGAAGACTACGCGGGGCGCTCGGTGCGGTCGCCGGACCAGTCGGTGTGGTAGGCGCCCTCACGGTCCACCCGAAGATAGGTGTGCGCGCCGAAGAAGTCGCGCAGCCCCTGGATCAGCGCGGCGGGCAGCCGCTCACGGCGCAGCCCGTCGTAGTAGGCCAGCGCCGAGGAGAAGCCCGGCGTCGGCACGCCGATCTGCACCGCCGTGGTCACCACCCGGCGCCAGGACTCCTGCGCCAGGTTCAGTGCCGCCGCGAACGTCGGGTCGGCCAGCAGCGTCGGCAGCGCCCGGTCGGTGTCGTAGGCGGCGCGGATCCGGTCGAGGAAACGGGCCCTGATGATGCAGCCGCCCCGCCAGATCGTGGCCATGGCGCCCAGGTCCAGGTCCCAGCCGTACTCCTTGGAGGCGGCGGCCATCTGGTCGAAGCCCTGCGCGTAGGCGACGATCTTGGAGGCGTACAGGGCCTGCCGTACGTCCTCGATCAGCTCCCGCCCGCCGACGCCCGACAGCTTCGGCCCCTCCAGGGACGCGGCGGCGGCGCGCTGCTCCGGGTGACCCGACAGCGCGCGGGCGAACACCGCCTCGGCGATGCCCGTCACCGGTACGCCCAGGTCGAGCGCGCCCTGCACGGTCCAGCGGCCGGTGCCCTTCTGCTCGGCCTGGTCCACCACGACGTCCACGAACGGCTTGCCGGTGGCCGCGTCCACCTGGTCGAGCACCTCGGCGGTGATCTCGATCAGGTAGGACTCCAGCTCGCCCTGGTTCCACTCGCGGAAGACCTCGGCGAGCTCCGCCGGGGTGGCGCCGAGAGCCTGACGCAGCAGGTCGTAGGACTCGGCGATGAGCTGCATGTCGGAGTATTCGATGCCGTTGTGCACCATCTTGACGAAGTGCCCGGCACCGTCGGGGCCCACGTGCACCGCGCACGGGACGCCGTCGACCTTGGCCGAGATGTCCTGCAGGATCGGGCCGAGCGCCTCCCACGACTCCTTGGAGCCGCCGGGCATGATGCTCGGGCCGTTGAGCGCGCCCTCCTCGCCGCCGGAGATGCCGGTGCCGACGAAGTGGATCCCCTTGTCGCGCAGGGCCGCCTCGCGCCGCCGGGTGTCGGCGAAGTGCGCGTTGCCGCCGTCGACGATCATGTCGCCCGGCTCCATCAGCTCGGCGAGCTGGTCGATCACCGCGTCGGTGCCCGGACCCGCCTTCACCATGATGATCGCCCGGCGCGGCCGCTTGAGCGAGGCCACGAAGGCGGCCAGCTCCTCCGACGGTACGAACGTGCCCTCGCCGCCGAACTCCTTGACCAGCTGCTGCGTCCGGCTGGGCGTGCGGTTGTGCACGGCCACCGCGTAGCCGTGCCTGGCGAGGTTGCGCGCCAGGTTCCTGCCCATGACCGCCAGGCCGGTGACCCCGATATCTGCCAAGTCCATATCAAGCTCCTCTGTGGGGGATACGCATGATCCAGCGGTAGAGGTTCGGCTGGATATTCCAATATTTCAGTCGCTTTGGCGTACGCCCAGCTCGTCGAGCCGATGCAGCATGTCAGCCGGATCGGAGTACACGCGGAAAGCACCCGCGCGCTCCAGTTCGTCCCTGCCGTATCCGCCGGACAGCACCCCGATCCCGAGCGCCCCCGCCCGGCGGGCGGCGAGCAGGTCCCAGACACTGTCTCCTACCACCATCGCATGCCGCACATCCACCTCCAGCAGCGCCGCACCCGCAAGGAACAGGTCGGGGTCCGGCTTGGCCCTGCGCACCATGTCGCGGGTCACCATCGGAGTGTCCTCCGGCAGGCCCAGCATGCCCAGCGCCAGCCGGGCCGTACGCGCGTAACCGCTGGTCGCGATCGCCCACGGCACACCGCGCGAGGTCAGCTCGCTCAGCAACTCGGCGGCGCCCGGCAGCGGGCGGACGGAGTCGATCTGCTCGGTGTAGGCGTCACCGTGGATCGTCTGCAACTCGTCGATCTGCTCCGCCGACAGTTTCAGCCCCGTCTCCCGCAGCAGCGCGCTCACGAACAGCCCGCCACTCATCCCGATGCGGCGATGGATGCGCCACACCGACAGGTCGATGCCCAGCCCGGACAGTGCCTGGCGCCAGGCGATGACATGCTGGTAGACGCTGTCGATCAAGGTGCCGTCGAGGTCGAAGAGGAACGCCGGTGTGGGTGCGTGCGGGAACTCCGTCATGGCTCCATGACACCACGGCCGCCATGAACGCCATCATCGCGGTGCGGCTGCCCCCCGCCCAGGCGGTCATGCCAGAGTGAGGGGCATGACGGAATATCGGGTACTCGGACATACCGGTCTCAAGGTCAGCCCTCTTTGCCTCGGCGCGATGATGTTCGGCGGGTTCGGTGAGGAGTCGGCCGAGAAGTCGGCCGACATCATCGACCGCGCCCTCGACTCGGGCATCAACTTCATCGACACCGCGGACGTCTACTCGCGGGGCCAGTCGGAGGAGTTCGTCGGCAAGGCCCTGGCCAGGTCGGGCAAGCGCGACGACGTCGTCCTGGCCACCAAGTGCCACGGTGCCATGGGTGACGGCCCCAACGAGGGTGGCAACTCGAGGCGCTGGATCTTCCAGGCCGTCGAGAACAGCCTGCGCCGCCTCGGCACCGACTGGATCGACCTCTACCAGATCCACCGCCCCGACCCCGCCACCGACATAGACGAGACGCTCGGCGCCCTCACCGACCTCGTCCGGCAGGGCAAGGTCCGCTACATCGGCAGCTCCACCTTCCCCGCGCACCAGGTGGTCGAGGCCCAGTGGGCGGCCGAGCGGCGCGGGCTCGAACGCTTCGTCTGCGAGCAGCCCCCGTACTCCCTGCTCGCCCGCGGCATCGAGGCCGACGTGCTGCCCACCGTCCAGAAGTACGGCATGGGCGCCATCGTCTGGAGCCCGCTGGCGGGCGGCTGGCTGAGCGGCCGCTACCGCAAGAACCAGGAACTGCCGGAGAGCCGCCGCGCGAGCCGGCTGCCGCACCGCTACGACATGAAGCTGGAGGTCAACCAGCGCAAGCTCGACGCCGTCGAACAGCTCGCCGTCCTGGCCGAGGAGGCCGGGCACACGCTGATCGAGCTGTCCCTGGCGTTCACGATCAGGCACCCGGCGGTCACCTCGGCCATCATCGGGCCACGCACGATGGAACATCTGGAGGGCCAGCTCAGCGCCCCCGAGGTACGGCTCAGCGACGACGTACTGGACAGGATCGACGCGATCGTGGCGCCGGGCGTCACCATCAACCCGGGCGACGAGGGCTGGCAGCCCCCGCAGCTGTCCGACGCGAAGCTCCGCCGGCGCCCCTGACCGTCACCGGGCGAGTGCCGCCAGCTCGCGGCACTCCTCCAGGGAGTGCTGGGACAGCTCCTCGCGTACGGACGGCACGCACACCGCCGCCATGGACAGGCTCGTCACCCCCAATCCCACCAGCACCGGGGCGAGCCGGGGATCGCCGGCGGCCTCCCCGCAGACGCCGACCGGCTTGCCGGCGGCGCGGCCGGCGTCCGCGCAGGCGGCGATGAGCTTCAGGAGCGCGGGCTGCCACGGGTCCAGGAGGTCGGCCAGGCCGGGGTGCTGACGGTCGGCCGCGAAGGTGTACTGGCTGAGGTCGTTGGTGCCGATGCTGAGGAAGTCCACCTCCGCCAGCAGGCGGTCGGCCAGCAGGGCGGCGGCCGGCACCTCGACCATCGCGCCGACCCGGGTGAGCCCCCGGGCGCGGGCGCGGCGGGCGAAGCCGGCCGCCTCCGCCGGGGTGGTGACCATCGGGGCCATCACCCAGGCGTCGGCGCCCGTCGCGCGGGCCGCCTCCGCTATCGCGTCGAGCTGCGTGTCCAGTACGGCCGGGAGCACCCGATCCACCCGCAGGCCGCGGATGCCGAGCGCCGGGTTCGGCTCCGGCGGCAGGCCGAGGAACGGCAGCGGCTTGTCCGTGCCCGCGTCGAGCGTGCGCACCACGACCGTCCCGGCCCGCGCGAACACCTCGGCGTAGGCGGCCACCTGCTCCTCGAACGACGGCTCCTGCTTGCGGTCCAGGAACAGGAACTCGGTCCTGAACAGCCCGACCCCCTCCGCGCCCGGCCGGAGGTCGGCGGCCGAGCCGATGTTGAGCAGCAGCTTGACCGGGTGGCCGTCGGCCGTCCTGCCGGGGCCGCTGCTGTTCGCCAGGCGCGCGCGTTCCTCCCGGTCGCTCCTGCGGAGCTCCGCCACGGCCTCGTCCGTCAGGCCGACGCCGACCTGACCGGTCTTGCCGTCGACCGAGATGACCGTGCCGTCGGCCAGGTCGGTGATGCCCGCGCAGGCGACCACGGCGGGCAGGCCGCGGCCGCGCGCCAGGATCGCGGTGTGGCTGGTCGGGCCGCCCTTCTCGGTGACCAGCGCCACCACGTCCGTGCCCAGGCCCGCCGTGTCGGCGGGGGAGAGGTCCTCGGCCACCAGGATGTACGGGTGGCCGGGGGCGGGGATGCCGGGCATCGGCAGGCCCAGGCAGGCGGCGACGGCGCGGTGCTTGAGGTCGTCCAGGTCGGCGGCCCGCTCGGCGAGGTAGCCGCCCAGGGCGGCCAGGGTCTCGCGGTGGTGGGTGAAGGCGGCGTCCAGGGCGTGGGGCGCGTCCAGGCCGTCGCGGACGGCGGCCTCGGCGTCTTCGCGCAGCATCGGGTCGTCGGCGATCATGGCGAGGGCGTCGAGGATCTCCGCCGCGTCACCGCCACCCGCGAGGGCGCCGCGTTGCCGCAGGTCGGCGGTGACCGACTCCAGGGCCTTCACTACTGCGGCGGACTCTGCGGCAGGGTCGGCGACCTGTCGGGGGCTGGGAAGTACGGGCGGCGGCGCCATGCGTATCACCGGCCCCGCGGCCCGCCCCTGACTGACCCCCAGCCCTGCCAACTCCGTATCCGGCGGGACCTCGGCCGGTCGGCCGGGGTCAGCCATCGAGGGCCCCTTCCGCGTCCAGATCCTGGGCGAGCAGCGCCACCAGCGCGTCCAGCGCGGCGTCCGCGCCCGGCGCGTCCGACTCCAGCGTCACCTCGGTGCCCTGGGTGGCGCCGAGCGACAGCACGCCGAGCATGCTGTTCGCGGGCACCGACTTCTCGCCCACCCGGATCCGCACCGGAACCCCCAGCCGCACCGCCTCCTGGACGAACAGCTTCGCGGGCCGCGCGTGCAGGCCGCTCGCCGATGCCACCGTCACCGTACGTTGTGCCATCACAACCCCCCTCAGGGCTCGATCGTGACCTTGATGGCCGCGCCCCGGCTGACGAGGTCGATCCCGTCGAGCACCTGGGACAGCGGCAGCCGGTGGGTGATCAGGTCCGCCACCGGCACCAGACCTTCGGCGATCAGCCCGAGGGCCTCGGCGTTGTGCGCCGGGCTGGAGCCGTTCGCGCCGACGATGGTCAGCTCGCGGTAGTGCACCAGGTTGGAGTCCAGGGCGATGATCGGGGCGTCCTTGGGCAGGCCGCCGAAGAAGCTGATCCTGGCCTGCCTGGCCGCCATGCGCAGGGCCTGCTCCTGGGCCGCGCCGGAGGCCGCCGCCGTGATCACCACGTCGGCGCCGCGGCCACCGGTCAGCTTGAGCACCTGGTCCACCGCGTCGGTGTCGACGACGGCGTCGGGGCGTACCAGCTCCGCCGCCATCGCCAGCCGGTCGGCGTTCACGTCCACCAGGAACACCCGCGCGGCGCCGCGCGCGCGGGCCAGCCGCACGTGCAGGCAGCCGATCGGGCCCGCGCCCATGACGACCACGTCGTCACCCGGGCCGACCCGCGCCAGTGACTGGCCGTTCAGCACGCAGGCGAGCGGCTCGGCCACCGACGCTTCGGCGAAACCGACGCCTGACGGGATGACGTTGACGCCGTTGACGGCCCGCACTTTCGCCGGGATCACCATGTACTCGGCGAAACCGCCGTCGTAGTGGTAACCCATCGACTCCTGGTTCGGGCAGACGGTGAGGCGGCCGCGCCGGCACTCCTCGCAGGTGCCGCACGGAATGGCCGCGATGACCTGCACGCGTTCGCCTGTGCCGACCACCTCGCCGGCGATCTCGTGGCCCATCACCCGGGGCGGGCGGATGTGGTGGTGGCCGTGCTTGAAGATCTTGGCGTCGGTGCCGCAGGTCGAGCAGTTGCGTACCCGGATCTTCAGCTCGCCGGGACCGGCGACCGGCTCCGGCGCGTCCTCCACGCGGATGTCCCCTGGGGCGTGGAAACGGGCGACCTTCACGATCTGAGCTCCTTCATGACTTGGCCGACCTCCGTCGCCTCACGGAGTGCTCTGGCGCGTTCGGGGTCGAGCAGGATGTCGGCGAGCGCCGCCAGCAGCTGTACGTGCCCGTCGTTCTTCGCGGCGATGCCGACGCAGAGGGTGACGGGCTCGCCGCCCCAGTCGACGCCGTCCGGGAAGCGTACGACGCAGATCGCGTCGTGCCGGACGACCTCCTTGGCGGCCGCGGTGCCGTGCGGGATGGCCACGCCCTCGCCGACGTAGGTGGAGATCGTCTGTTCGCGTTCGAGCATGGCGTCGATGTACGGCTCGGCGACCGCGCCCACCTCCACCAGGGCGCGTCCGCACCGCCTGATCGCCTCGTCCCGGTCGGCCGCGCTCTCGTGCAGGAGTACGGCGCGCGGATCGAGCAGGTCGTCACGCATCGACCGTGCCACCGTTCTTGATGGTGGCGACCAGCTTGGTCACGGCCGGGTCGCCGAGGAAGATCTGGAAGGACACCAGCACCTTGCCCGGCGCCGAGACCCTGGCCCGGGCGGCGAGCCCGGAGTGACAGACCACCACGTCGGCGTCGGCCGGGATCTCGTTGACCGGCGTGTGCTCCACGGTGACGCCGGTGTCCTTGAGCTGCTTGCGCAGCTGGCTGGCGAGCATGACGCTGCTGCCCATGCCCGCGTCGCAGGCCACGATGATCTTGTGAATGTCCTTGCTGTCGATGCTGGCCATGGTTCACGCCTCCTTGGCGACGGGCTGGGCCTGGGTGTCGCGGTCGTTCGCGCCGCTCTCCTCGACGCGGTCGGCCGTGGGTTCGGGGGCGGCGGCGGCCTCCGGGGTGTCCTCCGGCGGCTCCTCCTTCTCGCCGCGGCCGAAGCCGAGCAGGAGCGAGGAGACCGCGAACGACACGGCGGTGGCCACGAGGATGCCGGCGATCACGCCCAGCCAGCCGCCCTTCGGCGTCACCGCCAGGTAGGCGAAGATGCTGCCCGGCGAAGGAGTCGCCACCAGCCCTGCACCGGTGATCATGAAGGTGAACACGCCGGCCGCGCCGCCCGCGATGACCCCGAGGATGAGGCGGGGCTTCATCAGGACGTACGGGAAGTAGATCTCGTGGATCCCGCCGAAGAAGTGGATGATCATCGCGGCGGGCGTGCTCGGGCGCAGCGGGCGCGGGCCGAACAGCAGGAACGCGATGAGCAGGCCGAGCCCGGGGCCCGGGTTCGACTCCAGCATGAACAGGATCGACTTGCCGTGCTTGACGGACTCGGCGACGCCGAGCGGCCCGAGGACGCCGTGGTTGACGGCGTTGTTGAGGAACAGCACCTTGGCGGGCTCGATGAGGACCGAGGCGAGGGGCAGCAGGTTGTTGACGATGAGCCACTCGACCGCGTTGCCCGCGGCCGTGGTCACCACGCGGACGACCGGCCCGATGGCCAACATCCCCACGATGGCCATGGCGGCGCCGACGATGCCCGCGGTGAAGTTGTCGACGAGCATCTCGAAGCCGGACTTGGTCCGGTCCTCCGTGAACTTGTCCACATATTTCAGGATCAGGGCGGTGAGTGGGCCGATGATCATGGCGCCCAGGAACATCGGGATGTCCGACCCCACGATGACGCCCATCACCGCGACCGCGCCCACCACCGCGCCGCGTTGCCCGTGGACCATCCGGCCGCCGGTGTAGGCGATGAGGATGGGCAGCAGCGTCTTGATGATCGGGTCGACCATCGCGCCCAGCGCCGCGTTCGGCAGCCAGCCGGTGGGGATGAACAGCGCGGTGATCAGCCCCCAGGCGATGAACGCGCCGATGTTCGGCATGATCATGCCGGCCAGGTGGCCGCCGATGCGCTGGATGGTGGCCTTGGCCCCGGTCCCATAGACCGGGGGTGTGTAGGTTTCGGCCATTGGACGTGCTCCTTCGGGGGGATGAGCAGGTTCCTGGTATGTCGAAGTCGGGTCGGCGAGGGCTTCCAGGAGGGGGTCAGGTGGGGTCGGCGGGGGATTCCAGCGGGCGGGTCAGGACGGGCGGGCCGGTGCGGACGCCGTCGGGGCGGATGTCGGCCGGTCCGGGCATCCGGCTGCCCGGCAGGCACACCGCCGCCGCGCCCCAGGCCAGCGCCTCGACCAGGGCCCGCTCGCCGTGCCCGCCGCCGGCGAGGAAGCCCGCCAGCATGGCGTCCCCGGCCCCGACCGAGCTGCGCGGCTCGGTCACCGTGGCGTGGCCGTACCAGATGCCGCCGTCCTCGACGAGAACCGCGCCGTCGGCGCCGAGGCTGGCCAGGACCGTACGCGCGCCCGCCGCCCGGAGTTTGCCCGCGGCCTCCACCACGTCGCCGAGACAGCGGATCGGCATGCCGGTGGCGGCGGCCAGCTCCTCCAGGTTCGGCTTGACCAGGGCGGGCCCGGCGGCCAGCGCGTTGGCCAGCGCCGGGCCGCTGGTGTCGACGGCGACGTGGATGCCCGCGCCGGCGAAGCGGCGGCAGAGCCTGGCGTAGACGTCGGCGGGCACCTCCGGTGGCAGGCTGCCCGAGGCCACCACCCAGTCGGCCTCGTGCGCGGCGGCCAGTACGGTGTCGGCGATCGTGTCCAGCTCGCCGGGGGACAGGGCGGTGCCGGGTTCGTTGATCTTGGTGATGGTGCCGTCGGGCTCGGCCAGGGTGACGTTCGACCGGGTCGTGCCGGTCACCGGGACCGTCACCATGTCGAGCCCTTCGAGGGTGAGCAGGCGGACGAGCTGCCTGCCCTCGTCGCCGCCGAACGGGACCACCGCGCGCGAGGCGACCGCGTTGGCGAGCAGCGCGCGCGAGACGTTCACGCCCTTGCCGCCGGGGTCCAGGCGGGCGGCGGCGGCCCGGATGACGGCTCCCCGGTCGAGCGAGCCGATCTCGATCGTGCGGTCCAGGCTGGGGTTGAGCGTCAGCGTGAGGATCATGGCCGCCACCCTCCGCCGAGGTCTCTGTAAGGGGTCATGCGCGGACCACCTCCGGGCCGGCGGCGGACAGGTCGGCGGCCAGGGCGAGGTCGAGCCCCGCGTCGGTGATCACCACGTCGATCTCGCTCAGCTCGGCGAAGCTCGCGAGGTAGGTGTTGGTGAACTTGGTGTGATCGGCCAGCAGCACGCTGCGCTCCGCGGCCGACACCATCGCCCGCTTGATCGCCGCCTCCGCCGGATCGGGCGTGGTCAGGCCCTTGGCGACCGAGCAGCCGTTCGTCGCCATGAACGCCACGTCCACGTGCAATTGGGACAGCGGCCGCAACGCCCAGTCGTCCACGGTGGCCAGCGTCCGGCCGCGCAGCCGGCCGCCGAGCATGATGACGCTGATGTTGGCGCGGGCGGCCAGCGCGGTGGCCAGCGGCGGTGAGTTGACCACGACCGTGAGCTCCCGGTCGGCGGGCAGGATCTGCACCAGGCGGCCGGTGGTGCTGCCGGCGTCGATGATGACCGAGCCGTCCTCCGGCAGCTCGGCCAGGGCGGCCTTGGCGATGCGTTCCTTCTCCGCGGTCATCACCTCGTCGCGGGTGGCGAGCGCGGGCTCGAACCCCATCCGCTCCACGGGAATCGCGCCGCCGTGCACCCTGCGCAGCACGCCCGCCCGCTCCAGCGCGGTCAGGTCGCGGCGGATCGTCTCGGTGGTCACGTCGAGCTCGCCGGCCAGCGACACCACGTCGACACGGCCCGCGGCGCGGGCCCTGCGAAGGATCTCCTGCTGCCGCTCCTCGGCGTACATGATGTTGATTCACCGCCGTTTCAATGTGGTTTCATCTGTGTTTATACCCGACTCTGTTGGAAGGTCAAGACTCTGGTAGGTATGTCGGATGCGAACCAAGCCTTGGGCCGCCGTCGCGGTAGCCTTACCTCTCGCCGTGGCATGCGTCGCCGGGCCGCCGGCGGCCGCGTCCACCGATGGCGTCAAGCCTCCGACGGTGCCGGCCGGTACGACGGCGTCGTGGCTGGTGTTCGACAGGAAGGCGGGCAAGTTCGTCGCCACCCGCAACGCGCACCGCAAGTTCCGCTCGGCCTCGGTCGTCAAGATCCTGATCGCGATCGACTACCTGGAGAAGCGCAAGAGCGTCCCCGCGGCCGACGCCCGGCTGCTCAAGGTCATGCTGCGCTCCAGCGACGACGGCGCGGCCACCACGTTCTGGAACCGCGGCGGCAAGGGCGCGATCGTCCAGCGGATGGCGCGCAAGCTCGGCCTGTCCGACACCGCACCGCCGCCCGCGTCCAAGCCGGGGTTCTGGGGTTACACGTCGCTGAGCGCGTACGACATCGTGCGGACGTACCGCTACCTGCTCGACACGGCGGCGCCCGGGGTGCGGGAGACGATCCTGGGGCACCTGCGCAACTCCACGCCGTGCGGCACCGACGGCTTCGACCAGTACTTCGGCATCCCGCGCGCGGTGCCCAAGCCGTGGGCGGTCAAGCAGGGCTGGTCGGGGTTCGGCGAGGTCGCGCCCACCAAGTGCGGCACCGGCGCCTCGGTGAACCCGGTCCCGCTGCGGGCGCCGGGGGCCGACCTGTCGATCAGCGGGGTCGCGTCACGGGCCACCGGGTCCGGCGTGCCCGACTACGGCCGTCCGGTGCTGCACACCACCGGCCTGCTGGGCAAGGACGACCGGTTCATCATGGCACTGCTCACGGCGCACCCCGTGGGCGGCACCTGGAGCTCCTCGGTCAAGCGCATCACCGGGCTGACCCAGAGCCTGTACCGGAGCGTGTCCTAAAGACCGGAGTGCGTCCTAAAGAAAGGTGAACATCCGGACGCCCGGCTCCAGCGGCCTGGGCGGGCCGGTGTAGCGGTGCACGCCGACGCCGTAGTGGCCGTCGCTGTCCAGGTGGATCCGCTCGAACTCGTCCTGCTCGAACCAGTCGCAGATCGTCGTCAGCAGGTCGGGTTCGTGGCGGCCCCTGGTCCAGATCACGGTCGCGCCGGGCGCGCAGAGGCGGGGGAGCGTGGCGACCGTACGCCGGATGTCGGCGTCACTGATGTTGCCGAAGATCCCGCAGACGAGAACCAGGTCGGCGGGCACGGCGCTCGCGTAGGCGTCGGTCAGCGCGGCGTCGCCGCACACCACCTCGACGCCGTCCGGCGCGTCACGCTCGGCGATCCGGGCGTTGTGCTCGTCGAGCTCCACCAGTCGGGCGCGTACGCGGTCCCGGCGGGGGTGGCCGGCGAGCACGGGCAGCAGGTCGCGGCCCTGTCCGGCGCACAGGCTCACCACCCGTTCGGCGCCGGCGTCAAGGGCGAGCCGGACGCGTTCTCGTACCACGGCCAGCCGCCGGCTCAGGGAGGAGCCGGGCGTGTCGTAGTGGTCGTGCCAGGTAATCCAGTCGCGCTCACTCATGATCACGATCATGCTTGGGTGATGGGTGATGAATCAACGGCTTTGCGGCGGGTCCTCAGCAAAGCGGGCGGTCCCGAGATCCTCGACGTGCTGGCCGAGCGGCTGTCCGGCGCCGACCTCACCACACTGCTGCTCGAAGTCATGCGGGTGCGGGCGAAAGGCCTGACCCCGGCCGATGTGCTGCGCCGCTACACGACCGACCGGTTCGTGGGGCCGGCCACGGTGCCGTTCGAGCGCGTCCGCCGGGCCGAGGACGCGGTGCTGTCGGTCGTACCGGACGCTTTCGAACTGCTCACGCTGGCGCCGGTCGCGCCGCTCGGGGCGCACTCGGCGCCGGCCACCGTGGACCAGAACAAGGTGATCACCACGATCAGGAACACCGAGGTCGCGGCCGACCCGACGAACGCCCTCGCACTGGAGGCGTCCGTCCGGCGGCGCCGCTCCACCGGTCCGGTACGGCTGGCCGCGTTCCAGCGCGTGGTGCGGGCGCAGCACTTCGCGGGCGCGGGGATGTCCGCGCACTTCGGCCTCTTCGCGCTGGTGTCGGGCGACCGGGACACGGGGAACCTGGCGTTCGAACGCCGTCATCTGGCCGAGCACCTGGGCGTGCTGACGGACGCCGTCCGGGCGTGCGGCATCCCCGAGCCGGAGGTCCGCCTCACCGTCCTCCACCCTCGCTTCGCGCGGGTGGCGGACGGAATCGGCGCGACGGACGACCTGGACCGGCAGTCCGGGCGGGGCTACTACACAGGGCTGTGTTTCAAGATCTACGCGGACGGCGTGGAGCTGGGTGACGGGGGCTTCGTCGACTGGACGGCCCGCCTGCTCGGCAACCGCAAGGAGCGCCTGCTGATCAGCGCGTTGGGTGTTGACCGGCTGAGCTGATGTAGGCGGCGTAGACCTTTTTCGGGACCGCCAGCCGCCACGCCTCGACGACCAGCTCCCGCATCTCGTCGGCGTCGATGGCGGCCAGTCGCGCGACAACCCAGTTGAACCGCATGTCGGACTCGCCGGGCAGCAGGAACTTGTCCGGCTCGGCCGCCACCAGGGCGGCCCGCTCCTCCTTGGGGAAGCCGAAGCCCATGAGGGTCTCGTCGCGGGAGAAGGCGACGTAGACGATCGAGCCGACGCGGAACTTGATCCGGTCTCTGATGAGATGCTCCGACGAGCGCGGGAGCGTGATCGCCAGCCGCCGCACGTCCTCCACCGTGATCACATCGCCACCGTAGTCCATTTCCGCTTTAGTCCACTTTTCGCGGGCAGCCCACTTTTCGCGGGCAGCCCACTTTCCGCGGGCAGTCCCCTTTCCGTGGTTACCTCACGGCGCGGGACTCCTCGTACGCCGCCAGCACCTGCTTGCGGCGCTTGGCCGGGAGGCGGTCGATGTAGAGATAGCCGTCGAGGTGGTCCGTCTCGTGTTGCAGGCAGCGCGACAGCATGCCGGTGCCCTCGACCGTGACCGGCGCGCCCTCGGCGTCGAAGCCGCGCACGGTGGCGTGGTCGGGGCGGGGGAGCGGGGCGTACTGGCCCAGGACCGACAGGCAGCCCTCCTCGCCCGCGTCGAGGTGCCGCTCGCCGAGTCCGGGCAGTTCGAGCGATGGGTTGACCACGACGCCCTTGTGCCGGTCGCCGTTCTCGTCGGGGCAGTCGTAGACGAACACCCGCAACGCCACGCCGATCTGGTTGGCGGCCAGGCCCACGCCCTCCGCCGCGTACATGCTCGCGAACATGTCCTCCACCAGCGCCGCCAGCGCTCCGTCGAACCGGGTGACCGGCTCGCAGGGCGTATGCAGCACCGGGTCTCCCACCTGAACGATCGGCCGGACCTCTCCCACGACCAGTGCCCTTTCCACATGCGGATGTGTCGCCACAAAGTGTACGAGCGACCAGGAGATGATCAGCACTCAATGTTGCTCATATAATGAGACATATATTCTTGAATTGTGAGATAGAGGCTATGGTCGTCCTACCGAGGCGAGACGAAGGAGTTTCGATGGACGCCGTCTACACCCATGGCCACCACGAGTCCGTGCTGCGCTCCCACCGCTGGCGCACCGCCGAGAACTCGGCCGCGTACCTGCTGCCCCACCTCAAGCCCCAGATGAAGCTGCTGGACGTGGGCGCCGGGCCCGGCACCATCACGGCCGACCTGGCCGGCCGGGTGGCGCACGTGACGGCGTCCGAGGTGAGCGCGGAGACGCTGGAGCTGACCAGGGCCGGAGTGGGAGCCGTGGGCAACGTCGAGTTCGCCGTCGCCGACGTGCACGCGCTCGACTATCCCGACGCCACGTTCTGCGTCGTCCACGCCCACCAGGTGCTGCAGCACGTCGGCGACCCCGTACGGGCGCTGCGGGAGATGCGGCGGGTGACGAAGCCGGGCGGCCTGGTGGCGGCGCGTGACAGCGACTATGCCGCGTTCGCCTGGTACCCGCTGCTGCCGGAGCTCGACGAGTGGCTGGCGCTCTATCAGCGCATCGCGCGGAGCAACGGCGGCGAGCCGGACGCCGGGCGACGCCTGCTGTCGTGGGCCAGGTCCGCGGGCTTCGACGACGTCACCGCCACCTCGTCCACCTGGTGCTTCGCCACGCCGGAGGACCGAGCCTGGTGGGGCGGGATGTGGGCCGACCGGATCAAGCAGTCCGCGATGGCCGAACAGGCGCTCGCCACGGGCGCCGCCACGGAGGAGGACCTACGGCGGTTCTCCGAGGGCTGGCTGAAGTGGGCCGCGGCCGACGACGGCTGGATCTCGATCACCCACGGCGAAATCCTCTGCCGCATCGCACGCTAGCCCGTTCTCTCCCGACGGGCCGCGTGCCTCTTCCCTCCCGAAGGGGGTGTCCGTCCTTAGGGACGTCAGCCACGACGGACCCGTCACAGGGAGAACCAAACCCGAGGGGGACCTCGGTGGCCCCGGCGCTAAAGGCTGGAGGTGCGGGCCCACTGCGGGTCGCGGTAGAGGACCACGTCGGCGCCGTCCAGCAGCTCGTCAGGAGCCGACAGCATGGTGATCTCGCCCGCCGCCTGCAGCCGTAGCAGCAGGTCGCGGACCCGTGGCCCCACCGGCATGCGGCCGGGCGGGAGTCCGAGGCCCGATCGGACCGCGTCCGCGACCTCCGACAGGTGGAACGGCCCGCCGAACTCCGCCACCACACCCCGCACCAGGCTCATGGTGATCATCTGTTCGGCCTCGGCGTGGGCCAGCTCCCAGACGATCTGCTCCCTGCGGCGGCCCGTGGCCGCGCAGGCCGTGCAGGGGCGCATCAGGCCACGCGAGAGGCCGGGCAGGATGGCGGGCACCAGGCCGGGCAGCACCGGCTGCTCCGCCGAGCCGAGGCAGACGGTGCACTGGTTTGTCTCGGAGGCGTGCAGCTCGGCGGACATGAGGTCGGGCAGGTCAGCCTCGCAACCGCAGGAGTACGCGCCGAGAACGCCGGTCCGCGGGCTGATCGTGTGGTTCGTCATCTCGGGAAACCCTACCCTCGGACGTCCATCAGGCCGTGCCGGCGCAGCGCCTTGCGGGCCGCCGCCACCACCCGCTCGTCCGGATGGTGGTCGATGAACACCTGCAGCACCCGTTCGGTCCAGGGATGGTCGCCGAGGGCCAGGAGGGCGATCGTGCCCGCCTGCTCGTCCTTCTCCATGCCCTGGGAGACCGACTTGATGACCTCGGCCGCCTCCCCGCCGAACTCCAGCAGCGCCGCCGCCATGTCCACGAACGCCCACGCGATCTCCTCGGGCGTCGGCGGCCGTTCCTCGCGGCCCAGCCGGGCGGCCACGACGGCGCCCAGCCTCGGCGCGCCGAGCAGCCCGTCGAGCGCCTGCGTGCCCGCGTCGCCCAGCCCCGTGGCGAGCAGTTCCACGCCGACGGCCCGGCTCAGTGGGCTGACCTCGCTGAGGGCGGCCGCGATCTCGGCCGCCGCCTCGCCCTGATCCCGGCCGGCCAGCCAGCCGGCGAGCTCCTCGTCGCGCTCCGGCTCCGGGTAGGAGCGCAGGCCGTACAGCAGCGCGCCGGCGTCCCGGCCGGCCAGCGAGCCCATGACCGGGATGTCCTGCCCGGTCGCCTCGCCGATCACCAGCCCGGCCGCCCAGATGCCGAGCGGGGTCAGGGTGCGCGGCGGCGCCTGGCGTACCAGGCCCAGGTCCGTCAGGACGGAGGGCACCTCGTCGGTCAGTGGGCCGCGGCCCAGATAGAGGCGTACCACCTCCATGAACAGCGTCTCGTCGGTGCTCAGCGTGCGGCGGCAGACGTCCGCCCACACCTGGAGCACCTTGTCGTCGGAGCCGTCACGCAGCGCCTCGGCCGCGTCCGGCGCGAACGCCGGATGAGCGGAAGCGTCGGCGTCGCCGGTCGCCAGAGGAGTCTCGCGTACGGCCGCCACCAGCTCGTCGTCGGCCGGCAGCCGGACGGGAGGCTGGAGCGGAAGCGTGTCGTCGTCGTAGGAGCCCACGTCCTTATCCTGTCGGAACTCGCCTTACATTTGCGATAAAGTCCCCGCTGACCGCGAAAAGTCCGGAAGAAGGGAGGCGTCGAGATGGTCCGTGGTATCCGGACGCTCTCCGCGTCCGCTGGTGTAACTTTCCGGAGGAATCGTGCTTTCTGCCACAACGCTTTTCCGCTCTACGGTCGAGGCTGACCTCGACCGACTGCTCGACTGCGCCGTCGATGAGCCCATCAGCTGGGCCGACCCCGACCGGCTGCTTCCCTTCCTCGAAACCGGCCATTACCGCCACGACCGCATCTGGGTCGCGGAACAGGACGGCCGCATCCTCGCCCGCGCCGTCTGGTGGGGCTTGCCCGACGATGACCGCCCGCTCGCGCTCGACTGCCTCTGGGTCCACCCGTCGGTGCCCGACCGCGTGGAACTGGCCGCCGAGCTGCTGCGACACGCCCATAAGGGGTACGGCGACGCGCCCGCCTATCACGTGTTCGTCGCGAACGGCTGGCGGGACGACCCGAAGGTCACGGCCGCCATCGACTGGCGGTGGCGGGCCGGGGCCCTGGCCGGGCTGACCGACGAGCTCGAACGGCTCAGGTACGAATGGACGCGGGGCACGCCGGTGCCGGAGGCGTCGGACCGGCTGGTGTTCCGGGCGGAGGACGACGACGAGGTGTTCGTCGAGGCGTTCAGCCGCGTGGCCGTCGGGACGCTCGACCACCACACCCGGCAGGCCCTGGCCACTACCGACCCCGAGGCGCAGGCCCGCGAGGACGTCGAGGACTACCGGAGCATGCCGGGCGACAGGGGCTGGTGGCGCCTGGCGTACACGCCGGACGGCGACCTCGTCGGCGTGGCGCTGCCGTCGGCCAACGCGGGCGGGCCCGTGGTCGGCTACCTCGGCGTGGTGCCCGAGCACCGCGGCCACGGCTACGCCGACGACCTGCTCGGCGAGATCACCCGGCTGCACGCCGAGCGGGGCGCCGAGCGGATCGTCGCCGACACCGACGCCGTGAACGTCCCGATGGCCAGGGCCTTCGAGCGGTCCGGCTACCACAACTTCGCCGTCAGACTCATCCTGTCGGCGGGAGCCGCCTGACCACATGAACACGTGATCCGGTGGCGCCGCCGGTCCGGTGAACACGGGAGCCGGCGCCGTCTGATCACGTGAACACGTGATGGTGCGCGGGCCGTGGCGACCGGCAGAGTGGAGCCATGACGTGGAACATCGAAAAGCTCGATCTTGACACCTATCTGGCTCACGTCGGTTACGACGGCCCGCGCGACCCCACCGGCGAGACGTTACGCGCCGTCCACCGCGCGCACGTCCTGGCCATCCCGTTCGAGAACCTGGACGCGGTGCTCGGCAGGGGCATCTCCCTCGACCTCGGGAGCTTGCAGGACAAGATGGTGACGGGCGGGCGCGGCGGCTACTGCCATGAGCACAACCTGCTGTTCGCCGCCGTGCTCGAACGCCTGGGCTTCCCCCTGACCAGGCACCTGGCCAGGATCCGGCTGGGCCGCCGCCACCTGCCGCGCTCACACGCCACGCTGACCGTCGAGGCGTCGGGCGCTCGCTGGCTGGCCGACGTGGGTTTCGGCGGCGACGGGCTGGTGGAGCCGCTGCCCTTCGCCGACGGCGCCACGGCCGAGGTGGGTCCGTGGCGGTGGCGTCTCGGCAGGGACGACGACTTCTGGGTGCTGCATCATGGTGACGTCGAGCTGTACGCCTTCCGTGAGGACGAGCCGCACTACCCGAGCGACTTCGAGGTGGCCAACTATTACGTCGCCACGAATCCGCACTCGCCGTTCGTCCACCATGTCCTCGCCCAGCGCACCACGGCGGACGCCCGGATCCGGGTCGAGGACCTGCCCCCCGCGAGTACGGCGCGGGAGCTGGCGGCCGCACTGCGCGACCGGCTGGGCATCGACATCGTGGAGTCGGACGCGGCGCAACTGCTGCCTCGGCTGGCGAGCCGACCCGCGGCCGATTCGTGAACGAGGGATCGTGCCCCCTTCATGCGCCGGGGTCGTGACCGTTTCCTGAGCCACAGGGTCGTGTCATGAGCCAGGGTCGTGGCCGAGGGCGGCCAGCACCTTGCGGGTGAGTTCGACGCGGCTGTTCACGCCCAGCTTGGCGAAGGCGTGCCTGAGGTGGCTGTCGACCGTGTGCGGTGACACGAACAGGGCCGTGGCCACCTCCCGGTTCGTCAGCCCCTCAGCGACCAGCCGGGCCACACGTACCTCCGACGGAGTCAGCGCGCGGCCTTGAGCGACGGGACTCCGGGATTGCGGTCGGCGAGCTCCCGCACGCGGGCCGTGACGCGCGGGATCGCCCGCAACCGCGCCGCGGCCTGCGGCTCCTGGAGAATGAGGTACGGCAGCGTCCCCGCCATCTCATCGACCCAACCGCTTCCTTGCGCCGGGCCGGTGGCCTGACGGAACAGGCCGATGCGCCACCGCAGCTCGTCCCGCACGAGTCCCGGTTGGTCGCCGGCGAGACGACGTCCGTGCTCCAGGTGGGTACGGCCGTTCGCCACGTCGTCCCGCGACAGCGCCAGGTACCCGAGTATCCCCAGCAGGGCCGGGACCAGCGCCGGCGCCGACAGCTGTTCGGCCACCCGCAGCCCGGCCTCCGCCTCGGCCGCCGCGTCGGCCAGCTGCCCCCAGGCCAGCAGGAGCTCGGCCCGCAGCCGGTGGCGCAACGGCATCGACCACGCGGTGCCCAGCGCCCCGGACCGCCGCTCCACGACGGCGTAGGCGTCGTCCGCCTCCTCGAACCGATCCAGCGCCACCAGCGCCGCCCCCAGCCAGAGCCGGGGATGCCTGTGCGCCACCTCCCCGCCGGCCGCGTCGGCCAGCCGTACCGACTCCTCGGCGTACGCCAGCGCGGCGGCGAGCTCGCCCCGGAACAGGGCCACGGTCGAGCGCGCCTGCAACCCCACCACCTGCCCGAACGGCTCCCCACCGGCCACCGCCTCGGCCGCCGCCAGGTCGGCGGCGTCGATCCGCCCGGACATCATGAGCGCGTGAGCCTGTACGGCCAGCAGCCGCGCCCGCGCCGCGACCGGCACTCCCGGCCGGGCCAGCACCCGCGCCGTCCGCGAGATCACCGCCCGGTCCTCTCCCGCGTGTTTGAGCGCCTCGGCCAGCCCCAGTACGACGTCCGCCTCCTGGGCCGCGCCCAGCTGACCGGCACCGTCGGCCAGTTGCCGGGCCTCGCCCAGCCGTCCTGCGGAGGCCAGCAACCGCACCGCCCCGGCGACCAGCCCGGATACCGGCCCACCTGGCGAGGTCGGCTGATCGCCCGTGACGGCGGCGTCCGGGACGCCTGCCAGGTCGAGGGCGCGCAGCATGAGGTCGGCGGCGGCCGACGGGGCGGTGGACTTCATCTCCTCGGCGGCGGCCCGCAGCTCGCGGATCGCGGTCGTGTCTCCGTGCCGGGCGCCGTGCAGGAGGTGCTCGGCCAGCTCGGCCGGTGGCCGCCCTTCCTCCCTGAGCACGGTCGCCGCCTCCCGGTGCAGCGCGGTTCTGACCGGCGTCGAGAGCCCGCCGTACACCGCCTCCCTGATCAGATCGTGCCTGAACCCGAGCCGCTCACCCTCACCCGTCAGCGCTCCCGCGCCGACGGCCTCCTCCACGGTGGCCAGCAGCCCGACCGGTGGCACGCCGAGCAGCCCGGCCGCCTCATGCACCGAGAACGGGCGCCGGAGCACCGCCCCCACCTCCAGCAGCCTGCGGGCCTGCGGCGACAGGTCGCGCAACCGCCGCTCCACCGCCGCGACGAACCGCTGCGGAAGACCCGTCGCGACGAACCGCTGCGGAAGCTCCGGCGCGAGGAACCGCAGGGGAAGCCCCATCCCTGCCGCGCCGGGCCCGTCCGGCGCCCCGGTGATCGCGGCGCGCCCGTCCGCCACCGTGACCCGCCCGTCCGCCCGCATGGCCGTGAGCACCTCTTCTAGCAGGAACGGGTTGCCGCCGGCGGCTTCGGCCAGCTCCAGCACCGACGGGCCGGGTTCGGCGCCGAGGAGGCGGGCACTGAGCTCGGCGGACTCGCCGGGAGTGAGCGGCGGCAGCGACAGCCGCCGCGCGCCCTCGGCGATCAGCCGGTCGAGGGCCTCCTGGGCGGGCAGGGGACGGCGGGCCAGCAGCCAGGTCACGGGGGACGAGCTCAGCCCGGGGACGAGCAGTCGCAGCGCCAGGCAGGTCAGCTCATCGGCCCACTGGGCGTCATCCAGCACCACCATGAGCGGCCGATCCCGGGTGAAGCGCTCGATCGCGTCACCGAGCCGCTCAATCTCCCGGAATCCGCCGGGCCGCGACGGCGGCGTGTGGATCTCCCGGAACCCGCCGAGCCGTGACGGCGGTGTGAGTGTGCCGGGCAGGACGGTGAGGGCGGTGAGCAGGGTGGACAGCGGCGCGACGCGATCCAGTTCGGTGGCGTGCCCGGCGCCGATCGCCAGCCCGCGCGAGCGTCCCAGCGCCATCGCCGCCGCCAGCAGGTGGCTCTTGCCGATCCCCGCCACCCCGTCGACGATCACACAGCCGCCCGACGGCAGGATCTCCTCGATGTGCCGGAGCGCGTCGCCTCTGGTTTCCCCCGTCACGACGTCGTCCTCACGCGGTACCGAGGAACGTCCGGACCAGTCCTCACGCGGTGGCGAGGCGCGCCCGGACCACGAGGTCGTGCATGGCGTCCCGGACCGTGGCGGCCTCCGGCAGCGGTGAGGAGTCCCTGGCCGCCTCCAGCTCGGCGGTCAGGCGCGTCACGTCGTCGCCCGCCGTGCTCACCCCCGGCGCGCGGCCGTGCTCGGTCTCCCGCTTGGCGGCCACCAGGTCGGGCAGATACGCCGGGACGTACGCGAACAGGTGGGTCAGGTCGGCGTCCAGCTCACCGGTGCGCATCAGGTGGATGCCGGTGGCCAGCACACGGAAGGTGTAGAGCAGCGGCTTGAGCTCCCCGTTCTTCTCGAACAGCCGCCACTGCGTACGCGCGAACCCCAGATAGTGGTGGGCGTGATGCCGCGTCAGGCAGCCGGGCGCCAGGTCCGTCAGCTCCTGGTGCAGCGGAGAGGAGGACACGACCAAGGGGGAGAGGAGCTGTTCCAGGACGTAGCCGTTGCGGTTCAGCAGCAGCCCGCAGAACTTGGCCAGGTCGTGCGTGACCAGGTCCACCTCGACGCCGTCGCGCGTCCAGGTCCGGTCGAGGGTCGCTGGTCCGGTACGCAGGCCGACGACCTCCCGCAGCGGCAGCAGGTGTACGCCCCGCAGGTCCACGTCCGAGTCGGCCGAGGGGAAACCGTAGAGGTGCGCGCCGCTGATTGTGGCGAACACCAGCGGGTACGGCTGCTCTTCGGGGATCTCCGGCAGCCAGGCAGGCAGGTTCACACGCGCTCCCGGGACAGGTGGGCCCTCCGTACGGCCACGAGATACGTCTCGACGGACGCCCGGTCCGGCGCCGCGGGCAGGACGCCGACCGCGTCGGCCAGGTCGCCGGTCAGCTCGGCCCGCCAGGCGGCGATCTCCGCCCACGCCACCTCGCCCCGCTTGATCGCCAGCAGCCGGTCGCGGTAGTCGCCCACCTGGATCAGGGGCTCGCCGTGGCGTACCAGGTGGCGGCCGCTCAGCAGCAGCCTGATCAGGTGCATCGCCTGCTTCCACTTCGGCGCGGCCGGGTCGAGGCGGCGGAACTGGGCGTCGGCGTACCGGGTGAACGACTCGTGCGCCCGCCGCGACAGGAACGCCCCGCGCAGGTCGCGCAGCCGCCCGCCCTCCGGCGTGAGCACCTCCGTGAGGGGAGACCACAGGCACTCCAGGACCGTGGGGTTCGCGTCGAGGGCGAGCCCGCAGAAGCGCTCGACCTCCCACGAGAACTGCTCGGGCAGCGGCCCGTCGCGGTGCGTCACCGGCTTGTCCAGCCGCCAGAACGCCTCCGTCGGCACCACGAACACGCCGCGCCGGTCGGTGTCGGACTCGGCGGTGTCCAGACCGTAGGCCCGCGACCCCACCACGACCGAGAGGATCAGGTCTTCGCTCACGTGGCCACTTTCACAGGGTCGGGGGACAGGCCGGCCAGCAGGTCGGCCGCTCCAAGCCGGTGTACGTCACCGAGGCCGTCCGGGTGCAGCGCGTACGCCGCGCAGCCGCTGGGCAGGGGCAGGTCGCCCTGGACGAGCATGGCGAGCTCGACCCCGTCGAACGACGCGGGCCGCCCGACGGCCGGGGCGTCGGCGCGGGCCATCAGCCGGTCGGCGAACGCGGCCACGTCCTCGCCCGGCCGCCGCTCGTAGCGGACCAGCTCGCCCTGGCGGTTTCGGACGAGGACCTCGGCGGCGCGCGCGGCGGCGTGCCAGCAGCCCACCTCCCACAGCGTCACCCGGTGCGTGAACGCCTGCTCCAGCGCCGCGCCCAGCAGGCTCAGCTCGTCGGCGCTCCCGTCCACGCTGTGCCCGTAACCGGCGGCGCCCAGGTTGAAGTCCGCCCACCGCATCGTCCGCGTCCACAGGTCGGCCACCAGCGGCACCAGGATCTTGGCCTGCCCCGTCAGATCGAAGCGCTGCCGGACGGCCAGCGGGTCGAACAGCCCCTTCGGCTGCTCCATGAACCCGGCGAACCCGCGTACCAGATCCTCGAACGGCACGTCGTTGTAGCTGAAGACGACCGGCACGAGGTAGCGGCCGCGCAGGGCCCGTACGTTCACGTCGATGAACTCCGAGGCGCCCAGCGGCTCGGGCGCCGACGTCAGGTCGCCCGAGTGGGTGACGGCGATGCCCAGCCGCAGGTTCGTGTAGTCGCACAGCCCGACGAAGGCCCAGCGCTCGTCGAAGACGGCCACGGACAGGTCGAGGTCCACCCGGGTGTCCTTCGGCTCGGCCCAGTGGAGGAAGAACCGGAGCCGCTCGCCGCCGGGGATGGGCTGGACGCTGCCGCGCGGCAGCTGTACCAGCGCCTTGACCGCCGTCCGCTCGGACGTCGGCGCGATCAGGTCGGCCAGGCCCTCGTCCAGCAGCACCCGCCGCAGCGGGGGGAGCGCGGCGGCGCGGCGCAGCAGCTCGGCGGCCAGCGTCCGCTCGGCCTCCAGCACGACCTCGTCCGGCAGCGGCGGCCGGTCGTCGGGCCGGGTGTGGAAGCGCGCGGTGCCACCGCGCGGCAGGAACAGCCGCAGCCCGCCGGGCGGCGTCCGCAACTGCCCCAGGGCGGCGAGGAGCACCCCGGGCGCGACCCGCGTCGCCACACCCGCCAGCCCAGTAGACGTCGCCACGCCCGCCGGTCCGGTAGGCGTCGCCACGCCCGCCGGTCCGGCGGCGGGGGTGTCCGCCTCTGCCCGGCCGAGGGTCTCCAGCAGGCCGGGGGAGAGGCGGAGCAACTGCGACAGCCGCCGCATCAGCTCGCCGGGCCGGTGGACCAGCAGGTCGGCCGCGTCGGAGTGGCGGCCGTCGGCCAGGGCCGTCTCCACACGGCTCGCGAACGACGTGGCCACCAGCCGCCCGTCGCGCACCCGCAGCACCCCCGGCCGCCGCGCGGCCAGCTCCAGCAAGGTCCGCCCGAAGGCCGTCTCCGAGTCGAGCCGGGTGCCGCGCAGGGCGGCGAAGGCCAGTGCGGCGTTCGGGTAGCGGGCGTGGTGCTCGTGGGGGTGCAGCACCTCGGCCATGCGCTTCCACTGCTCGCCGTACCGGAACAGGTCCTCGATCGCGTACGGCATCGCGTCCAGGCACGACAGCAGGGTCCGGCGGACGGCGCGCGGCAGCGACACGCGGCGCCGCGGGCGGATCCGCAGCCCTGGATCGGCGTCCATCAGCACGTACAGCAGCCGCAGCACGTCCGTGGCCGTCTCCAGATGGTTGCGCAGCAGCTCGTCGGGGGCGCCGCGGCGCAGCGCGACGGCGAGCACGACGGCGCGCGTCTCCTTGACCGGGACGCTCTCCGGCAGCCAGTCGCCCGACTCGGGCCAGAACGCCTCCAGCAGCGCCTCCAGGTCGGCCCGGTCGTGCGGCGGCATGGGGGTGCGGCGGGTCATCAGGTCCACGGCCACCTCACGGCAGGCCGCCGCGGGGTCGTCCGCGAGACGCAGCAGGCCGGTGGCGGTGACGGCGGCGCGGTCGACGCTCGCGCGTTCCTCCGACGGGAGCAGGAACGGGTCGTCCGGGTCGACGCGCCGGTGGCAGATGGGGCAGGCGCTGAAGTCGGCCCCGTCCCAGCACGAACGGCACACCAGGTGCGCGCAGGGCGCCACGGCGTGGACGGTGCCGACGTTCCCGCACAGGACGCACGGCCGCTCCGGCTGCTGCAGCAGCAGCGAGAACACCCGCCGCACGTAGAAGTCGCCGGTGTCCCTGGGCACGCTGTCCGGAAATTTCCGGAACAGGGGTACGTGCGAGACCGCCGCGCCCAGCTCACCCCGCAGGCCGTGCAGCAGCCGCCGCCCGACGCGCGTCAGCTCGTTCGACGACAGCGCCGCCAGCGCCCGATACAGCTCCGCCGACACCAGGAAGCCCAGCTGCAGCAGCTCGAACTCCAGCGCCGCCACCCCGGACCGCACATCGGCCCGCGTCATGCTCAGGGACTTGGGCAGCTTGCCGACGGCTTCGGGCATGCGCGGATCGGCGGCCAGCAGCGCGGGCGCGACCACCCGCGTACGGCGCAGCAGGATCTCGGCGGGACCGTTCATGGAGGCACCTCCGATGCCCTAGAGACCGCGGAGCGACCCTTCGCATTGAGAGAGGCCGCGTGGGAGCACCGCGCGACCTCTGGAGAGGTGGAGAGCGGGCGCGCTGGAATCATTTGAAAGATGAAGAAGGAAGCACGCCCAAAGAGCCACCCCGGTGATCCACGGTACCGGCACAAATAGCCAAATGTCCGCCGAATTTCCAGTCCGGCAAGGCCCGACATGCGCGAGAGCCGCTCCGATGGATAGGGTCTCCGAATTCGACCAGGACAGAGTCCAGGAGAGAAGGGCCGACCGGTGACCATGCGGAGCTGGCTGCTACACGGGCTGCAGCCGACGTCCGGGATGCACGACGAACATCCCGGCAAGCGTCACTCCTGGTGGCAGGTCATGTGCCTCACAGGTGTCGACTACTTCTCCACCCTCGGCTACCAGCCGGGCATCGCCGCGCTGGCCGCGGGCGCGCTGTCGCCGATCGCCACACTGATGCTGGTGGCGCTGACGCTGTTCGGCGCGCTGCCCACCTACCGCGTGGTGGCGGCCGAGAGCCCCAACGGCATGGGCTCCATCGCCATGCTCGAACGCCTGCTGCCGAGCTGGTGGGGCAAGCTGCTGGTGCTGGTGCTGCTCGGGTTCGTGGCGACGGCGTTCATCTTCACGATCACGCTGTCGGCCTCCGACGCGACCGCCCACATCCTGCAGAACCCGTTCTTCCCCGACGCGCTCGCCGGTCAGCAGGTGCCCATCACGCTGCTGCTCATCGCCGCGCTCGGCGCGATCTTCCTGCGCGGGTTCAGCGAGGCCATCGGGCTGGCCATCGCGCTCGTGGCCGTCTATCTGGCCCTGAACCTGGTCGTCGTCGGCACCGCCATAGCCCAGGTGCTGTCCCGCCCGGAGCTGGTGGGCGACTGGCAGGACGCGCTCACCGCGGGGCACTCCAGCCCGCTCGCGATGATCGCGTTGTCCGCCTTCGCGCTGCCCAAGCTCGCCCTCGGCCTGTCCGGGTTCGAGACGGGCGTCGCCGTGATGCCGCAGATCGAGGGCGACCTGGAGCAGCGCGTCAAGGGCGCCAAGCGGCTGCTCACCACGGCCGCGTTGATCATGAGCGTGTTCCTGGTGTTCAGCGGGTTCGCCACGGCCGTGCTCATCCCGCACAAGGAGTTCGAGGAGGGCGGCCGTGCGGCCGGGCGCGCCCTGGCGTATCTGGCGCACGAGTACCTGGGCGACTGGTTCGGCACCCTCTACGACATCAGCACCATCGCCATCCTCTGGTTCGCGGGCGCCTCGGCGCTGACGGGCCTGCTCAACATCGTGCCGCGCTACCTGCCCCGCTACGGCATGGCGCCCGACTGGGCGCGGGCCGTACGACCGCTGGTGCTGGTGTTCACCGCGATCTCGTTCGTCATCACGATCCTGTTCGGCGCGAACGTCGAGTCGCAGGGCGGCGCCTACGCCACCGGCGTGCTCGCGCTGATCCTGTCGGCCGCGGTCGCCGTCACCATCTCGGTCGCGCGCGCCGGGCGGCGGGGCGCGGCGGCGGCGTTCGGCCTCATCTCGCTGATCCTCACCTACACCTTCGCCGCCAACGTGATCGAACGCCCCGACGGCCTGTCGATCGCGGTGTTCTTCGTCGTGGCGATCATCGTCACCTCGATCATCTCCCGCGCCACGCGCTCCACCGAGCTGCGGGTGACGGGGGTGGCGCTCGACGAGGAGGCCAAGCGGCTCATCGACGAGCTACCGCCGGGCGAGCTGCGCATCATCGCCAACGAGCCCGACGCCCGCGACGAGGCCGAGTACGCCGAGAAGGACCGCGAGACGCGCCAGTACCATCACCTGCCCGACGACGAGCCGATGCTGTTCCTGGAGGTCACGCTCGGCGACACGTCGGAGTTCGAGTCCGACGTGCTGGTGCGCGGCGAGGTGCGGCACGGCTACGGGGTGCTGACCGCGACGAGCGCGGCGGTGCCCAACACGATCGCCGCGATCCTGCTGCATCTGCGCGACACGTCCGCCCGCCGTCCCCACGTGTACTTCCACTGGGCGGAGGGCAATCCGGTGCTGGCGCTGCTGAGATACCTGCTGTTCGGCGGGGGTGACGTGCCGCCGCTCACGCGTGAGGTCCTGCGCCAGGCCGAGGAGGAGCCCGGCCGCCGCCCTCAGGTGCACGTCGGCTGATCTGTTACGGCACAGCCGCACCCACCGCCACCCGCCGCGCTGGGCGGGTGGCCTCCAGGAATACGGCCGCTGAACCCGCACGGGGCCGGGCGCCGTTACGCGCGTCTTCTTGGCCGTGGCTTCCGTTTGCGCTTGCCATCGGGGGTGAGGCGCTGATCTGATCGGATTATGAGTGCTTATGATGCGGTCTACCAGCGGAGCATCGTGGAGCCTGAGGCGTTCTGGGGAGAGGCCGCCCGGGACATCGAGTGGGATGTGGCCCCCACGATCGTCTTCGACAAGGGGCGCTGGTTCGTCGACGGGCGCCTGAACACCTGCCACAACGCCGTCGACCGGCACGTCGCCGGCGGACGGGGCGAGCAGGCCGCGTTGATCTACGACAGCCCCGTGACCGGGGTGGTGCGGAGCTTCAGCTACGCCGAGCTGCTCGACGCGGTGTCCCGGACCGCCGGGATGCTGCGTGACCTCGGCGTCGTCGCCGGGGACACCGTGGTGATCTACATGCCGATGGTGCCCGAGGCGGTGATCGGGATGCTGGCCTGCGCCCGGCTCGGCGCCGTGCACTCCGTGGTGTTCGGCGGCTTCGCCGCCAATGAGCTGGCCGTACGCATCGACCACGCCAAGCCCAAGGTCGTGCTCTCCGCCTCCTGCGGGATCGAGCCGACTCGGATCGTGCCGTACAAGCCGCTGCTCGACGCCGCCCTGGAGCAGGCCGGGCATCGGCCGGCGCGGTGCGTGATCCTCCAGCGGCCCGAGTCGCCCGCCGACCTCGCCGAAGGGCGGGACCTGGACTGGGCCGAGACCGTACGCGACGCCGCGCCCGCCGGCTGTGTGAGCGTGGCGGCCACCGATCCGCTCTACATCCTCTACACCTCCGGCACCACCGGCGTGCCCAAGGGCGTCGTCCGCGACAATGGCGGGCACGCCGTGGCGCTGCACTGGAGCATGGCCAACGTCTATGGCGCCGCGCCGGGCGAGGTCTACTGGGCGGCCTCCGACGTGGGGTGGGTCGTCGGCCATTCCTACATCGTCTACGCGCCGCTGCTGGCCGGGTGCACGACCGTGCTGTACGAGGGCAAGCCGGTCGGGACACCTGATCCGGGCGCGTTCTGGCGGGTCGTGGCCACGCACGGGGTACGGACGCTGTTCACCGCGCCGACCGCGCTCCGAGCCATCAAAAAAGACGATCCCTCCGGAAATTTCGCGCAAAAGTGGGATTTGTCGGGTCTGCGGTATCTGTTCATGGCCGGGGAGCGGCTCGACCCCGACACCTACCACTGGGCGTCCGACCTCCTCGGGATCCCGGTCATCGACCACTGGTGGCAGACCGAGACCGGCTGGCCGATCGCGGCCAACTGCGTCGGCGTCGAGCCGCTGCCGATCAAGCCGGGCTCGCCGACCAAGGCCGTGCCCGGCTGGGACGTACGCGTCCTGGACCCAGAAGGGAAGGAGTGCCCGCCCGGGGTGGAAGGCGCGGTCGCGATCAGGCTGCCCCTGCCACCCGGCGCGCTGCCGACGCTCTACCGGGACGACGCCCGCTTCGCGGAGTCGTACCTGTCCCGCTACCCCGGCCACTACCTGACCGGCGACGGCGGCTTCCTCGACGACGACGGCTACCTGTACGTCATGGGACGCATCGACGACGTCATCAACATCGCCGGCCACCGGCTGTCCACGGGCGCGATGGAGGAGGTCATCGCGGCCCACCCCGACGTGGCCGAGTGCGCGGTGATCGGCGTGGACGACGCGCTGAAGGGTCAGCTCCCGCTCGGCTTCGTGGTGCTCAAGGCGGGCGCCGACCGTGATCCGGACGAGGTCGAGCGCGAACTGGTGGCCCTGGTCCGCGAGCGCATCGGCCCGGTCGCCGCCTTCCGCCGCGCCGTCGTGGTGGCCCGCCTGCCCAAGACCCGGTCCGGGAAGATCCTGCGCGCCACCATGCGCGACATCGCGGCCGGCCGCGACTACCGCGCCCCCTCGACGATCGAGGACCCGGCGGCCCTGTCGGAGATCGCCGACGCTCTTTGACCCATTCCGCCTAAACGCTCATTCCGCCTAAACGCTCCCTCAGGGCCATGGAACGCGCCATCATGGGAATTCCTCTGCTCTTCAGCGGAATCTGGCTTGGAAACCGGGCGGTTACGTCCGAGAGGAAATGACAGCGTGGGAGGGCCTGCTGGCCCGGGCGGTGTCGTGACGGCTGGTTCATGTGAGTGGATCAGTCTGGCCGTGCGCCGATATCTGGGCATGAAGACCAAATGGGCATGGAGGCTGCAGACGACGGTGCGTCCCCTGCGAATATCGGGATTGGGTTCCCATCGCGGTGATCTGGACCGGACGATAATGTGTTCGATTGTGAGGCTGGTGGTGCGGGTGAAGCTGCTGCCGACGCCTGAGCAGGCGACGGCGCTGGAGGCGACCCTGCGCGCGGTCAACGCGGCCGCCTGCCAGGTCTCCCGCCAAGCCCACGCCCTGCGCACCTTCCGCAACTACGACCTGCGCAAGCACACCTACACGCAGATCAAGGACGGGTACGGGCTGGCCGCCCAGGCCGCGCAGCCCGTCATCAAGAAGGTCGCCGACGCCTACGCCACCCTGCATGCCAACATCCGGGCCGGCAACCTGGGCAAGGTGGGCTCTGCCCGCCGGGTACGGGCCGAAGCCACGCCGATCGCCTTCCGCGCTGAGGCCGCCCAGCCGTTCGACGACCGCTGTCTGTCCTGGCAGATCGACGCGCGGACGGTGTCGATCTGGTCGGTGGCCGGCAGGCTGAAGAACCTTCAGTTCGCCGCGTCGGCCGAACAGCTCAAGACCCTGTCGGCATACCGCAAGGGCGAGTCCGATCTGCTCTACCGGGACGGCATGTGGTTTCTGATCGCGACCTGCGACGTGCCCGATGCCCGCCTCAAGGACCCGGAGGCTTTCCTGGGGGTGGATCTGGGCATCGTCAACATCGCCACCACCAGCGGCGGGGTCCGGCACAGCGGCAAAGCTCTGAACGCGGTCCGGCACCGCCGGCGCGAGTTGCGCCGCCGGTTGCAGGCCAAGCGCACCAAGTCCGCCAAGCGGTTGCTCAAGCAGCGCCGCCGCAAAGAAGCGCGGTTCGCCGCCAACACCAATCATGTCATCGCCAAGCAGATCGTGACCGAGGCAGAACGCACCGGCCGAGGGATCGCTCTGGAAGACCTCCAGGGCATCCGGGACCGGGTACGGCTACGCAAGCCCCAGCGGGTCACGCTGCATTCCTGGAGCTTCCACCAGCTGGGAGCGTTCATCGGCTACAAGGCGGCCCGGGCCGGCGTCGCCGTGATCCACGTCGATCCGGCTTTCACCTCCCAGCAGTGCTCCTCGTGCGGGCATGTGGACCGCAACAACCGGCTCGATCAAGCCTGTTTCTCGTGTACGTCGTGCGGCTTCGCTGAGCACGCAGACGTCAACGCAGCCCGCAACATCGCCGCACGCGGCGTTACGGGCTGGGCAGTGAGTCACGCTGCCTGACGCGGACCAGACCGTCGAAGCCATCGACGGCGAGGAGCTGCAAGCTCGGTCGCTTACGGCCGAGAGGCTGACAGACCGTGATGACGGAGACCGTGATGACGGAGACCTTGAGCTACGCCGACGCTCTGAAGATCCTCGGCTGCAAGGACAGCAGGCTCGTCAAGGTGATCGACTTCGCCGCGACGGCCGCGCTGACCGGATGGGCGCTCGCCGGCGGCGCCGACCTGGCGCTGGGCCTGCGCGACCTGCAGGAGGACGCCGTCCGTTACGGCAACGACGTGGTGCGGCGGGTGCCCGAGTGGCGCGGCGGCGCCGGCCGGTTCGCCCGAACCCAGCGGCTGGCCGCCGTGCACGCCGTGGTGATCGTCTCGGCGTACTTCGAGGCGCTCGGCCGGGCCAGCCTGCCGTTCGGGCTGGACCGGCTCGACCGGGACCGCGCGGCCGGCGGTACCCGCGCGGCGGCGTTCGCCGAGCTGGTGGAGAAGCTGCTCACGCGGCCGCTGCCCATGCCGGAGCCGTACCGCCCCTACGCGGAGACCCGTGAGGCCGTCGAACGCCACTACGGGCGGATGTCGGAGGCCGTGGCCGGATATGTGCGCGAGATGGCGGCCTGGGAGGAACTCTCGGCCGACGAGCGCGCCCGCGTCCCTCTCATGCTCGTGGAGGGACCGTCGGCGCACGCCCTGCGGATCTATGACGAGGACTACCGCTCGCTCACGCTCGACAGCCCCGAGTTCCGGATGTGGAGCCTGGTCACCGAGAGGCAGGCGTTCGCCCCCGGGCTGTCGCGCGTGGCGCGGCTGCTGGCGGAGCTGGCGCCGCCGCGCGTGGGCGACCGGCCGATGATCCACCTGGTCAGGATGGCCGCCGCCGCGCTCGACCAGTCGCTCATGGCCGTCGGCAGGGCGCCGGACGACGTCACGCTGCCGCTGCTCGGTGAGGGGTACATCAGCCCCCGGTGCAAGGTCGCGGAGATGACGCGCGAGTCCGAGCCGGCGGCGAAGAGCTGGTGGAAGGGCCGGTTGGAGCTGCCCGACGCGGAGGCGTTCCTGGTGGGACACCTCACCTCGCCACACGCCACCCAGGCGCCCCTGGTCGTGCTGGGCGAGCCGGGCTCGGGCAAGACCAAGCTGACCGAGGTGCTCGCCGCCCGGCTGGCCGCCTCGGAGTTCCTGCCGATCAAGGTGGAGTTGCGCGATGTCGCCGCCGAGTCGTCCGTGATCTCGCAGATCGAGCAGAGCGTTTCCCCCTTACTCCGCGAGAAGGTGAAATATCGGGACTTGGTGGAGGCGGCGGAGGGGATGCTGCCCGTCGTCATGCTCGACGGGTTCGACGAGCTGCTGCAGGCCGCCGGCACCAATCGCTACGACTACCTGGAGCAGGTCCAGGAGTTCCAGGACGAGCAGTCCAGGCATGGCCGTCCCGTCGCGGTGATCGTGACCAGCCGGACCGTCGTGGCCGACCGGGTCCGCTTCCCCGAGGGCGTGCTCACGATCGAGCTCCAGCCGTTCGAGAAGGAGCAGGTCCGCCAGTGGCTGGAGATCTGGGCGGAGACCAACCGCGCGGTCCTGTCCAGGCGCGGCAGGACGCCACTGCCGGCCGACGTCGCGCTGGCCCAGGGCGAGCTGGCCAGGCATCCGCTGCTCCTGCTGCTCCTGGCCATCCACGACGCCACCGAGAACGCGTTGCAACGCGACGAGGCGGTCCTCGGCCGCGGCCGCCTCTACGAGTCGCTGATCAGGGACTTCGCCTACCGTGAGCTCCTCAAGGACCCCGAGGTGCGGGAGCTGCCGGCCGCCCGGCGCGGCGGGCTGGTGGACCGGGAGCTGGTGCGGCTCGGGGCCGTGGCGCTGTCGATGTTCGTCCGCGGCCGGGCGGTCGTCTCGGAGAGCGCCCTCGACCGGGACCTGCCCGCCTTGTGCGGGGCGCCGGGGGAGGAGCGGGACGACGAGGGCGGCTGGGCGCGGCGGGCGACCGAGCGGTTCTTCTTCGTGCACGTGAACGACCCAGGCTTGGCGCACGCGAACTCCACAGGCCCAGCGCATGGGAACGAGACAGGCGGCACTCAGGGTTATGAGTTCCTGCACGCCACGTTCTGTGAGTTCCTGGTGGCCTGGCTGGCCGTGTACGCGCTGCGCGACCTGATCAGGCGGCACGGCCACGACGAGGAGCTGGCGGGCCAGCTGGTCGACGACGACCTGCTCTACGCGATCACGTCGTTCTCCTGCCTGGCCGAGCGGGGGCCGACGGTCGGCTTCGCCATGGAGCTCATGGGCGCGCTGCCGGCCGAGGTCCGGGCCAGGAGCGTGACGCTGCTCAGCGCGCTGCTGCGCGAGTCGCTCCACGAGCGCCCGCGCCGCTCCTTCCTCGCCTTCCGCCCGGTACGCCATCCCGTGCCGCGCCGCCTGGCTGCCTATTCGGCCAACCTCACCCTCCTGGTGGTGGCCGCGTCGGACAAACCGGTCAGCGTCGCGGAGCTGCTCGGCGACTCGGGGGACTTCGCCCGGTGGACCTCGTACGCGCATCTCTGGAAGAGCCAGCTGGGCGGGGAGGGCTGGACCGGCCTCATCGGCGCCATGCCCGCCCGCCGCGTCATGGACGGCGGCAAGCGTGACATCCGGCTCGGCGGGAGCGGCGAGTCGTGGGAGTTCGAGGGCGCGGGCTGGTGGTTCGGCCGCCCGCGGCCCGCGGCGCGTACCAGGGCGCTGGGCCGCTACAAGTCCTACGCCCTGCTGGAACGTCCCTACCTGCTCAACGTCGACGCCGACCTGCTGACCGACTCGCTGCGCGCCGACGACGAGACGCACCCGAGCCTGATCGTCGTGCAGCGGGGGTCCGGTCAGGTGGTCAGCTGCACCCGCCTGGTCGAGGAGGTGCTGATGAACCGGCCGTCGAGCGTCGAGGCCCGCGTCGCGCTCTACGCCGACGCGATCGCGGCGGTCACCGCGTTCCACACGCTCGAGAACCGGCGGCTGCTCGACCTGGTGCTGCGGGCGCTCGCCCTGGAGGGATCGGCCATGCCCTTCCAGGACCGGGCCGGCCTGCTCAGCGGGCTGGCCGGCGACGGCGTCGACCCGGCGCTGTGGCGGCCGCTGCTGGAGTCGATGTTCTTCGAGCGGTCCGACAGCTGGGAGCTCCTCCTCCGGGCGGGCGTTCCGGAAGCGGTCATGCGCGAGGTGCGCTCGCCCTAACCGCCCTAACCGCCCTAACCGGCCGACCGGTCCAGGGGCAGCTCGACCGTGATCGTCAGGCCGCCCTCCTCGCGCGGCCGGGCGACGACCGTGCCGCCGTGGGCCTCGGTGATGACGCGCACGATCGACAGACCGAGGCCGCTGCCCCGGTCGGAGCGCAGCCGGTCGCCGTGCAGCCGCCGGAACGGCTCGAAGATCGTCTCGATCTCGTACGACGGCACGTGCAGGCCGGTGTTGGCCACGACCAGCTCCACCTGCTCGGTACGCCGCCGGGTCGTCACCCACACCTCGCCCTTGGGCTGGTTGTGCCGGATCGCGTTCTCCACCAGGTTCTGGACCAGCCGCTCCACCAGCACCGCCTCGCCGGTCGTCGGCGCGGCGTCCAGCAGCCGGTGGATCGTCACCTCCCGCTCGGCCGCCTCCTCCGCCGCCTGGTCCAGCACGTGCTCGGCCACGTCCGTCAGGTCGAACGGGCGCTTGTCCAGCACCGCCTGCTCGCCCTCGGTCAGCGCCAGCAGCCCGTCGATGAGCCGCTCGTGCCGGGCGTTGACCAGCAGCAGCGACTCGCCGAGCCGCTTGACGTCGTCGGTGGCGTCGGGCCGCCGCACCGCCACGTCGACCAGCGTCCGGTTGATCGTCAACGGGGTGCGCAGCTCGTGTGAGGCGTTGGCGACGAAGCGCCGCTGACCGTCGAAGGAGCGGGCGAGGCGGCCGAGCATGGTGTCGAAGATGAGGGTCAGCTCCTTGAGCTCGTCGCTCGGCCCCTCGTAGTCGATCCGGCCGGTCAGGTCGTGGCTCTGAGCGACTCGGCGCGCGGTCTCGGTGACCGACTTGACCGGGTTCAGCACCCATCCGGCCGCGCGCCAGCCCAGACCGAACGCGCCGCCCGTGACGGCCAGCACCGCCAGCGCGCCGATGTTGCGCACGCTGGTCAACGTGTCACGCTGGTAGGCCGCCTGGACCTGGAGGACCCGGTCTCGTGCCACCTCGTAGTGGATCTCGTATCTGTCGTAGCAACAGCCGCTGCGCACGGTGATGGAGTTGGGGGTGATGAGATCGGCGCGGTAGGAGAGGTTCGACCGTACGAGGAAGTAGACGGCCGTCAGCAGCAGGCCGCCGCCGATGAGGAACACCCCCGCACAGGCCAGGGCGAAACGCAGACGGACGCTCATGGAATGCGATACCCCGATCCCGGCACGGTCTCGATGACCTGCGGCTCGCCAAGCTTCTTGCGTAATTTCATCATCGTGGTCCGCACCGTGTTCGTGAACGGATCGATGTGCTCGTCCCACACCTTCTCCAGCAGTTCCTCGGCCGAGACCACCGCGCCCTGCGCCCGCAGCAGCTCGGCCAGCACCCCGAATTCCTTGCGCGCCAGCGGCACATAACGCCCCTCGCGGAACACCTGCCGGTGCGCCCAGTCCAGCCGCACCCCGGCGCGTTCCAGCATGGGCGGGTCGGCCCGCCTGGCCCGGCGGCCGAGCGCGTGCACCCGCGCCACCAACTCCTCGAACGCGAACGGCTTGGGCAGGTAGTCGTCGGCCCCCAGCGACAGCCCCGCCACCCTCGCCCGTACATCCCCGGCGGCGGTCAGCATCAGGACTCTGACCGGCCACCCCCGCTCGACCACCGCCCGGCACACCTCGTCGCCGTGCACCAGCGGCAGGTCCCGGTCCAGGATCAGCACGTCGTAGTCGTGCACGCCGAGCCGCTCCAGCGCCCCGTCACCGTCGTAGGCCACATCGACGGCCAACGCCTCCCCCCGCAGCCCCTCGGCGATCGAATCGGCGAGCATGCGCTCGTCCTCCGCGACCAGAACACGCAATGTCGCCCCCATGAAGATCGAAAGTCCCGACAGTCTGCTCCAGCCTGCATAACGCGGACATAACCACTTTTGGTGACGCTCAGGTTAGCGCCGACTCGGTGGACTGCCCTCCCTACGGCCGGGACTCGCCCGGCCTCTCACGGGGGAGAGATGTCATGGTTGCCGCTCTTGTGGCGCCCGCGCGGCCCCGCCTGGCCGATCCCGTCTCGGGGAAGACGGGTCACCGCCTGTTCGGGGTCGTCCTGGTGCTGGCCGCGGCGCTGCGCGTGCTGGTCATGCTGGGGTACGACACCGCGCAGGTCTACTGGTACGACTCGTTCACCTACCTGAACACGGCCGTGCACATGAAGCCGCAGGGCGCCTTCCACCCGGCGGGCTACTCGTGGTTCCTGTGGCTGCTGCGCCCCTTCCACAGCGTCGAGCTGGTCGTCGGCGTACAGCACGCGATGGGCCTGGGCGTCGGCGTGCTGATCTACGTGCTGCTGCGCCGCTGGTCGCTGCCCGGCTGGGGGGCCGCGCTGGCCGCGGTGCCGGTGCTGTTCGACCCGGCGTTCCTGCGGCTGGAGCACGCCGTGCTCTCGGACCTGCAGGTGATCTTCCTCGTCATGTCCGCGCTCACGGTGCTGATGTGGCGTCAGGAGGTGTCGTCGCGGGCCGCCGCGCTGGCGGGGGCGCTGCTCGCGCTGGCCGGACTGACCCGGACCGCCGCGGTGCCGCTGCTCGCCCTGGCCGCGCTCTACCTGCTGCTGCGCCGCACCCCGTGGCGGAAGATCGTCGCCCTGGTGGTCGCCGGGGCGCTGCCGCTGCTCGCCTACGCGGGCTGGTACGCCCAGTATCACGGCAGGTTCGCGCTCAGCGGCTCCGACGGCGTCGCCCTCTGGGCCCGCACGATGACGTTCGCCGACTGCTCGATCATCAAGCCGCCCGCGGCGGAGGCCAGGCTCTGCCCGAACGGCACCGTCGTCGACGCCGCCTCCGAGTACGTCTGGGCACCCGGCGCCGCGCTCAACCGGCTGCCCGGCGACCGGTTCGCCTACAACGACCTGGCCAGGTCGTTCGCCCTGAAGGCCATCGCCGCGCAGCCGCTCGACTATCTGCGCGAGGTAGTCAAGGACACCTCGCTGGCCTTCACCTGGGAGCCGGTGGCTCACCCCAAGCGGGTGGGCGCCATGTCGAACTTCCCGCACGGCTCGTGGGGGCTGCCGGAGGAGCACGCCCTCATCGGGCAGGTGCGCAAGGAGTATGACCCGGCCATCCGCGGCATGAGCTCGGTCGAGCCGTTCGGGTCCATCCTCGCCGCCTACCCCTACCCGTGGTTCCTGCACGGCACGCTGTTCGGCGTGATCCTCCTGGCGGGGGCGGCCGGGGCGATCGGCCGCCGCCGTCCGGCCCTGCTGCCGTGGGCGTTCGCGATGTTCCTGCTCGTCGCACCGGTGGCGGCACTGGACTTCGACCATCGCTACGTGCTGCCCGCCATTCCGATCGCCTGCGTGGCCGCCGGGCTGGCCGTACACGGGCTACCTCGGCGGCGGCGGAATCGCGCGGCGGGGAGTGAGCGGATTACCGTACCGGTGTGATCCGGATTCTGATCGCGGAGGACATGCACATCCTTCGCGAAGCGCTGGTCGAGCTGCTGTCGCTCGAGGACGACATCACGGTGGTGGCGGGGGTCGCCTCGGGTCTGCAGATCGTCTCCGCCGCGCTGGAGCACCGGCCCGACGTGGCCGTGATCGACATCGATCTGCCGGGGCTGGACGGCATCTCGGCGGCTGCCGAGCTACGTGGCCGGCTGCCCGGCTGCCGGGTGCTGATCTTGACGGCGCTGGCCAAGCCGGGCGTCCTGCGCCGGGCACTCGGTGCGCAGGTCGCCGGATTCGTCCAGAAAGACATCCGCCCGGCCGAGCTGGCCGCGGCGATCAGGATTGTCGCCGCCGGGGGACGGGTGGTGGACCCGGCCCTGGCCCTGGTGGCGCTGGAGGCGCCGGAGAGCCCGCTCAGCCAGCGGGAGACCGAGGTGCTGCGCCTGTCGGCCAGCGGGGCCCAGCCCACCGAGATCGCCGAGCGGCTCTTCCTGACCTACGGCACGATCCGCAACTACCTCACCTCAGCCGTCACCAAGCTGGGTGCTCGCAACCGGGTGGACGCCATCCGGATCGCCACCGAGTCCGGCTGGATCTGAGCTGAGTCCGGCTGGGCCTGAGCCGAGTCCGGCCGCATCTGACCCGAACTCGGCGACCACCTCGAACCTGCCGCCGGGCAGGCGCACCGCCGTCAACCGCCCGCCGGCGCGCTGCGCCAGGCTGCCCAGTCCGGAGCCGTGCCGCCCCGGCTCCGGCTCCGGCTCCGGCGACGTGGACGGTTCGGTCCGCGCGACAAGCCGGGCGCCGTCGTTGACGACGCGCAGTCGTACGAGCCCGTCCGCGCCGGAGATGGTCAGCTCACACGTCCGGGCCCGGCTGTGCCGCAGGACGTTGGTGACGGTCTCGCGGAGCGCGGTGGCCACCGCCGTGTCGACCTCGGCCGGCAGCGGGCCCGTCGTGACCCGTGCCGTCGCCTCGATCCCGGCGGCCGTCAGCACCTCACGCGCCGCGTCCAGCTCGGCCGCCAGCCGCAGCTCGACCCGGTCGCCGGCGATGGACCCCAGCTCCACCAGCGCCTGTTCGACCAGCGACACGAGCGAGGCGAGCTCGGTCCTGGCCCGTCCGGGGTCCGTGTCCAGCAGCCGCTCGGCCAGCTCGCCCTTGAGGGCGACCGCCGACAGGCTGAACCCCAGGACGTCGTGCAGGTCCCGCGCGACCCGGGTCCGTTCCCGCCGTACCGCGGCCTCGGCGAGCTCGTGCCGGGCCCGGTCCAGCACGGTGATCAGCCCGGTGAGGCGCCCCAGGCTGTACGCCAGCCACGCGAGCATGACGTGACCACCGAAGTTGGCCAGCGCGTTCAGGATGCCGGTGCCGGCGGTGATGCTGTCGTACAGGAGCCAGGCCAGATGCCCGGCCAGGACGGCGCCGGCGATCGCCCACGATCGAGGCGGTCGTACGGTGAGCAGTACCTTGCCGGTGAAGAAGCTCAGCACGCGGTCCCAGGAGCCGGGAATGACCGCGAGGGGCAGCAGGAACAGCAGGCCCTGCACGACGAACGTGACCCGGGTCTGCGGCAGCACCTGCAGGACCACGATCCCGATGAGCCCGAGCAGCGCCCAGGCGACCGTCGGCAGGGCGGCGTGCTCCCAGTAGTAGAGGTTGATCAGCACCAGCACGCACTGGATGAGCAGCACCGCGAGCAGGACGAACCGCGCTAACCGGGGTGACTCGATCCGCGCCGCGGGCTCGGCGATCGGCTCGGCAGGATAGGCACCGGCCGTCGCCCGCACCTCCGCCAAGGTACGCCGAGCGAGGGCAACGCCCTCACGGATGTCCTGCCGGGCGAGCTCCATACCCTCGCGGATGTCCCGCCGGGCGTCCAACGGCTCTTCCCCGGCCGCATGGCCCACCCGGAACGCGGCCGCTTCCCCCATCGGGAACGCGGCCGCCTTCCGCATGCGAAACGCGATCGCCCGCAGTTTCCCGCCCAGGACGTTCCGCAGCTCGCCGTCCAGTCGCAGGCGCTCCCTGACCAGGGCCAGCCGAGCCAGCTCTCCTTGGGTGTCGTGCAGCCGGCGTGCCGTCCCGACGAGCGCGGCGAGGCTGAACACGATGAGGGCGTCGTCCGCCGTGACGATCACGAACCAGATCGAGTCGTAGACCCCGTACCCGAGCAGCGCGGCCGTCGTGCCGGTGGCGGCCAGGACGAGGGCGAACAGCGGCCAGGCCGGCCGCGGCGGGAGCACGCAGAGCACTGCGGCGGCCACCGTCCACGGCATCCAGTCCCACGCCGAGCCGATCACGAGGAAGGGCAGCAGGTAGAGCAGCACCACTGCCGCCAGCAGCCCGTACCGACCGGCCGGGCGCCGGTGCCGCGCGAGGAGCGCGATCAGCGGCGGATACGAGGCCATCGTGAGCAGCGACGCGAGCGGGGCGGCGTCGCGCGACACGCCGCTGATCGTGCGGATGTAGACCAGGATGCCGACCGAGGCCCACAGCATGCCCTGGGCGACCCGCAGCGGGAGTTCGTCAGCGGTCCGTGCCAACCCGATCTCCCGATGAACTATGCAAAATGCATAACCGCCTGATTACAGGGACACTATCGGCGCTTTCTCGGCCGCTGTCACTCTATGGGGGAGATCACCGGACATTACGGGCGCCATGACCTGGGTCATGGCCGTACAAGGGCAGGGAGCCTGATGGAGCCCACCAAAGTCTTGCCGATCATCGCGATCGCCTCGCTGGTCACGGTCGAGTTCGGCGGGCACGCGCTGCTGCGCTTCATCACCACCGATCGCGACAAGCTGGGTGAGTTCCGCGAGCGGTTCTTCCGCGCCGGCCACGCGCACGCCGGAGTGCTGCTGCTGCTCTCCCTGGTGTACCTGCTGTACCTGCCCCGCGCCGGTTTCTCCGACGGGCTGGAGTGGCTGGCCGGCGGTGTCCTGCTGGCCGGGGTGCTGGCGCAATCGGGTGGATTCTTCCTGCATCTGGCCGTCGGCGAGCAGGGTGCCCGCTCGTCCGGCACGATGGTCACCCGAGCCGGGGGCCTGCTTCTCGCCGCCGCGCTGATCACCCTGGCCGTAGGCCTCGCCGGTGGGGCGTAGCACAAGTCGATGACCTGATGGGAGACATGATGATCTTAGTGACCGGCGCCACCGGCAATGTCGGATCGGCACTGGTGTCCGCTCTGGCTCAGGGCGGGCAGCGGGTACGCGCGCTCGTACGCGATCCGCGGGCCGCCACGCTGCCGCCCGTCGTCCAGCCCGTCACCGGCGACCTGAACGAGCCCGGCAGCCTGACCGATGCCCTGAACGGCGTGCGAGGGGTGTTCCTGCTGCCGGGATACGCGGACATGTCAGGACTGCTGGCCCAGATACGGCGGGCGGGGGTGGAACGGGTCGTGCTGCTGTCGGGCGACTCGGCCGGGCAGGCGGACATGAGCAACGCGATCTCCCGCTACATGGCGCTGTCCGAGCAGGCCACGCGGGAGGCGGGTGTGCCCTGGACCTTCCTGCGGCCCAGGGCGTTCATGTCCAACGCGCTGCGCTGGCTGCCGCAGCTTCAGGCCGGTGACCTGGTGCGCGTACCGTTCGCCGGGGTGGCGGCCGCGACCATCGACCCCGCCGACATCGCGGCGGTCGCGGCCCTGGCGCTGACGGGCGACGGGCATGAGGGCCGGATCTACGAGCTGACCGGCCCGGACTCGCTGCTGCCCGCCGACCAGATCGCCGTGCTGGCCAAGGTGCTGGGCAGGGACCTGCGCTGCGAGGGCCTGCCGGACGAGGAGGCGCGGGCGCAGATGGAGGCGACCATGCCGGTCGAGTACGTCGACGCCTTCTTCAGCTTCTACGCCGACGGCACACTCGACGAGTCCCAGGTCCTGCCGACCGTTCAGGAGGTGACGGGACACCCGCCCCGCACCTTCGAACAGTGGGCGCGGGCCCACGCCGACGCCTTCCACTGACCCCGCCCCCTCGTCCGGGTGCTGTCGATCATGGAAGTGATCGGTGGGCGCGACCGGCGGTTTCCTCGACTGTCCCCCATGCGAGGCTGCCGCTCCAGCGAAATGTTACGTAGTATCCGGACATCACGAGCGTTGGGGGCGCCAGGGTGCCGGGACAGAGCGTGGGTGTGGTCGTCGATCCGGGAGTACCCCCGGAGGTCGCCGGAATGCTGCGTGCGAACGCCCCGCTCCTGTCCAGGATCCGAGCAGGCTGGGTGCCTCCTGCCGTGCAGCCGGTCGAGCGGCGCTGGCCGTCGAGCCTGGCGCTGCTGGCCGCAACGCCCCTGGTCGTCGCGCTGATGTCCGCGCTGCTGGCCTCCCCGGTGAAGCCGATCGGCTTCGTGCTGCTGGGCGGCTTCGTCTTCGTCGTGCTCGTCAAGATCGCCTCCATCAACGAGGTGCCGTTACACGACCGCCCCTACGAGCGTGGCGTCTACGAGCGTGGCGTCTACGAGCGGGCCCGCTGGTACGACGGGCGCTACCTGCTGGCCGACGACTTCGACGCGGAGGCCAAGGTGGTGCTGGCCAGGGCGCAGCGGGCGATCGGCGCCGTGCTGCGTTCCCACGTCAACGCCGAAGGACTGCTGGACGACGCGCGCAACGCCGTGATGCTGCCGGAGCAGGAGTGGGAGATCGCCCGGCTGCTGGCCAAGCTCTCGGCCCTGCGCGGCGAGCACAAGGAGCTGCTGGCCCGCGGCATCGCGCCGGAGGTCGCGGCGGTGATCGAGCCGCTGGACCGCGCCCTGGTCACCAGCGAGGCCGCGGTCGTGGCGCGTGTCGAAGCGCTGGAACGTTACGCCGGGCACGTCGCCGAGGCCGAGCGCGCCTACCACGCCCGCGGCCAGATCGAGGAGCTGCGGGCCCGGCTGCCGCGCTACGAGGAGCTGCTGGCCGAGTCGGGCGCCGACGCGCTGGCCGTACCCGAGATCGAGAAGCTCGCCGAGGACGCCGACGACCTGGAGCGGCTGCTGCGCAGGAGCGTGAGCTCGGCGCACGAGGCGTTCCGCCACCTGGAAGGCTGACCCCGGAACAGCACGTGAGCAGGCGGTTACGTCTTGTCGTATGACACGTTCCAGCACCTATCCCGGTGACAATCCCATAAAATCCGTTTTTGTGGCGGATGTGGTGGTCGATCCAGATGTCCCGGAGGATGACGCCCAGCTGATCACGGAGAGCGAGCATCTCCTGATCCGCATGCGGCGCGGCTGGGCGCCCGACCCCCTGCCGTCCAGGGCATCCGGCAAGGCCGGGCGCGTGGCCCTCGCGGCGATCACGTTGATGGTGCTGTCCCTTCTGCTGTCCGGGCCGCACACCTACCGGGCGGGCGGCCTGCTGCTGCTCAGCCTCATCGCCATCCCCGTCCTGCTCGTGGTCTTCCTGCGCAAGGACCTCGACGAGGACGAGGAGACGGCCGTCGACCGGGAGACCTACGAACAACTGCGCTGGTACGAGGGCCGGTACGTGCTCGCCGCCGACCTCGACGAGTCCTCCCGCAGGCTGCTCGCCCGGGCCAGGCGGGCCGTCGCCACCGTGACGCACTCGGCGGTCAACGTCGAAGGACTGCTGGACGATGTGCGCAACGCCGTGATGCTGCCCGCCCAGGAGTGGGAGATCGCCCGGCTGCTGGCCAAGCTGTCGGCGCTGCGGACCAAGCATCGCGAGACCATGTCGGAGGTGAACTCGCCGGAGGTCGCCGCCGTGGCCGAACCGCTCGCCCGGGCGCTCGACAGCAGCGAGGAGGCCGTCGTGGCCCGGGTGGAGGCGTTGGAACGGTACGCCGCCAACGTGGCCGACGCCGAGCGCGCCTACCGGGCCCACCATCAGATCGAGGAGCTGCGGAGCCGGATCCACCAGTATGAGGAGCTGGTCTCCGAGTCGGGCGCGGACGGCTTCGCCGTACCGGAGATCACCCGGCTCGCGGAGGACGCCGACCAGCTGGAGCGGGCGCTGCGGCGGAGCGTGCGCTCCGCCCACGAGGCGTTTCGCTACCTGGACCCCTGAGAGCTATCCAAAGCTACTGGACGTGCGCGGCCTCCATCAGCACGTCGCACAGAGCCTCGGCCGCGTCGACCCGGCCCAGCTTGCGCGCCGCCTCGGCCATCGTCGCGCGCAGGCCCGGATCGGCCAGCAGTGGCATCAGCTCGGCCAGCAGCTGCTCGCCCGTCGGGTGCGGCTCCAGCAGCGCGCGGCCCGCGCCCGCGGAGGCCAGGTAGCCGGCGTTCTTGCGCTGCTCGTCGCCGCCGGTCGGGATCAGCGGGATCAGCACCGACGGCCGGCCGATGGCGGTCAGCTCCGACACCGTGCCGGCGCCGCTGCGCGCGATCACCACGTCGGCCGCGGCGAACAGATCGGGCAGCTCCGAGCCCACGTACGGCACCGGGTGGTAGCGGTCGGCCAAATCCGGCGGCAGCGCGGTGGCGCGCATCTGGTCGATCCACGCGGGCCCGCACTGGTGCACGATCTGGGCGTGCGGCAGCAGCCGGGGCAGGATCTCCGCGATCAACGTGTTGATCTGCTTGCTGCCCTGCGCGCCGCCCGTCACGTAGATCAGCGGCACCTCGAACGTCAGCCCGAACAGGTCGTACGCCGCGGCCCGGTTGCCCTGCAGCAGCTCCGGCCTGATCGGATTGCCGGTCACCACGGCCTTCGCGCGCGCCGACGGCGGCAGGTATTCGAGCGACGACTCGTGGGACAGCGCGATCCGCGTCGCCAGCCTGGCCAGGATCCGGTTGGCCAGCCCCACCACCGTGGTCTGCTCGTGCATCACCAGCGGGCGGCGGATCAGCTTGGCCGCCACACCGATCGGCACCGCCACGTAACCCCCGGTCGACAGCACCACGTCGGGCAGGTAGCGGGCGGCGTGCCCTATCGCCTGGACCACGCCCACCGGGATGCGGAACACGTCGGCGACGTTGGTGCCGAGCTCCTTGAGGTTGGGCCGGCGCCGCAGCTTTCCGGTGGTGATGGCCTTGAACGGGATGCCGTGCTCGGTGGTGATCCTGGCCTCCAGGCCGTTGGCCGTCCCCACCCAGAGCACATCGTACGGCACCTGACGTCGCTGAACGGCCGACAGGGTCGTCAGGGCCGGATAGGTGTGACCGCCGGTGCCGCCGCCGGTGATCAACAGTCGCAGGGTTCGTGACATGCGATCAGACTAGGGCCCCGGCGGGAAAGGTCGTCGCGCCGCACGGTCACTTAGGGCTCGGCTTCGCCGTACAGGCGGTTGACCGGTAGCGTTTCCTCATGCGACTCGGCGTGCTGGACATCGGCTCGAACACCGTCCACCTACTCGTCGTGGATGCGCACCGCGGCGCGCGGCCACTGCCCGCCTACTCGCACAAGGAGGAGCTGCGGCTGACCGAGCACCTCGACGAGCGCAACGAGCTGTCCGCCGAGGGCATCGAGCGGCTCGGCGAGTTCGTCGAGGAGGCCCTGCGCATCGCCGAGGACAAAGGCGTGGAAAACTTCCTGGCCTTCGCCACCTCGGCCGTGCGCGAGGCCGCCAACGGCGAGCACGTGCTCGCCCAGATCAACGACCGCTGCGGCGTGCACATCGAGGTCCTGTCCGGCAGCGACGAGGCCAGGCTGACGTTCCTGGCCGTGCGGCGCTGGTTCGGCTGGTCGTCGGGGCGGCTGCTCGCCTTCGACATCGGGGGCGGCTCGCTGGAGATCGCCGCCGGGGTCGACGAGGAGCCCGACGTCGCCGTCTCGCTGCCGCTCGGCGCGGGGCGGCTCACCCGCGGCTGGTTCGCCTCCGACCCGCCGTCCGCCGACGAGGTCCGCAACCTGCGCAGGCACGTACGCGCCCAGATCGCCCGCACGGTCGGTGACATCGTCCGATACGGCGAGCCCAACCGGGCCGTGGCCACCTCCAAGACCTTCAAACAGCTGGCCAGGATCGCCGGGGCCGCGCCCACCAGCGACGGCCTCTATGTCTCCCGGTCGCTGTCGCGGCAGGACATGGCCGAGTGGGCCGTCAAGCTGACCACCATGAGCTCCGCCGAGCGGGCCGCGCTGTCCGGTGTGTCCGACGGGCGGGCCGCGCAGCTGGCCGCGGGGGCCATCGTGGCCCACGCGACCATGGACCTCTTCGAGGTCGACCGGCTGGACGTCTGTCCCTGGGCGCTGCGCGAGGGGGTCATCCTGCGCCGCCTCGACATGCTGCCCAGTCGGCCGGATGTGACGTCGAGGTAACCGCGATCTACCCGAATCTCGCGCATAAGTGCCGGTTCTCGGGGCATCTCCGGCTGATGTTGGCAGTGCTCAGCACGATCGCCTCGCTGGTGATCGTCCTCATCCTGGCGTTCCTGGCCGTCTTCCTCATTTCCGTGGCCGTCCTGCTCGCGCTCGCGCTGATGGCGGGATCGACGGCCCACAAGTCCGAGGTACGGCCGGTCATGGGAGGGCTCGAGGCACGGTTGCGGGGGACGACGATTGGGAGAACACGATTGGGGAGGAGGGGTGAGCAGGTACGACCGTCCGCTTGAGCGTGGGGCCGCGCTTCGGAAGCCCGTTCAGTTGGCGATGAAGTGCGGCCCCGCCGCGCCCGGCGCGAAGCGCAGGCGCTTCTCCAGGCACACCACAGACCCGTCCTCGTGCCGGTTGGTGAAGCGGATGTCGTCGGCCAGTGCCCGCATGATCTGGATCCCGCGGCCGGACTCGGCGTTGGGCGCCGCCTCGCCGTTGTTGGGTGGCGGGTCGAAGCCGCCGCCCATGTCGATCACTCTGATGACGCAGAGCTTGTCGTAGACCCCCGCGCTCACCACGTACTCGTCGCTGGGGCCCGCGTGTCTGACGACATTGGAACACGCCTCGGTGAGCATGAGCTCGATGTCGTCGCGGATCTGCGGCTCCACCCCCAATGACCTCAGTGTGCCGTCGAACATCTGTCTGATCAGGGGGACGCTGGCCGCATCCCTGGGCAGCCGGAGCGCTATCGTGGCCTCCACCGCACCTCCTCCGTAGTCCTTCGGATGCGTCAGTGGCCACTCCTCTGCCCATTCAGACCCGCCCCAATCGTCCCTACGGTTCCATGAGGCGGAGCGCCACCTCCATCGCGGCCTCGCTGATCTCCTCTTCGGTCAGCTTCTCGTCCTGCGCCATCCACTTGCCGGCGTGCAGCGTGAACAGCGCCATCGAGCGGCTGATGCGCACGGCCAGCGGGTCGCCGGGATCGGTGATCTCGGAGGTCAGCTCCAGCATCACCTCGCGCATCCGAAGGATCTTCGGGTGATCGCGCAGCGCCGTCTGGTTGCGCTCCATGAAGCGGGCGACCTCGAGGTAGCGCTCGTTCGTCAGCTTGTCGGCGTAGCGCAGGAGCAGCTCGCGGCGCGTCTCCGGCGTGTTCGACCGGCTCCTGAACCAGGCCAGGAGCTCCTCCATGTCCGCCACCCGCAGGTCGGCCAGGCTGGCGACGATGTCTTCCTTGGTCTTGAAGTGGTAGTAGAGCGCCGCCTTCGTCACGCCGAGCTCCTCCGCGATCTCTCGCAGCGAGGTCGCTTCGTAACCCTGCTCGATGAAGAGCTTGAGCGCGATCTCTTGGATCCGGCTCCGCGTGTCTTCCCGCAATGTGCACCTATTTCGACTTGTATCGACTTGACCGTCGGCAAGTAAGGTTTCTAGCTTATTCTATGCTTGCCGGTCGGCAGGTAAGCAAGGACGTCCAGTGGGGGTGTGTATGGCGGAAACGGTCGCACGACGGCGTGAAGTCATGGTGGTCCTGCCCGGGCTGATGCTCGCGATGCTCCTCGCCATGCTCGACAACATGATCATGGGTACGGCGATGCCGCGCATCGTCGGCGAACTCGGGGGACTGACCCATCTGTCATGGGTCGTCACAGCCTACGTTCTCGGTACGACGGTCTCCACCCCCATCTGGGGAAAGATCGGCGACCTGTACGGCCGTAAGACCATCTTCATGATCTCGATCGTGATCTTCATGATCGGCTCCATGCTCTGCGGGATGGCGGGCTCCTCCCTGCTCGGCGGCCCCGACGGCGGCATGGCCGAGCTGATCGGGTTCCGCGCGCTGCAGGGTCTGGGCGCCGGCGGCCTCGTGGTCAACGTGATGGCCATCATCGGCGACCTGGTGCCGCCTCGCGAGCGAGGCCAGTACCAGGGCATCATGGCGGGCGTCATGTCGCTGGCCATGATCGCGGGCCCGCTGGTGGGCGGCTTCATCACCGACAACCTCGACTGGCGCTGGGCCTTCTACGTGAACCTGCCGGTCGGCGCCATCGCCCTGGTCGTGCTGGCGCTGCGGCTGAAGCTCCCCAAGCTGCACAACCGGGTGCGGATCGACTGGCTGGGCGCGATCCTGCTGTCCGTCAGCATCACCGCGATGGTCCTCATCACCACCTGGGGCGGCAACCAGTACGGCTGGGGCTCCTGGCAGATCCTCACCCTGGCCGCGGTCGCCGTGGTCACGCTGGCGGTGTTCATCTTCGCCGAAGGCAGGGCGGCCGAGCCGATCATGCCGCTCCAGCTGTTCCGCAACCGCAACTTCGCCCTGATCTCGGGCATCGGCTTCCTGCTCGGCTTCGCCATGTTCGGCGCCATCAACTTCCTGCCGCTGTTCCAGCAGACGGTTCAGGGCGCCTCGGCGACCAACTCGGGCCTGCTGCTGCTGCCGATGATGGCCTCGGCCATGGTCGTCTCGCTGTTCGTCGGCCGGGCCATCACCGCCACGGGCAAGTACAAGATCTACCCGGTGCTCGGCGGCGTCGGCATGGCCGTGGCCATGTGGCTGCTGTCGACCATGGACGTCGCCACGCCCAGCTGGCGGACGGGCGTCTACATCGCCGTCCTCGGCCTCGGCATGGGCTTCCTCATGCAGACCACGATGCTCATCGCGCAGAACAGCGTCGAGCAGAAGGACCTCGGCGTCTCCAGCAGCGCCGCCACGTTCTTCCGCTCGATCGGCGGCTCGTTCGGCGTCTCGATGTTCGGCGCCATCTTCAACAACCACCTCCTGTCGGAGCTGACCGGCCGGTTCGGCCCGCAGGCGGCGGACAAGATCGCCAAGGGCGGCGGCCGGTTGGACCCGGCGGCACTCGGCCAGATGCCGCCGCAGATGCGCACCGGCCTGCTGGAGTCACTCGCCGCGTCGATCTCCGGCGTCTTCTGGTGGGCCATCCTGTTCGCCGTGGCCGTGCCGGTGCTGGCGGTCTTCATCAAGGAGATCCCCCTGCGCGGGGGCCCGTCGGCCGACGCCTCCCAGCACGAGGTGGTCAGCCCGGCGGCAGGCTGAACAGCTTGTCGAGCCCGGTCATCCGCATCAGGTTACGCAAATAGGGCGTCAACGCCACCACGCGCAACTCGGCGTCGGCGCCCTCGACCTGCCGCTGGAGGCGTACGAGAGCGGCCAGACCAGAGGAGTCGATGAAGGCCAGCTCCGACAGATCGAGGTCGAGCCGGCGATAACCGGCGTCGAACGTCAGCCCCGCCAGCTCGGCGGCGGTGTCGAAGTCGAGGTCGCCGCTGAGCGCCAGCCGGATCGTCATTCCGTCCAGCGCGGCGACATCGATGCGCAACGGCGTCTTGTCGAGCACCGTCTCAGCTTATCCACAGCGCGGATAATGGGAGGCGTGGGGCGCCCGGGTTCGGGAAAATCGCCGCTATGAAGCCCTCTGGTGCCCATCGGTTCAGCCGCCCACGGGCGGCGGACGCCCCCGCCATCCACGAGCTCGTCGCGGCCTGCGACCTGGCCGTCATCGGTGTTCCCGACGCCACGCCGGCCGACATCGCCGACGAGCTGGCCGAGCCGGACTTCAACCTCGACACCGACGGCTGGCTCGTCCACGACGCCGACGGCACGCTGGTCGGCTGGGCCTGGGCGGGCGCCAAGGGCGACAGCGACATGCTCGACATCGAGGTCCTCGTGCGCCCCGGCGTCGAGGGGCTCGCGGACGAGCTCTGGCGCCTCGTCCTCGACCGCGCCGGGGAGCTGGCGCTGGAGCGGGGCCACGACGCCGCCACGGTCGACATCGGCATCTACCGGGCCGACACCGACAAGCAGGCGCTGGCCAAGGAGCGCGGCTTCGAGCCCGGCACCAGCTTCCACCGCATGCGCGTCGACCACGAGGGCCCGGTCGAGCCGCCCGCCCCGATCCCCGGGCTGACCCTCCACAGCGGGGAGACCGACGCCGTCCGCCGGGAGGCGCACCAGATCTACCAGGAGGCGTTCGCCGACCACTTCGGCTTCGTCAAGAACGACTACGACCATTGGCTCGAACGCAGGCAGGCGCAGAGCATCACCGACTGGACCCAGCTCGCCGTCGCCAGGATCGACGGGCGGCCGGCGGCGGTGGTGATCGGCAACAACCAGTTCGTGCCGGACGAGGACTGCGGCTACGTCGCCACGCTGGCCGTCCTGCCCGAGCACCGGGGGAAGGGGCTGGGCCGCTTCCTGCTGCGGCGCGCCTTCGCCGCCGACGCGGCGCGCGGGCGACGGGGGACGCTGCTGCATGTGGACTCCAACAACACCTCGCCCGCGCTCGACCTCTATCTGTCGGCGGGCATGCGACCGGTCCTGGTCATCGACGTCTGGCGCCGCCTGATCCGCCCCACCCGAGCCTCCTGATCCGCCCCGCCCGGCCCGCTCCGTCCGGTCCATCCGCCTGGTCTGTCCGAGCCACCCGGCCCGTCTGACGGGTGGGTCTCACGGGTGGTGGTCCTTCCGGTCTAGCGTACGAACGTACTAGTTCGTACATTTGATGGGACTGGAGGAGAGTGAGAGCGGATGAGCTCCTATCTGATCGGCCTGATCGGTGCCGGGATCGGCCCGTCGTTCAGCCCCGCGCTGCACGAGCGCGAAGCCGACGCGCACGGCGTGCGCTATGTCTACCGGCTGCTCGACATCGGCGAGCTGGGACTGGGGGCGGACGCTGTGGGAGAGCTGGTCCGTACGGCGCGGCGGCTCGGGTACGACGGCCTCAACATCACCCACCCGTGCAAGCAGACCGTGATCCCCTTCCTGGACGAGCTGTCGCCGGACGCGGCGATGCTCGGCGCGGTCAACACCGTCGTGTTCGAGGGGCGGCGGGCCGTGGGGCACAACACCGACTGGGCCGGGTTCGCGGAGTCGTTCGCCCGGGGACTGCCCGACGCGCCGACCCGGCGGGTGGTGCAGCTGGGCGCGGGCGGGGCGGGGGCCGCGGTGGCGCACGCCCTGCTGACCCTCGGCGCGGATCAGGTCGTACTGGTCGACGCGGCCGAAAGCCGGGCGGCCTCGCTCGCCGCAGACCTGGCCGGCCGGTTCGGGCCGGACCGGATCCGCACCGCGGCCACGGCCGAGCTGGGCGGGCTGCTCGCGACGGCGGACGGGCTGGTGCACGCGACCCCCACCGGGATGGCGCAGCACCCCGGGCTGCCGCTCCCCGCTGAGCTGCTGCGGCCGGAGCTGTGGGTGGCCGACATCGTCTACCGGCCCCTGGAGACCGAACTGCTGCGCAGGGCCAGGGCGCTCGGCTGCCGGACCATGCACGGCGGCGGCATGGTGGTCTTCCAGGCCGCGCACGCCTTCCGCCTGTTCACGGGCCGCGAGCCCGACGCCGAACGGATGCTCACCCACCTCACCGACCTGATCGACGCCTGACCGGGAGGTCCTCTCATGCGCAAGTCCATCGCCACCGTCTCGGTCAGCGGGACGCTGGCGGAGAAGCTGACCGCCATCTCCGCCGCGGGCTTCGACGGCGTGGAGATCTTCGAGAACGACCTCCTTGTCTCCCCGCTGAGCCCGGAGGAGGTACGCGCCAGGGCCGCGGATCTGGGTCTCGGCATCGACCTGTACCAGCCGTTCCGCGACTTCGAGGCGGTGCCCGGCGACGTACTGGCCCGCAACCTGCGCCGGGCCGAGCGCAAGTTCGAGCTGATGGAACGCCTCGGCGCCACCACGCTGCTGGTCTGCTCCAGCGTGTCTCCCGACGCGGCCGACGACGACGAGCTGGCCGCCGAGCAGCTGCGCCTGCTCGCCGAACGCGCCGCCGGACACGGCATCAGGATCGCCTACGAGGCGCTGGCCTGGGGCAGGCACGTCAACGAATACCTGCACGCCTGGCGGATCGTACGCATGGCCGGCCACCCGAACCTCGGCACCTGCCTCGACAGCTTCCACATCCTGTCGCGCGGCTCCGACCCGATCGGCATCGAGGCGATCCCGGGCGACCGGGTGTTCTTCCTCCAGCTGGCCGACGCGCCGCTGCTGGCGATGGACGTGTTGCAGTGGAGCAGGCACTACCGGTGTTTTCCCGGCCAGGGCACCTTTGACCTGGCCGGACTGGTGAGCCACGTGCTGGACGCCGGGTACGCGGGGCCGCTGTCGCTGGAGGTGTTCAACGACGGCTTCCGGCAGGCCGACGCCGGCCGGACGGCCTTGGACGCCATGCGGTCGCTCATCGCCCTGGAGGAGGCCACCGCCCTGCGACGCGCCGCGACCCCGCCGATACCGTCCCCGATCAGCCCGGCTCCCGTCCGCCTGGCCCCGGTCATCCCGCCCCCGGTCATCCCGTCCGGCTTCGCGTTCGCCGAGCTCTCCGTCCCTCCCGCCGACCTGCCCGGAGCGTCTGGCGAGCTGGCCGGACCGGGGGGGTCGCGTGGGCGGTCCGGTCATGCGTACGAGCTGGGCGGGCTGCTGGCGGCGCTCGGGTTCGTCCGCACCGGGACGCATGCCCACAAGCCGGTCGAACTCTGGGAGCAGGGAGAGGCCCGGATCCTGCTCAACTCCACCGGCGACGGACCCGCGCTCGCGGCGATCGGGCTGGAGAGCCCGGACCCCGCTGGTTCCGTGCGGCGCGCCGAGTCGCTGCTGTCACCGGTCCTGCCCCGCCACCGCGCCCCTCGGGACGCCAGGCTGGACGCGATCGCCGCACCGGACGGGACCGAGCTCTTCTTCTGCCGCACCGGACATCCCGACCATTCCAGCTGGACCGACGACTTCGAGCCCCGCGCGGAGGGTGAACCGGCCGCCGGGGGCATCACGCACATCGACCACGTGGCGCTCACCCAGCCCAGGCACCACTTCGACGAGGCCGCGCTGTTCTACCGCACCGTCCTCGGCCTGCGCCCCCAGGAGAGCCTGGAGGTCCCCGACCCCTACGGCCTGCTGCGCAGCAAGGCGATGTCCACGGCAGATGGCGCCGTACGGATGGTGCTCAACATCAACCAGGTCGGCGCCCAGCACATCCCCTGGCAGCACATCGCCCTGGCCTGCGACGACATCGTGGCCACCGCCCGCAGGCTGCGCGCCGTACACCCCGACCTGCTGCTCGCCGTCCCCGCCAACTACTACGACGACCTCGCCGCCCGCTATGACGTGCCACCCGAGCTGCGGGAGCTCGGCCTGCTGTACGACAGGGACGAGCACGGGGAGTTCCTCCACCTGTACACGATCACGGCCGGGCGGGTGTTCTTCGAGCTCGTCCAACGTGTCGGCGACTATCACGGGTACGGCGCCGCCAACGCGCCAGTCCGCCTGGCCGTTCAGCACGCCGGGGCCCAGCGGTGGGGACAACGGTCATCTAGGATTAGCGCGACCCCTGTCGGCCCGACCGTGGAGCCCCATGACCTCGCAGCCACTCGCTCGCGCCGCCGGTGAACGTCAGCGTGACGCCGACCGGACCAAGGCGGAGATCCTTCAGGTCGCGCAGCGGGAGTTCGCGCGGCACGGGTACGCCGGCGCCAGGGTGGACGAGATCGCCGAGCGGACGCGCACCACCAAGCGCATGATCTACTACTATTTCGGCGGCAAGGAGCAGCTTTACATCGCGGTCCTGGAGAAGGCGTACACCGAGGTGCGGGCCGCCGAGCGGACCGTCGACGTGGCGCACCTGGCGCCGGTGGAGGCCATCCGCACGCTGGCGGAGCTGACGTTCGACCACCACGACGCGCACCGCGACTTCATCAAACTGGTCGGCATCGAGAACATCCACGAGGCCGAGCACATCCGCAAGTCCGAGGTGCTGGCCAACCTGGGCGCGCCCGTGCTCGACATCATCTCCCGCATCCTCGACGCGGGGCAGGAGTCCGGCGACTTCGTCACCGAGGCCGATGCCATAGACGTGCACATGATGATCAGCGCGTTCTGCTTCTTCCGGGTCGCCAACCAGCACACGTTCGGGGCGCTGTTCGGCCGCGACATGACCGCGCCGGAGCACCGCGCCCGGCTGCGCACGATGGTCGGCGAACTGACCGTCGCCTACCTGCGTGGCGCCGGCGCCCCCGCGTAGCGTCGACGCCTTCGCGTAGTGCCGCCCACCCGCGTAGTGCCAGCGCTCCGGCGTAGTGCCAGCGACCGTGTAGTGCCGCCCACCTGCGGCCGGACGGCCGCACCCGATCTCGGCCGCTCGGGAGAGGGTTTGTTCACACCCTTGTAATGTACGAACCAGTGAGTTAGTTTCGGGGCTATTCTCACCCGGGAGGAGCCCCGTGACCGACATCCCCACTCCCCAGGGAAAGCCGCGCAAGGCCGCGATCGCCGCCTGGATCGGCAGCGCCCTGGAGTACTACGACTTCTTCATCTACGGCACCGCCGCCGCCCTGGTCTTCGGCAAGGTCTTCTTCCCTTCGTCCGCCCCGGGCACCGGAACGCTGCTGGCCCTGGCCACGTTCGGCGTCGGCTACCTGGCCAGGCCCGTCGGCGCGTTCGTGCTCGGGCACGTAGGGGACAAGTTCGGGCGCAAGAAGGTGCTGGTCTCCACGCTGGTGCTGATGGGGCTGTCGACGTTCCTGGTCGGCTGCCTGCCCACCTACGACCAGGTCGGCGTGCTGGCCCCGGTGCTGCTGGTGGTGCTGCGGCTGATGCAGGGCTTCTCCGTCTCGGGTGAGCAGGCGGGCGCGAACTCCATGACCCTCGAACACGCCCCGGAGGGACGCCGCGCCTACTACACCAGCTTCACGCTCAACGGCACGCAGGCGGGGCAGATCATCGCGACCGCGATCTTCCTGCCGATCGCGGCGCTGCCCGAGGAGCAGCTGCTGAGCTGGGGCTGGCGGGTGCCGTTCTGGCTGAGCATCGTGGTGGCGGCCGTCGGGTTCGTGATCCGCCGCACGCTGGAGGAGACGCCCGCCTTCGAGCGGGAGGTCGCCGAGAACGGCGTCGCCAAGCTGCCGCTGATCGTACTGTTCCGCGAGCACGGGACGGACGTCCTGCGGGTGATCGTGGCCGCGGTGATCGCGTCGGTGAGCACGATCTTCACCGTGCACGCGCTGTCGTACGCGGTCAACACGGTGGGGCTGGACCGCGCACCGATGCTGTGGGTCGGCGTGCTGGCCAATGTCGCGGCGGTGATCACGATCCCGCTGTGGGGAAAGCTGTCGGACCGGGTGGGGCGTAAGCCGGTGTTCATCGGCGGCTCGCTGGGGTGCGCGGTGCTGATCTTCGCCTACCTCTGGGCGATCTCGGCCGGTGGCTATCCGCTGATCTTCGTGGCGGGGATCCTGATGTTCGGGGTCGTGCACAGCGCGACCAGCGGGGTCTGGCCGTCGTTCTACGGGGAGATGTTCAGCACCCGGGTACGGCTGTCCGGGATGGCGATCGGCACGCAGATCGGGTTCGCCATCGCCGGGTTCGCGCCCACGCTCGCCACGGCCGTGGCCGGTACCGGCCGGGACAGCTGGCTGGGCGTCTCACTGCTCACCGCGGCGCTGTGCCTGATCAACGTGGCCGCCGTGGCCACGGCGCGGGAGACGTACCGGATCCCCACCGGCCATCTCGGCGTCAAGCCCGCCACCTCCGCACCGGTCGCGACGGCGTGCGCGACGAAAGCGGCCTGAGCGGCGGGCACGACGCGAGCGACGAGCACAGCGCGGGTGGCGAGCACAGCGCGGATGGCGGTAAGTTCCGTGTCTACGCCACCCAGTACGCGCGGCGCGACGCCTTGCGCGGTGAGCACTTCTACGGCCACGACGGGCGGGCGACCCGTAACCGAGATGCGGGCCGGTGCTCCCCTCTTCAGGCGGGATGGTGCAGGCCCGCGCATGAGTGCCCTCTGGGGGTTGAGCATGCAGTGATCGGAACTGGTTGCGATGTTTCGATCACTTAAGGTAAGGTTTCTGTGATCGAACGGGCAAGCGATAACCAAGCTGGCTGTGAGGTCACTTCCTGGATTCATCGGTACGACGAGGCCGCCGGGCGGGCGGTGACAGGACGTGGAGACTTGCCGGTAGGCGGGTCGGTGAAGCGTCAAGCATCCTGTTCCACAGTTCGTGCTGCTTACGTGGCATGGACTGCTGCGTGAGCAGCACGGGAATCTTCGCCTCTTCAGGGCGAGGAGCACGTCAAGAGAACATCGAGGACGACCGGCCGGTCCCGATCCTGCACAGCATGACCGGCATGTACGGGGCCTTCGACCGGATCAACGAGCTCGCCGACGGCCCGCACCTGGTGGTGGCCGGCCACGACCCCGAGGTGCTCACCCGCTTCCCGCCGCTCACCGGGCCCCTGAGCGGCCGGGTCGCCGTGATCGCCCCGTAAGCACCCGCATGGCTCACAGGCCGAGGTAGATGCGCCGGACCTGGGGATCGACCCGCAGGGCGGCCGAGCTGCCGGTGGCCGCGATCTCCCCGTTCTCCATGACCAGGCACGCGGAGGTGACATCGAAGGTGAGCTTGGCGTTCTGCTCGACCAGCAGGATGCTCAGCCCGTCGGCGTTCAGCCTCTTCAGCCCGGTCACGATCTCCTCGACCAGGATCGGCGACAGTCCCATCGACGGCTCGTCGAGCAACATCACCCGGGGCCGGCACATGAGCGCGCGGCCGATCGCCAGCATCTGCTGCTGACCCCCGGACAGCGCTCCGGCCAGGCGCTGCCGCATCTCGCCGAGCACCGGGAACAGATCGTAGACCTCGCCGATCGGGGTCCGCTTCCAGTTGCCGGTGTAGGCGCCCAGCAGCAGGTTCTTCTCCACGGAGAGCCCCGGGAACACGTGCCGCCCCTCGGGGACGTACCCGATGCCGTGGCGGACCAGGGTGTGCGCGGGCGCCCGCAGCAGGTCGTGCGCGCCGAAGGCGATGCGCCTGGCCTGCCGGGGCGCCAGGCCCATGACGGCCTTGAGCGTGGAGGTCTTGCCCGCTCCGTTGGCGCCGATGATGCCCAGCGACTGGCCCGGCTCCACCGTGAAGCTCACATCGTGGGCGGCCCGCACCCCGCCGTAGTGCACCGACAGTCCTTCGACGATCAGCGTGCTCATCTGGTGGCCTCCTCGGCAGCGGACCCGGCATCAGACTCGGCATCGGACCCGGCATCGGACTCGGTTGCGGACTCAGCGGTGGTCCGGGACGGTGCGGACATCGAGTCACCCAGGTAGGCCGCGACCACGTCCGGCTGGACGGCGACGTCCGCGGGCGCGCCGTCGGCGATGACCTTCCCGCCGGACAGTACGGTGACCCGGTCGCACAGCGACATGACCAGGCCCATGTTGTGCTCGATCACCACGACCGTCACGCCGGAGTCCCTGATCGAGCGGACGATCTCGGCGAGCTGCCGTACCTCCTCGCCGTTGAGCCCGGCCGCCGGCTCGTCGAGCAGCAGCAGCGCGGGCGCCATCGCCATCGCGCGGGCCATCTCGATCCGCCGCTGGATCCCGTACGGCAGGGCACGCGGCGCCGCGTCGGCGAAGTCCCGCAGCCCGAACCGGTCGATCAGCTCATCGGCCCGCACCCGCAGTGCCCGCTCGAATCCGAGCACGCTCCAGGGAAGCGCGAGGTACCGCCAGACCCAGCGCGTCCGCGTGCGATCCAGGCCGACCAGGATGTTCTCCCGGACGGTGAGGTCGCCGAACAGCCGCAGGTTCTGGAACGTGCGGGCCACCCCCAGCTGCGACAGCCGGTACGGAGCCGCGCCGGTGACCTCCCGCCCCCGGAAGAGGACCCGGCCGGACGTCGGCGTGTAGAAGCCGCTCACGACGTTGAACAGCGTCGTCTTGCCCGACCCGTTCGGCCCCACGACGCCGCGGATCTCGCCCGCCGTGATCGTGAGCGACACCTGGTCGAGCGCGGTCAGCCCCTTGAACCGCATGGTCACCCCGTCGACCTCCAGCAGGTCCACGCCCACTCGGTCGCCCGCCCGGTCGTACGGCTGGAAGGGGCCCAGTGTGGCTCTCGCCCCGGCGGCCCGGCGCCGCCGGAGACGGGCGGGCAGTCCGGCCAGCCCGGTGGGGGCGAAGACCACCACGAGGACGACCACGCTGCCGTACCCGAGCTGGGCGTAGGCCGACACGTCCAGCAGCGCCTCCCGAACCAGCGACAGCGCCACCGCCCCGACGACGCAGCCGAGGATGCTCCGCCGGCCGCCGATGATCACCATGGCCAGCAGGAGGAACATGTTGGCGATGCTGAACGTCTCCGGTGCCACGAAGCGGATGAGCCCGGCGTACAGCACCCCGGCGATCCCGCCGTACAGGCCGGACAGCACGAAGGCGGTCATGCGCAGCAGCGGGATCTCCGCGCCGAGCGCGCCGGCGGCCAGGTCGTCGTCGCGCATGGCGCGCAGCCGGCGGCCGAGCGGCGAGTGGGTCACGAACAGCGCGAACGCCAGCGCGAGCGCGAACACCACCAGCTCGACGTAGTAGAAGAAGTACTCACTGGACAGGTCCACCCCGAACAGCGGCGGCACCGGAATGTCGCTGATGCCCTCGGCCCGCCCGGCGACGGTCGCGTTGGTGATCCAGTTGACGAAGGCCAGTGCCAGTCCGAGCGTGACGATGCCCAGGTAGTGCGACTGCATCCGCAGCGCGGGCAGGCCCACCAGCAGCCCGACCAGGACGGCGGCCAGCAGGGCCAGCGCGGCGGCGGTCCAGAAGCCGAGCCCGGCCCGGGTGGTGAGGATGGCGACGGCGTAGGCGCCGACGCCGAAGAAGGCGATCTGCGCCAGGTTGATCTGCCCGGCCACGCCCATGGCCAGCCCGAGTCCGATGCCGAGGACCGCGAAGATGATCGCCACGTCGACGACGTGGATCGCGTAGCCGCCCAGCCCGTACGGCAGCAGCCAGGCCGCCACGGCGGCGGCGATGAGAGGGATCAGCCGTTTCACGCTCGGTTCACCGTCGTCTCTCCGAAGATGCCGGTGGGACGGACCATCACGATGGCGGCGAAGACCAGGAACGTCACCAGCTCCGAGTACTCCTGGAAATGGCCGGCCGCGAAGGAGTCGAGCAGCCCGAACGCCATGCCGCCGGCGATCGCGCCCCGCATGCTGCCGAAGCCGCCGAAGATCGCGGCGGCGAAGCCCTTGATGCCCAGCGAGCCGCCCATCGTGGGGTTGACGTAGAGCATCGGCCCGATGAGCCCGCCGGCCAGCGCCGCCAGGCCCGCGCCGATGGCGAAGGCCATGGCGTTGCTGCGGCCGACGTGGATGCCGACGGCGGTGGCCGCCTCGTGGTCCATCGCGACCGCCTGCATGGCCGCGCCGCGCTTGGTGCGCTGCAGGAACAGCCCCAGCAGGACCGTGGCCGCCGCCGCCACGGCGATGACCAGCAGGCTGTAGGTCGGGATCTTGATCCCGGCGACGTCCAGCGGCGCGGTCGCCACCGGCGACGGCACGGCGTGGCCGGTCGCGCCGAACACGCGGATCGCCCCGGCCTCCAGCACGGTGCCGAAGCCGATCGTGCCGATCAGCATCAGGTCGAAGTCCTTGTTCTCCAGCGGGCGCAGCACCCGCTCGATGACCAGCCCGATCAGCGCGGTCACCGCGATCGCCACCGCGACCGCGACGGGGAAGGGCAGCTTGGCGAACATGTACAGGTTGGACGCGGCGTAGGCGCCGATCATCACCACGTTGCCGTGGGCGAAGTTCACCAGGCCCATGGTGCGGTAGACGATCGAGAAGCCCATGGCGACCAGCGCGTACACCGCGCCGAACGTCACGCCGCCGATGAGGGTCTGCAGAAAGACCTGCACGGTTCTCCTAGCCGGCCGACTCGGCGACGATCTTCCCGGCCTTGATGAGGCCGATCTGGGTCGCGTGGATGCCCACCCCGGAGTCGTCATAGGCGAAGTCGCCGAGCAGGCCGTCGTGCTTGACCGCGCGGATCGCGTCGGCGAGCGGCCGGCCGCCGGCGCCCTTGGTCTGCTTGAGCGCCTCGATGAGAATCTTGGCTCCGTCGTAGGCCTTGGCGCCGTGCAGTTCGGCGGCCTCGCCGAAGGCGGCCTGGTAGGCGGCCGAGAAGGTCTTGCTGGCCTGGCTCGCGTCGTTGCTGAGGTAGGGCGAGCTGATGACCGAGCCCTCGGCGTTGTCCGCGCCCGCGGTGGTCACGTACACGTCGGTGCCCATGGGGGCGCCGCCCGCCAGGACCGCCTTCAGCCCCAGCTCGCGGGCCTGCTTGGCGATCAGCCCGGACTCGACCTCCTCGGCGCCGACGAACAGGACGTCGGGGTTCTTCTGCCGGATGGCGGTGAGGGAGGCGCTGAAGTCCTTCTGGTCGGGGGTGACGGCCTCGTCGGCGATGGGCGTGATGTTCCTGGTCTTGAGCGCGGCCAGGAACGCGTCGTGCTCGCCCGCGCCGTACGTGCCGTTGTTGCTGATCAGCGCGATCTTCTTGTAGCCCTTGTCGTCGACCAGGTACTTGGCCAAGGTCTCGTCGTAGGTCACGCTGGTCGGCGCGTTGAGGAACAGGAACGGGCTCTTGAGCGCGGCGAGCTTGGGCGACTGTCCCGAGGTGATGTTCGGGATCCCGGCGTCCTTGAGTATGGGCGCCATGGCCAGGGTGACGGCGCTTTCGGCGGTGCCGAGCATGGCGACGTAGCCCTCGCCGGCGATCTTCCTGGCCAGGTTCGTGCCGACCGTGGGGTCGCCCTGGTCGTCGAACAGGTCCAGCTGGATCTGCCGCCCGTTGACGCCGCCGGCCTTGTTGGCCTCGTCGACGGCCAGCTTGACGCCCTTGTTCTCCCATTTGCCGAGCGAGCTGAGCTGGCCGCTCTGGGCGTTGATGTTGGCGACCTTGATGGGTCCGGTGGCGTCGGCCTGCTTGCCGGACTGCTGTCCGGGGGCGGAGCAGGCGGTCAGCGTGACGATGAGCGCTACGGCGGCGATGGGGAATCTCGCGGGAAACACGGTTCACCTCGTTTGGGGGGAGTCCGACATGGCCGTGTAATGCACGAACTAGTACGTTAGTTATACGGCCGGGTGTGACCAGAGGAAATATCGAACGCGCAACGGTTTCAGGCGGGGAAGACGCCCTGGTAGATGTCCTTGATGTTCCAGTGGCCGGGGGTCGGGACGGGCTCGTTGACCATCGGCACGTCGATCACCGCGGGCCGCCGGTCCGCCACCGCCTTGCGCAGCGCCGTACGGAGATCGCCGGGCGTGGCGACCGTGTGCCCGTCGGCCCCGCAGGCCCGCGCGAGGGCGGCGAAGTCCGGGCTGTAGGGCCGTCCGGCGGGATCGGTGAAGTCGCAGCCGTGGCTGCGGCCGAAGTGGGCGGACTGCAGGTCGGAGATCGTGCCGTGCGACCGGTTGTTCATCACCACGAAGATCACCGGCGCGCCCAGCTCGACGGCCAGCGGAACGGCGGGGAGCTGGGCACCCATGCCGCCGTCGCCGATCAGCGCGACCACGGTCCTGCCCGGCTCGGCGAGCTGCGCGCCGACGGCGGCGGCGGGGCCGAAGCCCATGGTGGACGCGCCGCCGGGGGTGATGAACCGGCCCTCGGGCGGCAGTTCGTAGCACTGCGCCACGCCGTTCTTGTTCCAGCCGACGTCGGTGACCAGGATCGTGTCCGGTGGCACCGAGTCGCGCAGGTCGGCCAAGATGCGCTCGGGCCGCAGGGGGAAGTCGTCGCTGCTCCCGCGCTCCCTGCTCGCGCCGAACAGCTCCGACCTGGCCGCGCGGATCCGCTCCCGCAGCACGGGACGGCTCACCCCCGGGTGCGAGGCGGCCGCCGCGGCGATCGCCCTGATCGCCAGCGCGGCGTCGGCGACCGCGCCGATCTCCGCCGGGTAGTTGCGGCCGATCTCGGCCGGGTCGAGGTCGATCTGGAGCAGCCTGCCCTTGTCCCCGAGCGTCCAGGTGAAGCGCGGGTCCCAGGAGCTCGAGTCGGTTTCGGCGAAGCGGGTGCCCAGCGCCAGCACCACGTCGGCCTCCCGGGCGTAGTCGTTGGTGAGCTCCAGCCCCCAGAAGCCGGTCATGCCGAGGACCAGGGGGTGCGCGTCGGGCACGGTCCCCTTGGCCATCAGCGAGTGGGCGATCGGGATGTCGAGGTGCTCGGCCAGGTGGAGCAGCGCCTCGGCGGCGTCGCGCAGGCCGCCGCCCGCGTAGATCAGCGGCCGCTCGGCCCCGGCGAGCGCGGCCGCGATCCGCTCGGCGACGTCCGCCGGCAGGCCGGGCGGTTCGGCGGCGCTGAGGGGCGGGTACGGCTCGGCGGGCCTGGAGAAGACGTCCATGGGCACGTTGACCAGCACCGCGCCCGGCCGTCCTGTCGTCGCCGTCCAGAAGGCGCGCTCCACGGCCCGGCCGAGGTCCTGGGCACGATGCACGTTCCACGCCCGCTTGACGAACGGCCTGAAGACGGCCGCCTGGTCGGCGTCGGCGTGCAGGTTGATCTCCTGGTGCGGGTGCCGCCCGTGGTAGTAGGAGGGGACGTCGCCGGAGATCACCACCATCGGCACCGAGTCGAGCGCCGCGGTCAGCACGCCGGTGGTGGCGTTGGTCAGGCCGGGGCCGACGTGGACGAGCAGCACGCCGGGCTTGCCCGACACGCGGGCGTAGCCGTCGGCGGCGTGCGCGGCGGCCTGCTCGTGCCGGGCGATCACGAACCGGATCCGGCTGTCGGCGAGCGCGTCCAGCACGGCGATGTTGGTGTGGCCACAGGTGCCGAAGACGTGCGTGACACCGAGGTCTTCCAGCTGCGCGACGAGCGCGTGCGCGGAGGTGGTGGTCGTGGAGGTGGTGGTGTCAGAGGTAGCGGTCTCAGGGTGGGTGGTCACTGTTCTCCCCAGATGCTCAGGCCCCGCAGCAGGAGGGTCTTGGTCACGGTGAAGTCCTCGATCATCCAGCGCGGCGACTCGCGGCCGATGCCGGAGTCCTTGACGCCGCCGAAGGGGACGTGGTCGAGGCGGAAGTTCGACGACCCGTTGACCACCAGCCCGCCGACCTCCAGCTCCCGCCACGCCTGGACGATCCGCCGCACATCATGCGTAAATAGTCCGGCTTGGAGGCCGTACCGGCTGCTGTTGCACGCCTCGATGACCTCGTCGAAGCCGTCGTAGGGCAGCACGGCGACGAGCGCGCCGAACACCTCCTCGCGGACCAGCCGGGCATCGGCGGGCGGCGCGGCGACCACGGTCGGCTCCATGACCGCCCCCGACCGGGCGCCGCCGGTCGTGATCGCGGCGCCCTGGCCGGCCGCCTCACCGGCCCAGCGGACCACCCGTTCGGCGGCGTCGTCGTCCACCATCGAGCCGACGTCGGTCGCCGGGTCCAGCGGGTCGCCCACGACCAGGGACTTCACCTCGGCGGTCAGCGCGGCCACGAACTCCTCGAACCTGCCGCGCTGGACGTAGACCCGCTGCACCGAGATGCAACTCTGGCCCGAGTTGCTGTAGCCGGTGCGCGCGCAGACCCGCGCCGCCTCGGCCACGTCGGCGTCCTCGCACACGATCGTGGCGGCGTTGCCGCCGAGCTCCAGCAGCACCCGCTTGGGCCCGGCGGCGCGCGCGACGGCGGCGCCGGCGCTCACACCGCCGGTGAAGCTGACCACGGCGATCTCGGGCGCGGCGCACAGCCGCGCGCCCACGTCGGCGCCGCCGTGCAGCACCTGTACGGCCTCGACCGGCATCCCGGCGTCGAGCAGGATCCGCACCAGCTCCGTCGAGACCGCGGGCGCCTGCGGCGGCGGCTTGACGATCGTGGTGTTGCCCGCGGCGAAGGAGGCCCCGAGCTTGTGCGCCAGCAGGTTCGCCGGGGCGTTGAACGGGGTGATCGCCAGCACGGGACCGGCGGGGGCGCGGCAGGTCAGCGCGGTGTTGCCCACGCCGCGCGCCCAGCCGGCCACCGGCAGCACCTCCCCGCCCAGCGCCCTGGCCTCGGCCGCCGAGACCGACAGCGTGTCGGCCACCCGCAGCACCTCGCCGCGCCCGTCCTTGACCGGCTTGCCGAGCTCGACGGCCAGCAGCCGGGCCAGCTCCTCGCCGCGCGCCGTGACCTCGGCCGCGGCCCGCTCCAGGATCGCGGCCCTGGTCGCCGGGGCCAGCCGCGCCACCGCGCCGGCGGCCGGCCCGGCGTAGGCCAGGGCCCGCGTGATGTCGTCCGGGGTCGCCGTGCGGGCCCGGCTGACCGTCCGGCGCAGGTAGGGGCCGGTCCGCTCGGCCGCCGGGCCGTCTGTCAGCCACGTCCCGGCGACCAGACAGCCCGCTTGATAGATCGCATCCATCTCGACTCCACTAGGTGGTGCATCAGAACCGCACTGTGGACTTGCTCAAAGTATGAGGACATCTCAGTCCGCGCAAGAGGAACCGCGTAGTGGAACGTCTGGACCGTATAATGGACCGAGTGTTAGCGTACGGACCGCATGAGAGGGTGAGCAGGAGTTCACCTTCGACCGACAAGTGAGGACCCGTGCCCGCGAACTTCCCGGCAGAATCCGGCGAGGCCGGTGGCGTGCGCAGCGTTCAGCGAGCGTTCGACATCCTGTCCCTGCTCGGCGAGGACCGGCGGATCCTGACGATCCGCGAGGTCGTCGACGAGACCGGCCTGGCGAAGACGACGGCGCTGCGCCTGCTGCAGACCCTTGAGCACATGGGCCTGCTGTGGGCCACGCCCAAGGGCTACACCGCGGGGCCCGCCCTGTGGCGGTGGGCGCACCTGGCCCGTAGCGCGTGGGAGCTGCCGCCGGAGACCATCAAGCTCATGCGCGACCTGGCGGCCCGGCAGCGGGAGACCGTCAACCTCTACGTCGCCAGGGACGTTCACCGGATCTGCATCGCCCAGCAGGAGAGCCCGCAGCCGCTGCGCCACGTGGTGCGGGTCGGCGACGAGCTGCCCATGTGGGCGGGCGCCTCCTCGAAAGTCCTGCTCAGGGACGCGCCGGCGCGCCTCCTGTCGCGGATCGCCCGCTCCTCCCCGTACGGCGAGGCGCACCTGGAGACGCTGCGGCAGTGGATCGACCAGGCGGCGGACGACGGCCACGCGGTCAGCCACGGCGAGCGCGAGCCCGGCCTGTCCGCCGTCGCGGTGCCCGTCACCGGCGCCACGAAGGCAATCGTGGCGGCGCTCACCCTCAGCGGACCGACCGTGCGCTTCACGGACGAGCGCGTGGCGGAGTTCGTCGCGGACCTGAGCGAGGTGGCGGGGCGGATGTCGGAGCGCGGGTTCGATCATCCACTGACTTGACCGATGGGGAGCCTTAGCGATGGGGAGAGCGTGAATGCAGCAGTTGCCACTGGACGGGGTCAAGGTCGTCGATCTGACCAGCGTGCTCGCCGGACCCTATTGCAGCTACCAGCTGATGCTGTTCGGCGCCGAGGTCGTCAAGGTCGAGCTGCCCGGCAGCGGCGACCTGGCCAGGCGCCTCGGCCCTGACGACGAGCTCAACCGGGACCGGATCGGCGCCTCCTTCCTGGCCCAGAACGCGGGCAAGAAGTCCGTGGAGCTCGACCTGAAGAGCCCGGCGGGGCGGGTGGCCTTCGAGGCGATGGTCACCGGCGCCGACGTCCTGCTGGAGAACTTCCGGGCCGGCGTGCTGGCCAGGCTCGGCTACGACCGCGACCGGCTGCGCGAGCTCAACCCGCGGCTGATCTACTGCGCGATCTCCGGCTTCGGGCAGAGCGGCCCGATGAGCGGGGCCCCCGCCTACGACCAGATCATCCAGGGCCTGTCGGGCATGATGAGCGTCACCGGCACCCCCGAGACGGTGCCGATGCGCGTCGGCTTCCCGGTCTGCGACACGATCGGCGGGCTGATGGCCGCCATGGCGATCTGCGCCGCGCTCGCCGGACGGCACCGCACCGGCCGCGGCAGCTTCCTCGACCTGTCCATGCTGGAGGCCTCGATCTCGGCCATGGGCTGGACCGTGTCCAACTACCTGGTCAGCGGCGTCGAGCCGGAGCCGATGGGTGACCAGAACGCCACCGCCGCGCCGTCCGGCACGTTCGAGACCGCCGACGGGCCGCTCAACATCGCGGCCAATCAGCAGACGCAGTTCGAGACGCTCTGCCGCCTGATCGGCCGCCCCGAGCTGCCGGCCGACCCGCGCTTCGCCCTCCCCGAGGGGCGCAAGGCCCACCGGAAGCCCTTGAACGCCGAGCTCAACGCCGCGCTGCGGGCCAGGACCGCGCTGGAGTGGGAGGAGCTGCTGTCCGGTCACGGCGTGCCCGCCGCACGCGTCCTCACCGTCCCGCAGGCGCTGGCACTCGACCAGCTGCGCCACCGCGGCTTCCTCACCGAGCTGAGCTTCCCCGACGGGACCGATCGCCGCCTGACCGTGACCGGCAACGGCGTGCTCGTGGACGACGAACCACTGCGTCCCCCGGCCTCCCCACCGCGGCTCGGCGCGCACAACGAGGAGTACACCCATGAGTGAGGCGGCCGACTGGTGGGGCACCGCCGTCTCCAGGATCGAGCCGGACGTCATAGAGCTGCGCGGCAGGCCGGTCCAGGAGTTGATCGGCCGGGTGGGGTTCGCGGAGATGGTCTGGCTCATGCTCCGCGGCGACCTGCCCGACCCGCGGCGGGCGGCGCTGCTGGAGGCCGCGCTCGTCTCCTCGGTCGACCACGGCCCGCACGCGCCGTCCATCGCCGTCGCGCGGATGGCGATCACCTGCGGCGTCGGGCTGAACAACGCCGTCGCCACCGGCGTCAACCTGCTGGGGGACGTCCACGGCGGGGCGGGGGAGCAGTGCGTGGAGCTGCTGGAGGAGGCGCTGGCCTGCGGCGACACCGCGGCCACGGTGGCCCGCTGGCGGGCCCGCGACAAATACCTGCCCGGGTTCGGGCACCGCTTCCACTCCCGCGACCCGCGCCGTGATCCGTTGCTCGGGCTGGTGGAGGAGGCCGTGGCGGACGGTGTCGTGCCGGGCGGGCATCTGCGGGCGGCCAAGGACGTCGAGGAGCTGATCAGTCCGGTCCCGATGAACATCGACGGCGCGACCGCCGTCGTCTACGCCGAGCTCGGCTTCCCCGCGCCGCTGGCCAGGGGGCTGTTCGTGCTCGGCCGGAGCGTCGGCATCCTGGCGCACGCCTGGGAGGAGTCGGGGCAGGGGCGGCGCAACAAGGGCCCCCTGCCCCCCTCGATCCGGCCGACTTATCTCGGCCCGCAGACTCCGGGTCCGCAGACTCCGGGTCCGCAAACTTCGGGTCGGTAGACGAACAGGTCAGTAGACGACGATCTTCCCGGTGTTCTGCGGGAAGATCGCGTCGTTGTAGAAGTACTCGCCGGGCGTGGCGAACGTGTGCGTGAACGATTGCCCCGGCATCAGCACACCGCTGTCGAACTCGTACTCGAAGAACGACACGGCGGCGTGCGCGAAGGCGTTGTCCGCCGGATTGACGAACGTGACGGTCGTCCCCTTGGCCACCCGCAGGTGCTGCGGCGACATGGCGTTCTGGGCGACGGTGTTCTCGGCCGGCCCCGGACGCTGGTTCGCCGCGTCCCAGACGCGGCCCAGCGTGACCGTCGTGCCGGCGACGGCGGCGGCCCTGATGTCGTTGCGCTTCTTGGGCGGGACCGGGGCCGCCGCGGGTGCCACCTTGCCGCCGAGCTTGAACGCCCACAGGTGGTCGCCACGCGGGATGTCCGGGTACGGCAGCCCGTTTCCGCCCGCCAGGACCGCGATGTACTGCTCGCCGTCGATCTCGTAGCTGATCGGGCTGGTGTGCACCCCGGCGCCGCACTGGAAGCTCCACAGGATCTTCCCGTCGGTGTCGTCCATCGCGTGCAGCACCCCATCGGGGCCGCCCTGAAACATGACCCGCCCGGCCGTGGTGAGGATGCCGTTGCCGTGCGCGAGCGACCATTCCCTGTCGAGGGTCCACACCGGCTTGTTCGTACGGGGATCGACGGCCGCGATGCCCCCGGCGAAGTACTCGCCCAGCGGGCGCGAGGTGTTGACCCGGCCGTCCCGGCTGTTGGAGAAGCCGGAGTTGATCTGCCCATAGCCGACGTAGATCCAGCCCGTGTGGGGGTTGAACGACAGGTGCGCCCAGTCGGCGCCGCCGCCCGCGCCGGGGAAGATGATGGTCGCCCGATCCCAGTGCGGCGTGTAGAGGCCGCCCCAGGCGTAGAACGGCACCGGCCTGGTCGCCTTGCCGAACTCCGGTGCCTGGGTGATGAACGGCGCGCCGCCGGGGAACGGCTGCGTCGGCGCGGTCTTCTGGCGTAAGTCCTGGGGCACGGGCCGCTCCGTGACTCCATGGACCGGCTCACCGGTGGCCCGGTCGAGGAAGTAGAACATGCCGGCCTTGCTGCCGTAGACGACGACCTTGCGCACGCCGCGGCCGATCCGTACGTCCACCAGCACCGGCGCCATGACGTTGTCCAGGTCCCAGATGTCGTGGTGCACCGACTGGAAGTGCCACTTCCGCTTGCCCGTCTTGGCGTCGATGGCCACGATCGAGTTGGCGAACAGGTTGTCGCCGCCCCTGCCCGAACCGTCCAGCCGGGGGTAGGAGCCGCCGAACGTCCAGTAGACCAGCCCGAGGTCCGGGTCGATCGCGGGATGGATCCACGGCACCGCGCCGCCGGTCTTCCAGGACTCGCCCTCCCAGGTGTCGTTGCCGAACTGGCCCTCGCCGGGACACGCCCAGAACGTCCACGCCACCTCGCCGGTGGCCGCCTTCAGGGCGTAGGCGCGGCCACGGGCGCCGCCGGTGCTGCCCTGCATGCCGACGTAGATCAGGCCGTCCCAGTAGACGACCGCGCCGGCCAGGGTGCCGGTCAGGCCGCCGCACTGCCCGTTCTGGGGGTCGCAGCCGCCGGTGTCGCCGCCGCCCTCGTCCTCGGTGATGAGCCGGCGCTGCCACACCACCTTGCCGGTGTCCTTGGCCAGGGCGTACACGATGTTGGCGCCGGAGGTGGAGAAGACCAGGCCCTCGCCGAGCGCGACCCCGCGCATGTTCGTCTGCTTGGTGCCGAGGTTCGTCTTCCACTTCAGCGCCCCTGTCCGGCCGTCCACGGCGAAGACGTTCTGCTGGGTCGTCTGGACGTACAGGATGCTGTTCTCCGCGACGCAGGTGCTCTGCTGGGGCGCGGCGGTGCTGCCGCCTTCCAGGTTCAGGTGCCAGGCGCCGCCGAGGCGGTCCAGGTTGCGCGCGGTGATCTTCTTGAGCGGCGAGTGGTTGTGGTTGCCGAGGTTGCCGCAGACCTTGGGGAAGTCCTTGCCGGCCGCACCTAAGGCGGCGGACTGCTCCGGTATGGAGGTGTCCGGACGAGCGGGTACGGCGGCCAGTGTCGCGGCCGCGCCGAGGAGGAAGTTGCGTCGTTCCACTGGCACCACGCCTTCTTGTGGTCCACTAGATGGACCTATAGATCCGCTTAACGGACGCACAATAAGCCGGTGCCGCGGTGAAGACAAGACCTTGCCGGGCTTCGGTGCGCTGGCTACGCTGTGGAACGATCGATCCACCTGGTGGACTTCGGAGGTGCCCGTGAGACCCTCTACGCTCGTGACCGCCGCCCTTCTGCTGGCGGTCGCCCTGCCCGCCTCAGCCGCCTCCAACGAGCCCGCGCCCGCCGGCGGCGTGTGCCGGGGCACCGACGCCCGCTGCTACCACGACTGGGGCAACTTCGACCCGGCCAAGGGCTACCGCCTGCTCGTCTACACGCGCACGGCCGGCCCGCGCCACGCCCACCTGGGCACCGTGCTCGGGCCGGGGCTCAACCCGCCGCTCAACGACGACAACGTGGCCGTGAAGGCCGTGCTCAAGCTGGGTCAGGACAACGGCTTCGCGGTCGACTACACCGAGGACGTCACCCAGCTCGCCTCGGCGCAGAGCCTGCTGAAGTACAACGCGGTGATGTTCCTGAGCACGACCAGGGACGCGCTCGACGACGCGGCGCAGACCGCGCTGCGCCAGTACGTCAGGGCGGGCGGCGGCTTCGTCGGCGTGCACAACGCCTTCGGCACCGAGTACAACTGGCCCTGGTACGAAGGGCTGCTCGGCGAGGCCAACTTCTACGACCACGGCCCCGTCCAGCCCGCCACCGTGCGCACGGTCGATCGGCGCGACGCCTCCACCGCGGGGCTGCCGCCGGCCTGGACGTTCAGCGACGAGTGGTACAACCTGGTCCCGGCCCCCACCCGCGTCCGCGTCCTGGCCCAGGTCGACGAGAGCACCATGCTGAAGGGCACCCGCGGCAACCTCGGCCATCCCGGGCACGGCAGGGACCACCCGGTCTCCTGGTGCCAGTACTACGACGGCGGCAGGTCGTGGGTCACCACGCTCGGCCACGAGGTGCAGGCGTGGACCGGCGACCAGCGCTTCCTCGGCCACCTGACCGGCGGCCTGCGGTCGGCGATGGGCATGGCGCCCTTCTGCCGCTGATCACTTCTCTCGCTGAACGCTTCTTTCCGCTGATCACTTCTGGGCGGAGTGGTGCAGGCCGCGCATGGCCAGCACGTAGCCGTGCACGCCGAACCCGACCACGATGCTCCGCGCGACCGGCGAGATGTAGGAGTGGTGCCGGAACGGCTCGCGGGCGTGCACGTTGGAGATGTGCAGCTCCACCACCGGCAGCTCCACGCCCTCGATGGCGTCGTGCAGGGCCACCGACGTGTGCGTGTAGGCGCCGGGATTGAACACCGCGCCCACGCACCGCCCGGCCTTGACCTCGGCCCCGGCCTCGTGGATCCAGTCGATCAGCTGCCCCTCGTGGTTCGACTGCCGGAACCGGAGGTCGAGGCCGAGCCCGGCGGCCTCCTGGCGGCACATCTCCTCGACGTCGGCCAGCGTCGTCGTGCCGTACACCTCCGGCTTGCGGGTGCCGAGCAGGTTGAGGTTCGGGCCGTTGAGAACGTACACGGATGTCACACATGCCTCACTTCGTGATCGTCGCCGCTACACCCGGTGGCGGGCCAGGTGCTCCAGGACCGACTGGTTGGCCTCCCAGCCGTCGGGGAACTTCACCGGCACGCCCAGCCGTACCGGCTCGGCCGACGGATGGGCGTCGAGCAGCTCGGCGATGCCCGCCCTGGCCACCACCACGCACGCGTGCCGGTGCCGCGAGGCCAGCACGCACAGCCGCCCCGACTCCAGGTGGAAGGCGGTGGCGTCCCGGCGGCCCGACAGCGGGTGCAGCACGATCGTCACGTCGTACTCGCGGCCCTGCAGCCGGTTAGCGGTGTCGACGGTGATCTCCGGCGGCAGCCCCGCGGCCCTGATCGCCGCCACCTGGTCGCGGTGCGCCGCGCCGACCGCGATCCGGTCGGCGGTCACCGGCCGTTCGCCCTGCTCGGAGCCCGCCACCGCGCCGCGCTGCAGCAGCCGCTCGGCCAGCAGCGCCACCGCCTGCACGGCCTCGCCGTCGGTGCGCACGGTGTGGCGGTTGGGCAGCTCCAGCAGCGCCCAGCCGGAGCGGGCCGCCTCCTCCAGCGCCCGGTCGTGCACGGTGCCCATGCCGCCGGTGGCCAGCTCCAGCCGCCGCTCGCCGGCCCCGGTGCCCGACCGGAACCCGGTGAACGGGTAGAACGCCTTCGACACCACCGGCGCGGCCGAGGCGGGCAGCCGCCACGACACCGGCAGCCGGTGCACCGGCAGGTCGGGGTTGTGGCGCAGCAGCACCGAGACCGCGCTCTGCAGCGGGTCCCACGACAGGCCGGACCAGCGGTCGCCGTCCACGATCGAGAACGGGTCGAGCTGGCCGGGATCGCCCACGAACAGCGCCCGCTCGAACAGCCCGGCGATGCGCAGCAGCTTGTCCGAGCGCATCTGGTACGCCTCGTCCACGATCGCCCACGGCCAGGTACGGCCGGAGATCCACGCCCACTTGTCCGACGTGGCGATCGTGATGTCGGGGTCGCCGAGATCCTGGATCCGCGTGCCGACCGTGACACCGGTCAGCTCCAGCAGCCGCAGCGGCGGCACGTAGCCGCTCGCCGACAGCCGGCCGACCGTCAGCCGCGGGTGCCGCTCCGAGATCCGCGTCACCAGGTCGTCGACCTGCTCGTTGGTCTGGGCGACGATCATCAGCGGCTCGCCGGTCTCGGCCAGGTGGGCGGCGGCCCGGACGACGAGCGTGGACTTGCCCGCCCCCGGCGGGGAGTCGACCACCACGCCGCGATTCCTGGGCAGGTCGGCGAGCACGTTCCTGATGACCTGCTCCGGACTAATGGCCTGCTCCGGGCTGGCGTCCTCGCCGGTCACGACCACTCCTCGCGGGCGTCCTCGTCGGTGGGGCGGTATTCGCGCGGCGGGCCGCCGTGCGTCCACGGCGTGGCCTCCGCGTCGGGCAGGCTCGGCGCGCCCTGGAAGTCGTCGGTGAGCGAGGTGTAACAGACCCGCTCGCCCACCTCGGGCACCGCCCCCGGAGTGGGCGTCTTGCCCCGGCCCATGCCCTTGGTGATCTTCAGGGTGACCAGGCCGTCGCTCGCCTCGACCAGCTGGGCGCCCTGGCCGCGCCGCTGCGGGGTGCCGAGCGTGGTGCCGGGTGCCAGGCGTACGGGATCGTCGGTCTTGACCACCACGAGCGGGCGCAGCTTGCGCGAGCGGCCCTCGCCCTCGAAGTTCTCCGGCTCGGTCTCCACGACCTCGCCCGCGAACGCCTCGCCGGTCAGCCGGTATTCGGCCATGACCAGCGGGTCGTCGTAGGCGCGCTGCACCTCGTAGGCGGCCTGGGCGCGCTCCATGCGCGCCAGGCGCGCGGCGGCGGCGATCGCGCCGTCATGCCGGGCCTGCGGCGGCGCGCCGTCCTCGATCTGCGCGGCCAGGCCACTGAAGGAGGCGCGGTCCTGCTCCCACCGCTGCGCCACACTGTTGCCCTCGGGCAGGCCGGCGAGCAGGTCGATCGCCTGCCACATGAGCCGCCAGGTGGGTTCGAGCTGGGATCGGAGGGCCTCGGTGACGCGTTCGGCCGAGCCCTTCTCGATCGCCGGCGCCAGCACCTCGGCGTCGAACCCCGGATCGGTGACCGGTCCCGCGGGCGGCCAGATCAGCGGGTCCTCCGCGTCGTCACTGGGTCCCTCGGTGATCCAGGCGAGCAGCGCGGCCAGGTTCGCGTCCTCCAGGCCGCTCTGCCCGCTCGCCCAGTGCCTGCCCAGCTCGTCGGTCGCCGCGATGGTCAGCGACGACCCCGGATATCCGGCCCGCTCGGCGAACCAGGTCAGCCACCTGCCCAGCAGCGGCACCCCCGTGGGCACCGGGTAGGGACCGTCGGCCCGGCGAAATCGGGTGGACCGGCCGAGCAGCCGGGTGAACGCCACGCCCGCCTGGTTCGGCACGATCAGCTGCGGCGCGTCGAGCGCCCGCTCGTAGGGGTCGGCGTTCTTGCGCTCCACCGTCTCCGTCTCGCGCAGAAAGCCCTGGATGTACGGCAGCAGCAACCCGGCCAGCTCGGCGGCCCAGGCGAAGCGCAGATCACGGTTACGCGGCTGGGTGACCACCAGCAGGCGGGGCTCGGCCCGGTCGGTGCCGAGCATGGCGGCCAGCGGCGCGGCGGCCTCACCGGAGAGCTTGAGCGGGATGAACACCATCGGCCGCGCCGACAGATGGCAGTGCCGGACGGTCGCGATGGGCTGCGCGATGCCCTCGTCGAGGGCCCGCAGCCGGGCGAGCGAGGTGAGCAGGCTCACGTCAGGCACTCTCTGCGCAGGCGTTCGGCGTTGCGCAGGAGCCGGGCGATCTCCTCCTGGCCCGGCGCCGGGTCGCGGGTGCCGTCGGCCAGCCCGAGCGCCTCGCTGACGGAGGCCACGCCGCCCAGCTCGTCGCGTACGTTACGGCCGAGCAGGTCGGAAGCACCCTCCTGCCGGGCCTCGTCGCGGCAGAAGAAGCACAGGTCACAGGTCGACAGGCAGTCCGGCGCGTAGCGGGCGTCGGAGCGGCGCAGCGCGTCGGCCAGCTCGGCGGCGGACCGGGTCGGCAGCCCGTCCTCGCCGGGCAGCAGGTCGAACGTGACCTCGTCGGGCAGGACGTCGAGCAGCCGGTCGAGCCCCGTCATCCGGTCGAGCTGGCGTTCCAGGACGGCCAGCTGCTTGCGCACGTCCACCAGCGTCGCGACCGGCCGGTTGGCGAAGTTCTCCGGGCAGACCAGCACGACCTCGTGCGAGACCCGCAGCGGGTCGTGTCCCAGCTCGTCGAGCAGTCTGCGCAGCGCCAGCACGTACACCGCCGCCTGCCGGGCCGCCGCGGCCACCGCGGCCGGGTCCGCCTGCCCGTCGATCACCGCGAACGACTTGATCTCCACGATGTGAAAGCGCCCGCCGAGCTGGAAGGCCACCACGTCCGGCTCCAGGTAGGCGGCGTGCCCGGCGATCTCCAGGGCGAGCAGCGGATGGTCGTAGACCGTCCCCGCGTCGTGCCCTTCGGCCACCGCCCGGTCGAACAGCGCCCGGGTGTGGGCGTGGCGCAGGTGCGCGCCGACGTTCTCCACGTCGTGGTAGGCCACCTCGGCGATCGGCAGGCCGAGCTGCTCCCGCAGCATGCGCAGCAACTCGGCGCAGCCGTCGGCCTTCACCAGCGCCTCGAACACGTTCCCGCGGGTGATCGCGAACGGCGACTGGCCGAACGGCGCGGGAAACCCCAGATGCCGGGCCGCGGCGTCCTTGTCGATCCCGGCGCCGTCCATGAGCGCCCGGCGTGAGCAGCCGGGGTTCGCCGCGAGCGCGGCGATGGCGCGGGCGTCGTGCGGCTTCGGTGGCGTCGTGCCTCGCAGCGCGTCAAGCCGGTTCATCGGCTGCCTCTCGTCTCGCTGTTGCGCGCTCTCACCCAGTGATCCTTTTCTTCGCGACAGTGCTCAGCGTAGCGGCGCCGAACAGCCGCGCTGTGTCACCGAGCTGCGTCGCCGCACGTTCGGCCAGCTCAGCGCGGTCCTGCGTGTCGCGCTCCACGTGCACCGCGAGCTCTGCACGCGCCGCCTCGATGACCCGGCCGGGGTCGGGTGGCCCCAGATCGCCGTCGGCGGCGCCGGGGATGTTGCGCGCCATCCTGGCCAGCAGCCGCGCCCCTCCGGGCTCAATGAGGGCGTCGGTCACCTGCTCGGCCACCGCTATGGCGCAGGTGAGGAAGTCGACGCGGGGGCTGAGCGGGCCGACCATCCGGCGCGCCTGTGGCCACGTACTGGCCGCCAGCAGGCCACGGGCGGGGGAGAGGCGGTCGGTCAGGGCCGCGCACAGGTAGTACGGGCGGCCGTACGGGGAGGACTTGAACGAGCGTTCCTCGTCGCGGCGCAGGCTGGTGAGCTGATTGCTTCTCAGCGTGCCGCCACAGAAGGCCGCGCCCACGGCGACGATCAGCCGTGGCTGGGCGCAGGCGCCCAGCAGGAGGAGACCCTGATGCACCTGCTCGCGCACGGTCACCAGCCGCGGCGCCGGGGGCTCGGGTTCGCTGTCTTTCCGATCATCCGCTGGGGCCGTGCTCACCAGGGCGTCCCAGGTGCGCTCGGCGCCGCGCAGCTCGGCGCGCAGGGTCCTGGCCGTGGCCGTGTCCTTGGCCCGCATGGCCCTGCGCACACCGGCTCGGAGCTCGTCGATCCGCCTCTCGAGATCGTCCAGCCGGTCACTCATGGCGCGAGCGTAGCAAGAGTTCCAGTATTTCCCAGTATTTTCAGGACATCGAGACGTTCGCGTGATCTACATTGTAAAGGGTGCGGGCCTGGTTTCCCGCCAAGCAAGGCTCACGTCACGGCGTACCGGCGATGGCGCATGCTCGGCACGGGGGACGTGCGCAGATGCACTGCATGATCGCGTCGAGAACGTCCTGGTCGTGATACAGGCACCGATCATTGCAGGTGTGGCGCGGAACGAACCCCGCCTGGATCTCGTCGGGCCACGGCTCTTCGCCTTCGCGGCAGCGGACGAACTGTTCGGGGTCCTCCGAGTGCAGGCCGTGCATGCGTTCCCGGGCCTGGGTCTCCAGGGTTCGCGTCTCCGCCACCATGGCCTTGAGTTCGGCGGCGAGGTCGGCGTACCTGTCATCGCCGGTTCGTACGTGCGCGGCCCGCAGCGCCATCACCGCATTGCCCAGGAATCGGCCGGCGTCCTGGAGGTCTGTGGTGTGATGCAGTTGGATGCCGGTCACGCTTCGGACCCACACGGCGTCGTTGTTCATTGATCAATCCTTCGGAGTGGCAGGCGCACCCACCCGTTTGGGAATTGCCCTAGGTCGGGAGGCATGTCAGGGGTTTGTGCGACTACACCTGAGGATAACCATCTGTTTGCGCAAGTTTCGGGCTAGGGCTGCGGGGTTGACCGTTGGCGGAGTGACGGCGGCGGTCGAACAGCCTTTGCGCGGGGTGTGTCGAAATGGCGGCAAGCCTGGCGTGGAAGGGGGATCGCTCCATTGGAGCGCACTCTGGCGCGGTAAACGACTTATGGGGATAAATAGGGGAAGATATTACCCGGCGCCGAGCGCCGGGCGGGCCGTGATCGCGATGGCCACCGCGCGATCCGTGTTCCTCTCTCCCACGACAGGTCGTCGATGCGCGGTGGCCGTTCTCGTTCTCAGGCGCCGCTCGACCAGGAAGATCACTTCCAGGGTCGTCATACGCGTCATGCCGTGGCGGTCAGCTCGTCACGGCGCACTGTCCGCGCTCCTTCCTGACAGGTCCTTCGGCATTCGGGCGTACGTCGAAGTCGAAGATCGCGGTGGGCAGGTAGAGCGAGCAGCAGGCGTTGGGAATGTCGACGATCCCGCTGATTCGCCCTTCGATCGGAGCCGAGCCGAGGATCAGGTAGGCCTGTTCGCCGGTGTAGCCCCACTTCTTGAGATACTCGACGGCATTGAGGCATGCCCTGCGGTAGGCCACCGTCGCGTCGAGGTAATAGTTGGTGTCGGTGTCATGGTCCACCGAGATCCCGATGAACGACATGAACTCGGAGTAGCGCGGCTCGACGTTTCCGGGCAGGAAGACCGGGTTGGTGGAGACACCGTACTTCTCCATGCCGCCCTTGATGAGGTCGACGTGGAAGTCGATGAAACCGCCCATCTCGATCGCGCCGCAGAAGGTAATCTCGCCGTCGCCCTGGCTGAAGTGCAGGTCACCTCCGGAAAGTTTCGCATCCTTCACCTGGACCGGGTAGAAGACCCGGGCTCCGCGGGTGAAGTTCTTGATGTCGTGATTGCCGCCGTTCTCCCTCGCCGGCACGGTACGGGCGCCCTCCTCGGCGATCCGCCGCGCCACATCGCCGCTCGCCGTACCGGCGATGGCGTTGTCGGCCAGCGGTGGCAGGCCGAGCGGTGGGACCCGTTGCGGATCGGTGTCGATGAGCGCCTGCTCCCTGCGGTTCCAGGAGGCGAGCAGCTCGGCTGACGGCGCGGTGCCGAACAGCCCTGGGTGGGTGATGCCGGTGAACCGGACACCTGGCAGGTGCCGGGATGTGGCCACCTGGCCGTGGAAGTCCCAGATCGCCTTGTAGGCGTCGGGGAAGTAGTCGGTCAGGAATCCGCCGCCGTTCGCTTTGGCGAACACGCCGGTGTAGCCCCATCCCTGTCCCGGTGCCTGCCCGACCTGCTGGGGAACCGCGCCGAGGTCGAGGATGTCGAGGACCAGGAGATCGCCCGGCTCGGCTCCGTCCACCCCGATGGGCCCGCTCAGCACGTGCGCGACGGTCAGGTCGACGTCCCGCACGTCGTTCGCGGAATCGTTGTTGCCTATCTGGGCGTCGGTCCATTCCCTGCATTCGACTCGGAACTCATCTCCGGGGCGGACCATCTCGGCCACCGGAACATCCGGGTGCCATCGATTGTGTCCCGGGATTTTCTGGTCGCGCATTGACCTCGATTGATCGATGCTGAATACGACGTTCGGCATGATGAATGCCTTTCTTGAATACGGATGCCGTCAGGCATGAAACGCATCGACCACCTCCTTGCAGGCGTCGCGGGTCTTCTCGTCAGGTCCACCGAGGGCGATGTGTCCGGTCGCCGGCGCCCATCGCATCGGCCGGTGCCGCCGCCGTGGGTTCACGTCCACGGGTCAACGGCCACAGTCCGATGAAGACCACCACGCCGAACACGGCGAGGATGAAGGCGATGAGGTTGGTGTTCCGCCAGTAGCCCGTCAGGATCATGAACGCGGGGATCGCCGCCGTGACCCACCCCTGGATCGCCGTCACCCAGCCCGTGTACCTGGTGATCTGCTCGTGTTTCAAACCCAGCAGCACGAAGAAGAGGAACCACAGGTAACTCCAGTAGAGCCAGATGACGCCGAACGCCGGATCGCCCAGGAGCCGGAAGTTCGCGTAGGAGTATCCGAGCGCCATGATGGCCACGAACAGCGAGAAGTAGCCGACTCCCGTGGAGTCGAAACCGCCCAGCAGGTTGATCCCGACGTACAGGTAGGTGAAACCGAACAGATAGATCCCGGACGCGCCGAGGACCTGGGCCGGGTCCCCGGGATTGAGGATGATCAGCACAGTGGGCGTGATCACCTGCAGGGTGCCGACGAAGAGATTGAAGATCGCCGCCGCGCGTGGATCGATCTTCTTCAGCAGCATCATCCCGTTGATGAAGAGCACCGCGCCGACGTAGAGAAGTCCGACGGCTCCCATGAGCGACGCACCTCCTGGTGTTGTCGTGTGGCGGCATCACTCACGCCGGGCGGCCTGTCACCGCCTCCGGACCGGCGGAGCCGCGTGTGTGAGCGGTTCACACGCACGCGCCGCGTTGTTTGTGTTGATCAAGGTTTGTGTTGATCAAGGCCGAGGCAGGCGTGGCAGCGCCGGGTGCGGCGGCGGTTCGCGCCGCTTGTGAGGCACGCTCGTGACCACCTCGGGTGCTTCCCGGCTCTGCTCCTCGCGGGTGAGCGCGGCATTGACTACTGAAGGCACCCGGCTGAGGTACGGCGAGGAGAAGACTCGACGGGAGGGGCGGTGGCACGCGGGGCATTCGCGGGCCGCCGCGGCGGTCCCGATCGGTAGATGCACGTCGAATCGTCCGCAGTCGGGGCAGCGATACTCATACGTCGCCATAGGCATTCCTCCGCAGAGATCCGACTCGATCTTCTCCGGCCCTCGGCGCCGCAGAGCCATCGCCGGCCTGCGGCGATCTAGGCATACTTCAAGTAACCTCCGCCGCCAAGCCCATGTCAAGGTCGTCGAATGCTGCGGCAATTTCCCGGAAAACCAGCTCTGCGCGGAAAAGGGGGTAAGAGTAGCGGAAGGGTGTCCACGGAGGCGATAAACGTGGTCAGACTTTTAACGTCGGCGCGCCCATAATTGCCTGACCCGCTGGGAGAATTTGCCGGACATTTGATGGATTTCACGATTTTGACCAACAACGAAGACACGGCCATCGACGGCCGCGGGCAGGTCGCGGCGCGTCCGGTGTCAACGCGCGGCTACGGGAGGCCGGGGACGGCGAGTGCCCAGCCGCGGTCCTCGGTGAGGAAGCGGTCCAGGCGGAGCCCGCACTCGGCCAGTGCCGCGCGCAGGTCGTCGTCCGTCAGCCGCCAGGACGTGAACGACTGGGTCCACACCCGATCCCGGTGCGTGTAGCGCATCGTCGCGTTGAACTGGTCCGGCCCGGCCGCCTCCAGGGCCGCCAGCGTGACCGTCATGTCGCCGTCCGTCCTGCCCTGGCCGGGCCGCCGGGCGTCGTGCGTCTCGGGCGGCGTCCACTCGATCAGCACGGCTCCGCCGGGCGCCACGTGCCGGGCGCAGGCCGACAGCAGCGCCCGCCGGCCGTCCTCGTCGGAGGTGTTCACCAGGTACGAACCCAGCATGACCGCGTCGAAGCGCCGCTCCAGCCGCAGATCCTGCGCCCGAGCCTGTACGGTCCGCGCGCCCCGCACGTGGGCCAGCATCTCGGCCGACTCGTCCACGGCCACCACCTCGAAGCCGTGCTCCAGCAGCGCGTGCGTCACCCGGCCGACGCCCGCGCCCAGCTCCAGGACGGAGCCGCCGCGCGGCACCACCTCCGCGACCAGCTCCGCCTCGCCGCGGGGCTTCAGCAGCGTGTAGTACTCGACGGGGGAGCCGTCAGGGGTGATCGAGCCGGGGCCGGTCCCGGAGCGGGGGATGATCGTCATGCCTTCGAATCTAACTCCGGGCGAGCGCACATGGGATCCCGTTCTCGCGGGGACGAAGGTGCTGTGTCCCCTCAGGTGCGTCATCTGATCGGCGCGGTGGCCGGGTCGGCCGCGCTGCCCCTCGTCTACTACCTGACCGAGGCGGGCGCCAGGGCCCTGCGAGCGGCGTACGCCGCCTTCCGGCCCGCGCCCGCCGGGCTCGGCTACCTGACGGCCGTGGCGGCCATCGTGCTGCTGCTCGCCGCCTGGTCGTGGCTGTCGCCGCTGGCCGCGCTGGCCTGCGGGCTGCCGCTGACCGCCGCCGCCGCGCTGTTCGCGTTCGACCTCGACGTCGCGCTCGACCTGGCGGGCCGGCTGCCGAGCTTCGCGGTGCCCACCGGCCAGCCGGTGGGCACCATGGCCGGTGAGCCGCCGGGCGCCCTGGCCGGGATGACGGGCCTGTACGCCGTCATCGGCGTCCTGCTGGTGTTGTCGGCGCTGCTGCCGCGCAGACGGCGATCTATCCTGGGCGGATGAGCGGACGGGACCCGGATCGGCGCAAGGCGCTGCTGGACGCGGCGGACCGGGTCATCCTGCGTGAGGGCCCCGAGGCGTCCATGGCCGCGATCGCCGCCGAGGCCGGGATCACCAAGCCGATCCTCTACCGCCACTTCGGCGACAAGAGCGGTCTCTACGAGGCCTTGGCCGACCGCCACGTGCGCACGGTCATCGCCCAGCTGCGTCCCGGGTTCGCCGGGGCAACCTCCGACCTGCGCTCTGGGGCCGCGTCCGACCTGCGTCCAGGGTTCGCCGAGGAGGCCGCGACCGATCTGCGCGGCCGGGCCAGGACGACGATCACCGTCTACCTGGACCTGATCTCGGCCAACCGCAACCTCTACCGTTTCCTGTTCCACCGGGCCAGCGCCGAGGACACCCGGATGCGCTCCCACATGACCGCGCTCGTGCGCAGCCTCGGCGAGGAGCTGGGCGGGGTGCTGGCCGCCGAGCGGGTGGTGCCGGAGCCCGTACGCGCCCAGGTGCTCGGTCACGCGTTCGTCGGCATGGTGCAGACCACCGGCGACTGGTGGCTGGAGCATCCGGAGGTGGATCGGGCGGAGGTCGTCGAAGGGCTGGTGGACGTGATCGTCGCGGCCGTCAGTCACCGAAGCGGGAGAGCGTCTTGAATTCCCTGTAGTTCCCTGAAGGAATCAGGCAACTCGGACGGGCGTGGCCTGGCCTGGGCTGCCCCGGTGCTTGGCGAGCATGAGCACGGGGGTGGCTTTGGCGTGGTGGAAGCCGGTCCGGTGGTGAGAATTCCTGACATGTCCTGTCCGGTATGGCTGGTGCCGTCCCGGCTTGGGTGCATGGCCCGCCGGACGCTGTCCACCGCTGGTGGGCGGTGGGGCGGGCACCGTGCGCCGGTCGGGCACACGGCTGGACGTCATCGGGTTGTTTCGTGAGTTGGCTGAGGTGCGGGTGGGCCGTTTTGGGGTGGGGCGGTTCTTGGCTCTGTCGCGTGCTGCCGGTCGGGGTGCAGGTCGGTTCGGGTGCGGCGGGCGCGGCGGGCTGCACGAGTGGGCTTGCGTGTTCGGCGGGCGCGGGCGACATTCCCCTCCACGATGGCGTGGATGGTGCGCACCCCGGTGGAACGGTGGGTGCGGGTGGCGTTTTGGCCGAGTAGGCCGCGGGAGACGATCCGTTCGGCCGCTGCCCGGTCCCGGTCACAGGACAGGCCGCAGGCCGGGCAGTAGGCCCACCTCCAGCCCTTGTCGGTGAGCCGGTCGGGGGCCGGGCAATGCTTGAGCACCGACGTGCCGTCCCCGCACCGGGGGCAGTATCGGGAGGTGCCGCGGGCTGGGACGGTGACCACGGCGATGGCGTGCTTGGCGGCCAGATGCCGGATCGCCTCGACGATCTGCCCGCGTATCTGCCCCGACAGGCGCGTGTTCGCGTTGCCTCGGCGTCCGCGTGCTTCCAGGGTGGCCAGGTCTTCCAGGTAGATGACCGTCGTCCCGGCGGCCACGGCCTGGTCGACTGCCCAGCGGGCGGCCGACCAGGCCAGCGCCTTGTTCAGGTTGCGGATGCGCGCGCACAGTCGCTCATGTTCGACACCGAGGACCTGGTAGGCCGCGCTCAACGCGGCGTAGCGGGGGTCGGCGGCAGTCATGCCGGCCAGGAGTCGTTGCTGGCGCTGAATCTTGGCGGCCAGGTGCTCACGCTCGGCCCGCAGTCGGTGCAGCTTGGCCGACACACCGCTCGCATCGTAGAGCAGCGGCCGCCCATCGCCGATCACCCGGCCGCCGGAGATCACCCGCCCATCGGCCACAAGACGTCCCACCACACCGGTCAGCAGCCCGTTGAGGCCCCAGTCGAAGCCGCACCCGATCATATGACCGGTAGCGGGTACGAAGCCGATCAGGATCTGGAACGGCAGATCGACGCGCACCCGACCCTTGGTCACCCGCAAGGTAGGGGCGCACAACCTCGCCTCCGGCGGCACGGTCGGCGGCAAGACGACAGGCAGCACATGCCAGGCCCAGTCCCTGGGGGACGCGGGCGATTCGACCAGGGGAAGCCGCACCCGCAGCCGGGCGCTGCGGTGGCCGGTGCGCTCCAGGGTGAGCAGTTGCCGGTCGGCAGCCGCCAGCACGACCTGCGCCGCAACGTTCGGCGGCTCCTCCAGTTCGGTCAGATCTGCCGGGAAAACCTCATGCTCGTCGCGATAGGCGCGGATCTGCCGGGTCCGGTTACGGATCTCCGCCGCCGTCACCCCGTCCGGCAGCAGCGCGCGCAACGCGTCCCATTCGGCATCGGTGCGCGCACCCGGATTGTGCGGCCAGGTGGCCACGATCGCCTCCACCAGGCGGCGCCGGTGCAGCGCCAGCCGCAACAGGCGGGCGGCCTGCTCCTGCGCGCACCGCAACACCCGATCGCAGATGTACACGCCCGGCTCCGGGCCCACACCCCAGCCCAGCCGCCGAACAGCCATCCAGCCCTTCGACGGCAACACTCGCCCGTCCAGCCCCACCCCGCCGGCCAGCCCATCCAGATCAGCCGGATTCCACCGGGCTGCGACCAAGCAGCCGGCCAGATCCCGCGCCAGAGCGGTCAGCCAAGCCACCCGCCGCGCCAGCAGCGCCTGAGGGACTACCTCGCCCGTTTTCTCCACCATGGCGGCGTGGGTGGTGCACGGGGCGGTCGCGGTGAGCTTACTCACGCACCGCCCCCGTTGGGTGATGGGTTCCCAGGCGGCATCGACGCATCTGCGGTCCACCCTGCGGTCCACCCTGCACCCTGCCCACCCCACCTCTACGATGTGTGACTTCAACGCTACCAAGAGTTGACACCTTTGGATAGAACATGTGAGCGATATGCATTCGCCGGATACCAACACCGACCCCCTCGCCTCACCGCGCCAATGTCGGCACGCGCGATCAGGCCATACGCCAAAGAAGCACCTACGGGCACCGCGCCACCATCCGCACCGAGATCCGCCGCACCCCTCTGGCCAACCTCGTCCAGCCCGTGCACGCACCGCCGGGCCCGACAGTGCGGCGAGCCGGAAGATGACGGTCACGGCCCACCTTCGGGCGTCCAAGCGAACGCCGCCCCCGCCTCCGCACCCAAGGCTTGGCCGGAAACCCCACACTCGCCGCCGCCTCCGAAGACGAGACCGAATCCGTGCCCCAGACCACGTTCCACCGGCACAACACGGACTACGAGCCCATAGCAGAACCTGAGGTTCTCATAGCGAATATGAGGAACGGTTCATACCCTCCCATGCCGCCGGGCGTAGTTGAGCGCCCACCCGAACACCCCGAGTGCGGCGGCAAGATAGACGGCGTTGAGCCGACGGCGTTGAGCCCTATGAGATCCCGATCAGCCCGAGCGACCAGCCGAGCAGGAGCAGGATGCCCATGAACGGCACCAGCCCCACGCCCAGGCTCGTCACCCCGAACCCGTAGAGCACCAAGGCGAGACCCGCCATCACGGCGACCGCGAAGACCACCTTGCCCAGCGAGAACAGCATACGATCAACGGCAACGGGTTTTCGGCCGAGCGGCAGTGGCACGGGTTCTCAGCCGAGCAGCCGCAGCAGGTCCCACTCGTTCTCGCACACCCTGCGCCCGATCGCGGCCAGCTCGACCGAACGCGCGCCGCCGCGCAGGTGGCGCATCGTCTGCATCATGCAGATGACGCCCCATTTGAGCACGCCGAACGTCTCCCACCAGCGCAGCGCGTCCCGGTCGACGGGCTGCCCGCCGGCCTTCTCGTACGCGCTCACCAGGTCGTCATAACCGCCGAAACCGCCCACCGGCAGCGGCGAGCCGAACCGCCACGCCTTCACGCACAGCCAGCCGAGGTCCTCGACCGGGTCGCCCGCGTGGGCCAGCTCCCAGTCGAGCACCGCCCGGATCCCCTCGGGCCCGACGATCAGGTTGCCGTTGCGGAAGTCGCCGTGCACCACGGTCCGCCGCGCCGCCGCCGGCCGAGTCGCCGCCAGCCGCCGGAAGGCCAGCTCGAACACCGGATGCGGCTCACCGATCTGATCGAGCGCGTCCCGCCACTGCCGCAGCGGATGGTCGGTCACGGGCACGCCAGTCAGGCCCGTGGGCACGGCAGCGGTGGCCGGGTCCGGGGCGCCAGCAGGGGGGAGCGCCGACAGCGGCATCCGGTGGATCGCCGCGAGCGCCTCGCCGCACTGGGTGGCCAGCCGCGGCCGGACCCCCGCGTACGCCTCGTCACGCAGGATCCTGCGCGGGATCGTCTCGCCCGCCACCCGCGTCATGAGGATGTACGGCTCACCGGCCGCCACGACCCGCGGCACCGGCACCCCGGCCTCGGCGGCGGCCTGCATCAGCGTGGCCTCGCTCGCCAGGCTGCCACCGGCCTCCAGGGCGGCGCCGGGGGAGTCGAGGCGCAGGATCAGTTCGTGCCGTTCGTCCCCGTCGAGCACGTCGAGCGCCCACGTCTCACGCGAGGCCCCGCCGGGGAGCCGCGCGCTGAAGGGCACCGACGCGCCGGGCCCGAAGACCTCGCGGACGATCGAGTGGACGATCGAGTGGACCGGCTCCGTCATCGCAGCCCGAACTCCCAGTTCCCGCCCGCCGCGTAGGCGCCGAGTATCCGCCGTCCCACGGAGTCGATGTGCACCTCGTCGGGGCCGTCGTAGATCCGCCCGGCCCTGGCGTGCCGGTACATCCGGTCCAGCGGGGTGTCCGGAGTCAGCCCCGCCGCGCCGTACACCTGGATGGCCCGGTCGATCACGTTGTGCAGCATGCGGGAGCCCACCACCTTGATCGCGCCGATCTCGACCCGGGCTTCCGAGCCGGCGTCGATGGCCCGCGCGGCGTCGAGCGTCAGCAGCCGCGCGGCCTGGATCTCGGTGTAGGAGTCGAACACGTGCTGCCGCATGAGCTGCTTGGCGGCCAGCGGCTCGCCGAACGCGCTCCGCTCGCGCAGCCGGCGGCACATCAGGTCGAAGGCCCGCTGCGCCTGGCCGAGCCAGCGCATGCAGTGGAAGATCCGTCCGGGGCCCAGGCGCCGCTGCGCGATCACGAACCCGTCGCCGCGCTCCCCCAGGAGGTTCGAGGCGGGCACCCGGACGTTGTCGTAGCGGACCTCGCAGTGCGCGCCGTCCAGCCCCAGGACCGGTGTCTCGCGGATGATGTCGTAGCCCGGTGTGTCGGTCGGCACGAGGATCATGGAGAAGGACCGGTGCGGCGCCGCGCCGTCCTCCGTCCGGCACATCACGGTGGTGTACGCGGCCCGGGACGCGCCGGTCGTGAACCACTTGTGCCCGTTGATCACCCATTCGCCCCCGTCGAGGACCGCGGCCGTCCTGAGCTGCGTCGGGTCGCTGCTCGACACGGACGGCTCGGTCATCGCGAAGCTCGGCGAGATATCGCCGCGCACCAGCGGGTCGAGGTAGCGTTCCCGCTGCTCGGCCGAGGCGTGCTCGTGCAGCATCAGCGAGTCCTGCAGCGTGTACGTCCCCAGCGCGATCTGCCCGAACTCGCTACGCCCCTGCACCTCGTTGACGTAGACGTAGTCGAGGAAGGGCAGCCCGCCCCCGCCCAGCTCACGCGGGTGACCGAGGGCCCACAGACCCTCCTTCTTGGCCTCCGCCCGCAGTTCGTCGAGCGCCGCCCCGGCGGCCGGCCCGCCCTGGTGGAGCACGTTCTCGGCGGGCTCGACCCGCTCGGTCATGAAGGTGTGTACGGCATCGCGGATGGGGCGGACGCTGTCAGGGACGGCGAAGCTCATGACAGGATCTCAACCGATAATCGTTGCCCGGTCAACGGATTCGGTCGCGTTTCCAGGCCGCCCACCGGCCGGACGCGGCAGGGTCAGCACACGCCGGGCAACCCGCACACCTTGGCCGCCATCTTCCTGGCCTCCTTGGTCAGGCCGCCGGGGTTGTAGCTCCCCTCGTCGGTCGTGTAGATCATCAGGGCGCTGCCCTTACGTGCGACGACACCGGTGACGGTCTGGTTCACGTGGCCGTCCTGCCGCGTCTGGTACCCCATGCCCCAAGCCTCATCGCCCGCCTTGGCCTTGTTCGTCCGCCACCGGATCGAGAGTTCGGGCGACGACGGATCGCCCTTGCGCGCGCATCGCTTGACCTCGGCGCGCAGCCGGGTGAGCACGGCATGGGCGGCACGCGGGCTCTTGTAGATGATGAGCTGTTCGGAGGAGCCGCTGGGGGCGGAGGTCCCGAGCGTGATCGTGCGGGCCGCCAACCGGCCGCCGTCAACGGCGCGCCGGTGCCCGCACGGGTTCAGCTCCAACGGCCTGGTGAGTTTGTCGCTGATCTCGTAGCTGACTTCAGCGGCCTCGTCGGGGCTCAGCGGCTTGCGCGCGTCGCGCTCCATGAGCAGGAAGTTCTTCGGAATCTCGGTCACGGTCACCGGGGACAAGGCCAGCGCCAGGGAGAGGGTCACATGGATCATGAAGGGTTGGACGCCGGCGGGGACGACGTTGTTCGCGACGGGAACGCCACTCAGTGGACGGCAGGTTCGAGCAACACCGTGCGCAGCTGGGACGGCGCCGACCGCAACACGGCCGTCCAGACCACCGGAACGGACCTGGCCGCCGTCGTCTACGTCCGCGACGCCACCGACCAGATCATCCGCCGGGACGCGACCGGTGACCCCACACCCAGCGCGTGAACGGTCAGCAGGCCGCTGCGCATCAAAGTCGTCATCCGGCACTCGGCCAAGGATGTGTATTGGATCGTCGGCAAGAGAACAGCCCGGGAATACCACTACAGAATGGGTGGTAACGGCTGGCGGCTCAAGAGCTACCGTGTCGGAAAGCGGGCCGATCCGCGAATCGAAGCCGTTCCGATGGGGCTGTCTCTCCGTCTTCGCAGGCGGGATGGCCGCAGTAGGCGCCGCGTCAACGACCGGTCCATGGGGGACAGGTTGGGCCCTTATAAGGGTGGGAGCGGCGATGAAAGCCGCGAAACGCTGATGAGTCAAAGGAGTTCCTGATGGCAACCCCGCACGACGTTCCCTCGGCGGCCCACCTGGTGGCGGCCGTCCGCGACTTCCTGACCGACGACGTGCTGCCCGCGGTCGAGGGCCGGGTGCGCTTCCACACCCGGGTGGCGATCAACGTGCTCGGCATGGTCGAGCGGGAGATCGAGCTCGGCCCCGGCCAGGCGGAGGAGCACGGGCGGCGGCTGGCCGGGCTGGGGGTGAGCGACGACGCGGAGCTGGCGGCGGCCGTCCGCGAGGGCCGCCTCGACGACTCGGGCCTGGTCGAGGCGCTCAGGGACGCCGTACGGGCCAAGCTGGACGTGGCCAACCCCGGCTATCTCGGCGACGGCTAGTCGATGCTGACCGGCTGACGGCCGGTTCCCAACTGGGAACCGGCCGTCGACCGGCCAGGAAGGCGATCAGTGCGATGCCGCCAGGTCCAGGTCCTTGACCTTGGGGTCGCCCTCGTCGGCGAAGTAGTCCTCGCGCGAGGTCGCGTCCGGCCCGTCGGCCACCTTCATGGCCCGGAACACCAGCGTGCCGAGCGCCGCGACGATCAGGTTCACGGCCAGCGCCAGGAAGCCCGCGTAGATCGTCATCTTGGTGTCGATCCCGAGGTTGGCCAGCCCGAACGCCGAGCCGCCGAAGTGGGCCTTGCCGTTGGCCGGGTTCGGGATCATGTACAGCATCCAGATGCCCGCGCCCATCCCGGCGATCCAGCCGGCGATCAGGCCGCCCTTGTGGAACCAGCGGGTGTAGAGGCCCAGCCCCACTGACGGCAGCGTCTGCAGGATGATCACGCCGCCGATGAGCTGCAGGTCGATGGAGAACTGCGGGTCGAGCAGCAGGATGCAGAGCACCGCGCCCACCTTGACCACCAGGGAGACCAGCTTGGAGACCTTGGCCTCCTGGGCGTCCGTGGCGTCCTTGCGCAGGTATTCGCGGTAGATGTTGCGGGTGAACAGGTTCGCCGCCGCGATCGACATGATGGCCGCCGGGACGAGCGCGCCGATGCCGACGGCGGCGTAGGCGACGCCCGCGAACCAGTCAGGGAACATCTGGTCGAACAGCGCCGGGATGATCGTGTTGGTGTCCGCCTTGCCGTTGGCGCCCATGACCGGCTTGGTGCCCGCCGCGATCGCCATGAAGCCGAGCAGCGCGATCAGGCCGAGCAGGAAGCTGTAGGCGGGCAGCGCCGCCATGTTCCGCTTGATGACGCCGCGGTTCTTGGAGGCCAGCACGCCGGTGAGGCTGTGCGGGTAGAGGAAGAGCGCCAGTGCCGAGCCGAAGGCCAGCGTGATGTACTGGAGCTGGTTACCGGCGTTGAGGGTGATCCCGTCGCCGGGCGCCGGGCTCGCCTCGAACTTGGCCTTGGCCGCGTCGAAGATCGACCCCCAGCCGCCGAGCTTGGCCGGGATGTAGATGACCGCCGCCAGGATCACGATGTAGATCAGCGTGTCCTTGACGAAGGCGATCAGCGCCGGCGCCCGCAGCCCGGACTGGTAGGTGTAGGCCGCCAGGATGGCGAAGGCGATGATGATCGGCAGGTGCCCGGTGATGCCCATCGTCTTCAGCACGGCCTCGATGCCGACGAGCTGCAGGGCGATGTACGGCATGGTCGCCACCAGGCCGGTGATCGCGATGATCAGCGCCAGCGTCGGCGACCCGAACCGGGCCCGGACGAAGTCGGCCGGGGTGACGAACCCGTGCACGTGCGACACCGACCACATCCGGGCCAGCACCAGGAACACCAGCGGGTAGACCACCACCGTGTACGGCAGGGCGTAGAAGCCCAGCGCCCCGGCCCCGAACACCAGCGCGGGCACGGCCACGAAGGTGTAGGCGGTGTAGAGGTCGCCGCCGACCAGGAACCAGGTGATCCAGGAGCCGAAGTTCCGGCCGCCCAGGCCCCACTCGTGCAGGCTCTCGATGTTCTCGGGCCGCCGCCATTTGGCCGCCACGAAGCCCATGACGCTCACCGCGAGGAACAGCAGCGCGAAGACGACCAGCTCGGTCACGTTGGCGTTCACTTGGTCATCCTGTACACGATCGTGGTGCAGCCGACGCCGACGATGATGAAGGCGATCTGCAGCCAGTAGAACAGCGGGAAGCCGAGCAGCCGGGGCTCGTCGGCGTTGAACAGGAAGGTCAGCAGCGGCAGCACGATGGGCAGCACCAGCAGCCAGTTCCAAGGGCTGCGGTCACTGCGTGCCCGCCCGGGTTCCCCGGTTGTCATCGACCCCTCCGAAGCATGGATCAGGAGCCGGTCTACGCTCTGAACCGGCTCCTGACATCTCGTCAATGGGAGGAGATTAGCTTTTCCAGGGGATTAATCCCAATGTCGGCTGGGTTACGGTTTGGCCTAAATGTCACGTCGAACCGGACAGGTTGAGATCCTTGATGCGCGGGTCTCCCTCGTCGGCCGTGTAGTGCTCGGGGGCGGTGCCGTCGGGGCCGTCCGCGACCTTGAGCGCCCGGAACAGCAGCGTGCCGAGTGCCGCCACGATCAGGTTCACGGCCAGCGCCAGGAAGCCCGCGTAGATCGTCATCTTGGTGTCGAGGCCCAGCTTGGACAGCGCGAACGCCGAGCCGCCGAAGTGCTCGTGCTTGGTGGCCGGGTTGGCGACGTTGTAGAGCATGAGGATGCCGGCGCCCATTCCGGCGACCCACCCCGCGATCAGCCCGCCCTTGTGGAACCAGCGGGTGAACAGGCCGATGGCGACCGACGGCAGCGTCTGCAGAATGATCACGCCGCCGATGAGCTGCAGGTCGATGGAGAACTGCGGGTCGATGAACAGGATGAACAGCACCGCGCCGATCTTCACCACCAGCGAGGTGACCTTGCTGACCCCGGCCTCCTGGGCGTCGGTCGGATCGCGGTTGATGTACTCGCGGTAGATGTTGCGGGTGAACAGGTTCGCCGCCGCGATCGACATGATGGCCGCCGGGACGAGCGCGCCGATGCCGACGGCCGCGAACGCGACGCCCGCGAACCAGTCGGGGAACATCTGGTCGAACAGCTGCGGCACGACGGTGTTGACGTCGGTGCCGATCGGCTTGATCTTCGCCGAGATCGCCATGTACCCGAGCAGCGCGATGAGCGCCAGCAGCAGGCTGTAGGCGGGCAGCGCCGACATGTTCCGCTTGATCACGTCGCGGTTGCGCGAGGCCAGCACGCCGGTGACGCTGTGCGGGTAGAGGAACAGCGCCAGCGCCGAGCCCAGCGCCAGCGTGACGTACTGGAGCTGGTTGTTGGCGTTGAGCAGGGTCCCGTCGCCGGGCGCCGGGGTCGCGGCGAACTTGGCCGTGGCGTCGCCGAAGATCTGGCTCCAGCCGCCCAGCCGGGCCGGGATGTAGATGATCGCGACGAGGATGACCAGGTAGATGAGGATGTCCTTGACGAAGGCGATGAGCGCGGGCGCCCGCAGCCCCGACTGGTAGGTGTAGGCCGCCAGGATCACGAACGCGATGATCAGCGGCAGGTCGGTGAGCAACCCGCTGCCGGACACGCCCATCGTCTTCAGCACGGCCTCGATGCCGACCAGCTGCAGCGCGATGTACGGCATGGTCGCCACGATCCCGGTGATGGCCACCAGCAACGCCAGCGTCGGCGAGCCGAACCGTACCCGCACGAAGTCGGCCGGCGTGACCAGGCTGTGCACGTGCGACACCGACCACAGCCGGATCATGATGAGGAACACGATCGGGTAGGTGATCACCGTGTACGGCACCGCGAAGAACCCGGCGGCGCCCGCCCCGAACAGCAGCGCGGGCACGGCCACGAAGGTGTAGGCGGTGTAGAGGTCACCGCCGATGAGGAACCAGGTGATCCACGCCCCGAAGTTGCGCCCGCCCAGCCCCCACTCGTTGAGGCTGGCCAGGTCGGTGGGCCGGCGCCACCGGGCGGCGACGAAGCCCATGCCGCTGACCACCAGGAACAGGACGGTGAAGATGATGATCTCGGTCAGATGCTCGCTCACCGCTGCCTCCGGCGCTTGGTCATCTGATAGACCAGCGTGGTCGTGCCCACGCCGAGGGCGATGAAGGCGATCTGCAGCCAGTAGAACAGCGGGAAGCCCAGCAGCCGGGGCTCGTCGGAGTTGTACAGGAACGTCAGCAGGGGGATGGCGATGGGGAGGAGCAGCAGCCAGTTCCAGGGGCTGCGGTCACTCTTGTCATCGGGCAAGGCGGTCTCCTAGGGGAGATGCGGCTCTTGCCCTCGCAGACTAGTGAGGTGATTATTTCGGTCAGGTCACTGATCGACGAGTGGTCGGCTCCCCGCGACGAACGGTCGGTCCCGTGATGAGGCCCGGTCGCTCAGACATCCCGCTCGGGCGGCGGTCCTCGGCCGGCCGGTAGCCGGTCCCGCGTAAAACATGACAAGAGATGTCCTCTTTCCGGCATCGCGGTGCGGGTGGATCGCCTGGACCCGGCACAGGTGAAGGCGCTGGCCGAGCGGATCGAGCGCGAGCAGGGACGGCTTGATGTGCTGGTCAACGACGTGTGGGGCGGCGAGCCGCTGTACGAGTGGGACACGCCGGTGTGGAAGCACCATCTGGACAATGGGCTGCGCCTGCTCAGGCTGGCCATCGACACCCACCTGATCACCAGCCATTACCTGCTGCCGCTGCTGATCCGCCACCCGGGCGGGCTGGTGGTCGAGGTGACCGACGGCACCACGGGCTACAACGACACGCATTACCGGGTCTTCGCCGTACTACGACCTGGCCAAGGTGTCGGTGAACCGGCTGGCCTTCAGCCAGGCGCACGACCTGGAGCCGTACGGCGGCACGGCGGTGGCGCTCACCCCGGGGTTCCTGCGCTCGGAGGCCATGTTGGAGCTGTTCGGCGTCACCGAGGAGACCTGGCGCGAGGCGGCGCCCGACCCCGCGTGGGCGGTGTCGGAGACCCCGGCCTACGTGGGCCGGGCGGTGGCCGCCCTGGCCACCGACCCGGACAAGGGCCGCTGGTCGGGCCGGTCGGTCTCCAGCGGCGAGCTGGCCCAGGTGTACGGGTTCACGGACGTGGACGGCAGCAGGCCGGACGTGTGGCGCTTCATCACCGAGGTCCGGGAGGCCGGTAAGGAGGCCGACCCGGAGGACTACCGGTAGAGAGCCGCCCGCCGGTAAGGGCTACCGGTAGAGGTCCGCCAGCCGGGCCGCCGCCCCGGCGACCAGGGCGCGCAGCTCCGGTGGTTCGAGCACCTCCGCCTCCGGCCCGAAACGCAGCACCTGGCTGTAGGCCACCTGGACCGACTCCACCCCCAGCCGGACCGTCCCGTCGGGCTGGAGCGAGGCCAGCGCGTCGGGCAGGGCCGCCGGGTCGGCGATGTGGCGCAGCAGGCGCACACCCGCCTCGCTCAGCCGCAACGTGATCGTCTCGCGCAGCAGCGAGCGGGTGAACGCCGCCGACTGCCCCGTCCAGAAGGCCGCCAGGTCGAAGCCCGGGTCGCGCTCGAAGACCCGGGCCAGCACGGAGATCTCCCCGAACCGGTCCACCCGGTAGATCAGGAACCGCTCCCCGCTCCTGGCCGCCAGATACCACGCGCCGGCCTTGAGCACGAGCCCGTACGGCTCCACCGTCCGCTCCGCGCCCTTGTAGACGGCCGTCACGGCGAGGTCCCGCCAGACGGCCCTGGCCAGCGGCGCGAGCGCGGCCGGGGGCGGGGAGTCACCGGCGAACCAGCCGGGCGCGTCCAGATGGAAGCGCTGCGCGGCCGTCGCGGGCGCGTCGCGCACGCCGGGTGACAGCGCCGCGGCGGCCTTCAGCCGGGCCGTCGCGGCCACCTCCTCCAGCCCCATCTCGCGCAGCGCCGCGGGCACCCCCGACAGGAACAGCGCCTCCGCCTCGGCCCGGTCGAGCCCGGTCAGCCGGGTACGGTAGCCGTCCAGCAGCCGGTAGCCGCCGCCGCGCCCCCGATCGGCGTAGACCGGCACCCCCGACTCCGACAGCGCGAGCACGTCGCGGTGGATGGTCCGCTCGGACACCTCCAACTCCTCGGCCAGCTCCGCGGCCGTCATCCCGCCGCGCCCCTGCAGCAGCAGGAGCAGCGACATCAACCGCGCGGCGCGCACAGCGGCAGGATCATGGCCGAGGGATGCTCGGGGGAGTGGAACACCTCGACGTCGGCGGGCACCATCTCCCCGCCCAGCCCGAGCGACTGGCCGGTGCCCGGATTGCGGGCGATCGTCGGGTAGGCCCCGGCGGCGACGTGCACCCGGATCCGGTGGTCGCGGGCGAACCGATGCCCGACCGGCCACAGGTCCACCAGCACCCGCCGGATGTCGTCGGCCGCCGAGTCGGGACCCAGGCGCCGCACACCCTCGCACACGTTGAGCGAGCGGCCGTCCGGATGCACGTCGCAGACGCGCACGACCACGTCCACGTACGGGGTGCTCGACCTGACGAACAGCTCGGCGCCGACCGGCCCGATCAGCTCCACGTCCGACTCCAGCGCGGCGGAGCTGTAGACCAGCACATCGCGCCGCGCCTCCAGCCGCCGCTGGTCCCTCGGCCTGGAGTCGGCCAGCAGCACCGGGCCGCCGAGCACCGGCGTCGGATGGTCCGGGTGGTAACGGAAACGGTCGGGCTCGTCCTCCCGCGGGAGCTCGGTGCCGAGCCCGAAGCCGTGCTGCAGGTGCCACCGCTCCGGCCGCATCTCGGGCACCGGCCAGTCGGGGTAGTCGCGCCACTCCTCGGCCCCCGTCACGTACAGCCGCACCGGATCGGGGCGCAGCCCGGACGGGTCGTCCAGCAGGTGCGCGCGGAACCAGGCCAGCGCGTCGGCCATGGCCGGCCGCCCGTGCCGGCGGTCCACGTGGTACCAGGGCCCGATCGTCAGGTACGGCCGCCGCCCGGCCGCCCGCATCGCCTGGTAGTCCTTGAGCTGCCACGGCAGGAACACGTCGTACCAGCCGCCCAGCATGGTGACGGCCGCCTCCACCTCGCCGACCTTCGGGGAGAAGTCACGCTTGTCCCAGTACGGCACCGCCGGGTCGGCATGGTGCTCCAGGAGGTCCTGGAAGAAGGGCAGCGGCCGCCCGGCCGACACCTGGTCCAGTTCGGCCACCGGCCGCCCGGACAGGACCGCCCGGCGGGTCAGCCGGGGCGCCGTCAGCATCGCCGTACCTCCGAAGGGGCGGGACATGGCGTCGGTCAGCGTGGTCCAGCTCAGCGCGGACTCCAGCGCGAACGCCCCGCCCACGTAGGCGGCGTCCCTGAACTGCGAGGCGGTGATCTGCGTGGCCATGGCCTTCAGCTCCGGTCCGGCCTCGGCCGCGATGGCCCACTGCGCGTAGCCGAGATAGGAGGGGCCGAACATCGCGAACGACCCGCCGTACCAGGGCTGCGCGCGCATCCAGGCGACGGTGGCCAGGCCGTCGTCGTGCTCGTCGCCGAGGGGGTCCAGCGTCCCGCCCGAGCCGAAACCGCCCCGGCAGCTCTGGATCACCACCTGGAAGCCGCGCCGGGCGAAGCCCCGGCCGCACATCCAGCCGAACAGGCCGCGCCGGCCGTACGGGGAGCGGATCAGGATCACCGGCGCGCGGTCCCCTCCTCTGACCGGCGCGTAATGGTCCGCCAGGAGGGTCACGCCGTCGGGCATCGGAATGGGAAGGTCACGCCGGACCCGCACACGTCGCATTACCTACGAGTAACAGATGCCTCCGGGGTCCGGTAGCCCGGGGGCACCCCAACGGCCGGGGCGTCAGTCGAAGTGCTGGTAGCGGGGCCAGGCGACGCTCCACGGCTGCTTGAGCCCCCGGCACAGGAAGATGCCCATGCCCTGCAGTTCGTTGTCGACGCCGACGCCGTTGTCGACGCGGTCCTTCTGCTCGCAGCCGTCGTACTGGAAGTCCATGCCGCGCGGGCCGATGTTCACCATGACCGCGACGCTGGCGTTCTCGGGCGGCGGACCGTACTCGTGGAGCTGGTTCTGGCCGCTGTAGACGCGCGGGATCCCGGCGCGCACGAGCGCGCCGTGCTCGCCGTAGCTGCCGGTCATGACGATGGCCCGCGCCTGGTCCTGCGGCGGCAGCGCGCGCAGCACGTTCTGGACCTTGGCCGCGAACTGCGGCCAGCCGATGGACTCGCGCACGACCTCGTCGATCGCCGGTATCGGGGTGGCGGCCAGCTGGGCGGCCGGGATGAGCGGCAGCGCGATCACGGCCGACACCAGGCCGTTCACCACGAGGAACCCGGTGGCCAGGCGTACCTTGCCCAGACCCGCCGCCTCCACGCTCACGCAGCCCGCCGCGAACAGCAGCAGGATCAGGCCGGCCGTGTAGTCGAAGCGCCCGCCGCTGATCAGCGTCGCCACGGCCGCGGCGGGATAGGCGACGGCCAGCGCCCGCACCCGCCGGTCGCGCCACAGGCGCAGCCAGCCGAACGCGCCGATGATCGTCACGACCGGCCCGAACAGCGTGAGCTGCATGGGCACGAACAGCGCCCGCAGCTCGCCGCCCTTCTCCGAGCTCAGTGCCGCCGCCATCTTGAGCTGCGGCCAGTCGTGCGTGGCCTGATAGAGCAGGTTCGGTACGGCCAGCGCCGCCGCGATCAGCGCGCCACCCCACAGCCAGGGGCTGGCCAGGACCCGGCGCGGCCCCACAGCCACCAGCCCGACCGCGAGGCCCAGCAGCAGCATGACGATCAGGTGCTTGTTGTAGGTCGCCAGCCCGGCGATCACGCCGACGGCCGGCCACCACCGTGGCTGCTCGCGCATCAGCGCCTTGGTCATGAACAGGATGGCCGCCGCCCAGAACGGCAGGTCGAAGCTGAGCGTCAGCAGCGTGTGCCCGGCGATGAAGGTGTAGGCGCCGGTGGCCGTGCCGAGCGCGGCCAGGATCTGCGCGACGCCACGGCCGCCCAGCTCGCGGGTGATGAGCGTGACGAGCACGACGAGGATCGCCGCGGCCAGCGCGGGCAGCACCCTGATCCCGAAGAGCGTGTCGCCGAACACGGCGATCGACAGCTTGGCCGCCATCGGCGCGAACGCGGGCTGATCGACGTACCCCCAGGCGGGGTGCTCGGACAGCACACGGAAGTACATCTCATCGCGGTGATATCCGTAGCTCCCACTGAGCAGCAGCAGCACCGCGAACAACAAGATCGAGATCAACGTGACCGAGCGCCACGCTAGTAACGGGGGGCGTTCCATGATTGCAAAGTTAGCCGTTCGTCAGAACTCCCGTCAGGAGTTGCGCACCCCTATTTGCCGGGCGTTTCGCCCATCTGGGGGCGTCTCGGCGCGGGCGCGTTGCGTGATCATCGCGAGCCGGTTACGCTTGCCACATGCGAATCTCGTTGCAGCTTCAGTGGTGGCGCCGCTAGTAGGCGGCGCGTGATTCGCATTCCTCAACGGACGGCCGCCCCGGAAGGCGGCCTTTCTCGTGTCCGCCCCCGGGGCATCAGTGTCGGTGTTCGATCATCGGTTTTCGACAAGGGGCAGCAGTGGAGACGAGCGGATATACCACCGCCGGGGGCATCGGCGTCGAGCGCGAGGTACGCCAGGTGCCTGAGGAAGCGCTCGAAGAGATCGTGACGGCGCTCGGGGAGAGACGCGGCGGCGCCTTCTCCTCCGGGATGGACTACCCGGGCCGCTACAGCCGATGGGCGTTCGGCTACGTCGACCCGTGCCTGGAGCTGGTCGCCAGGGGCCGCCACATCTCCGCCAGGGCGCTCAACGCCCGCGGCAGGGTCGTGCTGCCCGCCGTGGTCTCCTGCCTGCTGGCCGCCGGCAAGCCCGTCGAGGAGCCGACCGCCGACCACGTCGAGGTCTACGTGCCCGAGTCGGGCGACCTGCTCACCGAGGAGATGCGCAGCCGCCGGCCCACCGTGTTCACCGCGATCCGCGAGGTCATCGCCGCCTTCCGGGGCGACGACCCGCACCTGGGCCTCTACGGCTCCTTCGGCTACGACCTGGCCTTCCAGTTCGAGCCGATCAGGCAGGAGCTCGTCCGCCCCGACGACCAGCGCGACCTGGTGCTGCACCTGCCCGACAGACTGGTGGTGATCGACCGCCAGCGCGAGACCAGCGTCGAGTACCGCTACGAGTTCACCGTCGACGGCGCCACCACCCGCGGCCTGGAGCGCACCGGCGAGTCCGTGCCCCTCACCGAGCCCGCCGAGGTGCCCGCCGACCCCAAGAGGGGCACATACGCCAAGGTCGTGGCCGCCGCCAAGGAGAAGTTCAAGCGCGGCGACCTGTTCGAGGTCGTGCCCGGCCAGGTCTTCCACGCCTCCTGCACCGACCCGTCGGCCTTCTTCCGCGGCCTGCGGCACAGCAACCCGGCCCCCTACGAGTTCATCATCAGCCTCGGCGAGGGCGAACACCTCGTCGGCGCCTCGCCCGAGATGTACGTCCGGGTGAGCGGCGACCGCGTCGAGACCTGCCCCATCTCCGGCACCATCGCCCGCGGCAGCAACCCGATCGAGGACGCCGAGGCCATCCGCACCCTCCTGACCAGCGTCAAGGAGGAGTCGGAGCTGACCATGTGCACCGACGTCGACCGCAACGACAAGTCGCGCATCTGCGTGCCCGGCTCCGTCAAGGTCATCGGCCGCCGCCAGATCGAGCTCTACTCCCGGCTGATCCACACCGTCGACCACATCGAGGGCCGGCTGCGGCCGGAGTTCGACGCCCTCGACGCCTTCCTGACCCACATGTGGGCCGTCACGGTCACCGGCGCGCCCAAGACCTGGGCCATGCAGTTCATCGAGGACCACGAGGCCACCACCCGCAGGTGGTACGGCGGCGCCATCGGCTTCATCGGCTTCGACGGCTCCATGAACACCGGCCTGACCCTGCGCACCGCCCAGATCAAGAACGGCCTGGCGACCGTCAGGGCCGGCGCCACGCTGCTGTTCGACTCCGACCCGGAGGCCGAGGAGCGCGAGACCGAGCTCAAGGCCAGCGCCCTGCTCGGCGCCCTGGCCGCGGTCAACCAGCCGCACGCCAAGCCGGTCGTCCCGGTCCGCGAGCAGCCCGGCCAGGGCATGAAAGTGCTGCTCGTCGACCACGAGGACTCCTTCGTCAACACCCTGGCCGACTACTTCCGCCAGGAGGGCGCCGACGTCGTCACGCTGCGCCACGGCTTCCCCTCGGCCATGCTCGACGACATCGCGCCCGACCTCGTCGTCCTGTCGCCGGGCCCGGGCTGGCCGTCCGACTTCGGCATGTCGGCGCTCATCGATGAGATCTACGCCCGTGACCTGCCGGTCTTCGGTGTCTGCCTCGGCCTGCAGGCGATGGTCGAGCACGCGGGCGGCTCACTGGAGCTGCTCGACTACCCCGAGCACGGCAAGCGCGGCCAGGTCACCCGGCTGGGCGGCGGCGACGCGCTGCTCGACGGGCTGCCCGAGGAGTTCGTCGCGGCCCGCTACCACTCCCTGCACGCCAAGCGGGCCGGCGTGGTCGGCTTCACCCCGACCGCGCTGACGCCCGACGGCAACGTCATGGCGATCGAGGACACCGAGCGGCGCCGCTTCGCCGTGCAGTTCCACCCGGAGTCCATCCTCACCGCCGAGGGCGGCGCGGGCGCGCGCGTCATCGCCAACGTGCTCCGCCTCGCCCGCCGGTGAGGGCCGGGTCTGGGGCGGTTTCCCACGTGCGGACCGGAGCGTTCGCACGTGTGGACCGGAGCGCGCTTTCACACGTGAGGATCTAGCGCGTCTCTCGGGTAGGTAAAACGGCCGCGGGGGCGTGCGGAGGCCACCTAGAGTCTCCGCATGCTCCCCGTAGATCTTCCCGATACGGTGCGTGACGCCCTCCTCGCCCCGCTCGTCGACCACCACTGTCACGGGGTGCGCCGCGACGACCTGTCCAGAGCCCAGTTCGAGCTGCTGCTCAACGAGGGCGGCTGCCCCGCGCCGCCGGGCACCACCCACTTCGACACGCCGATCGGCGCGGCCATCCGCCGGTGGTGCGCGCCCGTACTCGGCCTGGAGCCGCACGCGCCGCCCGCCGTCTACCTGGCGCGCCGGGCCGACCTCGGCGCCGACGAGGTCAACCGGCGGCTGCTGCGGGCCGCCGGGGTCGGGGCGCTCCTGGTCGACACCGGCATGGAGGGCGCCGAGCTGCTGACGGCCGCCGAACTGGCCCGCCACGGCGACGCGAGCGCGAACGAGGTCGTCGGCGTCGAGCAGATCGAGCAGGACGTCGTGGAGATGGCCGAGACGGCCCTCGACTACATGGACAGCCTGGCCGAGGAGCTCACCGCCAGGGCCGCCAGAGCCGTGGGCATGGCGACGGTCATCGGCCATCGGTGCGGCCTCGACTTCGACCCGTCGAGGCCGAGCAGGGGCTCGGTCATCGCGGCGGCCAACCGCCGGTTGTCCGACCCCAAGGAGCCGCTGACCGACCCGATCCTGCTGCGCCACCTGCTGTGGACCGCGGTCGACGTGGCCAGGGACCGCGGCCTGCCGCTGCAGTTCCACGCCGGATTCGGTGATCCGTCCTACTCCGGCCTGCATCGCACCGACCCGGCGCGGATGACCACGTTCCTCAGAGCGCTGCAGCCGGCCGGCGTGCCGGTGGTGCTGCTGCACGGCTACCCGTTCCACCGCCAGGCCGCCTACCTGGCCGGCGTCTTCCCGCACGTCTACGTCGACGCCGGCCTCGCGCTGACCCACAGCGCCGCCGGGTCCGCGCGGATCATGGACGAACTGCTGGAACTGGCGCCGTTCCACAAGCTGCTCTTCGGCTCCGGCTGCCACGGCGTGGCCGAGACCGGCCACCTGGGCGCCCTCTACTTCCGCCGGGCGCTGGCCGCCGCGCTGAAGTCGCGGCTCGACGCGGGGGAGTGGAGCGCCGCCGACGCGGCCAGGGTGGCCCACATGATCGGCTCCGGCAATGCCCGCCGGGTATACCGCCTCTGAACTCCTCCTTGGGTAGGAGGTGCCATCAACTCCACATTCGTGATAATTACCTCACGATGAGTGCGATCGAGATTCGAAACCTTTGCAAGGCGTTCGGACCGGTACGCGCGGTCGACGGGGTGTCGTTCACAGTGGAGCCGGGCACCATCACCGGCTACCTTGGCCCGAACGGGGCGGGCAAGACCACCACCCTGCGCAGCCTGCTCGGGCTGTGCACCGCCGATTCCGGCACGGCGCTGGTCAACGGCCAGCGCTACGTCGAGTTACCGCATCCCCTCAGTGAGGTGGGCGCGGTACTCGAAGCCACCAACTTCCATCCGGGCCGTACGGCCCTCAACCATCTCCGGGTGCTCTGCGCGGCGGCCCGGCTGCCCCGCGAGCGCGCGACGGAGGCGCTGGACCAGGTCGGCCTCGCCGACGTGGCCGGCAAGCGGGTGCAGGTCTTCTCGCTCGGCATGCGGCAGCGGCTGGCGCTGGCCACCGCGCTGATCGGCCATCCCAAGGTGCTCATCCTCGACGAGCCCGCCAACGGGCTCGATCCGGCGGGCATCCAGTGGCTGCGCGGCTTCCTGCGCTACCTGTCCCACGACCAAGGCGCCGCCGTCCTGGTCTCCAGCCATGTGCTGGCCGAGGTCGAGCAGATCGTCGACAACGTGGTGATCATCGCCAAGGGCCGTCTCGTCCGCCAGGGCAGCCTGGCCGAGCTGGTCTCCAACGCCGACGCGGCCGTCAGGGTGCGCACCACGGGGACCGCCGAGCTCGTCCCGGCCCTCGAAGGCGCCGGAGCCACGGTCGACCAGCAGGACGGGTTCCTGCGCGTACGCGGTCTCGGCGCCGAGGACATCGGCCGGATCGCGCTCGACGCGAAGGTCGTGCTGAGCGAGGTCACAACCGAACGCTCCGACCTGCAACAGGTCTTCCTGGAGCTGACGGGGGAGGGGCAGGGCTGATGACGCTGATCAGGGCGGAGCTGCTCAAGCTCCGGACCACCAGGCTCTGGTGGGTGATGCTGGGCGTCACGGTCGCCTATGTGCTCCTGCAGCTCGGTCTCACGATCGGGTTCGCCGGCCAGACCGGCCAGAACGGTCAGCAGGTCTTCCCCAGCCGGGGCACCGTGCCCTTCCAGGAGCTCCTGTGGGGGCTCGGCTCGAGCGGCGCGCTGTTCCCGATGATCCTCGGGGTCGTCATGATGACCGCCGAATACCGCTACCAGACCATCACCACCACGTTCCTCGCCACGCCCCGGCGCGAGCGGGTGGTCGTGGCCAAGCTCGGGGCGGGGGTGGTCGTCGGGCTGGCCTTCGGGCTGATCGTGCTGGCGCTGACCGCCATCGCGGTGGTCGTGTCGGTCCTGCTGTCCGGCGGTGATCTGGTCCTGTCCGCGAAGGTCCTGCGCATCGCCACGGGCGTGCTGCTCGTGCTCGTCCTCTACACGCTGTTCGGTGTCGGGCTGGGCGCGCTGATCAAGAACCAGCTCGGCGCGATCATCGTCGCGGTGGTGTGGGTGTTCATCGTCGAGGCCCTGGTCAACGCGATCCCGGTGTTGCAGCCCGTCGGTAAGTGGACGCCGGCCGGCGCGGGCAGCGCGGTGACCAACAGCGGCGTCGACCTCGGGCTCGGCACCGACTACCTGCTGCCGGCCTGGGCGGGCGCCCTGGTGCTGCTCGGGTACGCGGTGCTCTTCTCGGCGGTCGCCTCGGCCACGACGATTCGGCAGGACATCACCTAGCCGCACCCGGTGGGGTCGTGGCCTTCTCTCCCGCGGTCGTCCGCCATGCAGGCGCCGAGCTTGGCTCCGACGCTCTGCATGGCGTCGGCCAGCGCGGCGACCTGCTCGGGCGACAGGTGGTCGAACAGCACCTCGCGCAGGGCTCGCGCGTGGTCGGGCGCGATCGCGGTGATGACCGCCCGCCCCTCGGGGGTGATCTCGGCGACGCTGGCCCGGCCGTCGTTCTCGTCGGGCCGCAGCCGTACGTAGCCGCGCTCGACCAGCTTGCTGACCCGGTGGCTCAGGCGGCTGATCGAGACGTTGCCCAGGGTGGCCAGGTCGCTCAGCCGCAGCGGCCCGGCGGTCAGCGTGTTGAGCAGGCCGTATTCGATGTGCACCAGCCCGTACGCGCGGAAGGTGCGCTCCACCTGCGGAATGCCGACGAGCATCACCGCGAGCAGGCCCTGCCACGCTCGCTGCTCGTCATGGCCGAGCCCTTCGACCAAGGGACCCCCAGTGTCAGAATCGGCCGACCGCGATGATGACCGCGATCGCCAGCAGTACCAGGTTAACCGCGAAGCTCTCCTTGCGCCGACGGTGCACCTGGGCAGCGACGATCATGGTGATGGCGAGGCCGACCGCCGCCAGGGGCGTGAGGATCGGGGCGATGCCGGTGGCCCAGGGCAGCACCAGGCCGAGCGCGCCGAGGACCTCCACCACGCCGATACCCCTGACCTGCGCCTGGCTGAAGTCATCCACCCATCCCATGCGCGCCTGGAACTTCTCCTTGGGCTGGGTGGCCTTCAGGAACCCTCCTACGAGGAAGGCGGCGGCGAGCAGGATCTGGAGGACCCAGAGGACGACGTTCATAAGTTGTCCCTTCAAGTATCGAGGGTGCTGACTGTAGGGCGAAAAACTTGAAGGGACAAGTGTTCAGCCCCGCCCCGCGCCGAGTCGCGCGCGGGTCCGTGACCTGGTTTGCTGGGGGCCATCACATCGCCTAACCCGAGCGGGGGCTCGCCCATGCGCACCGTCGAACCCGAGGTGTTCCTCGTCGCCCGTCCAGAACTCGACTACGACGAGCTCGCCCGTTACCTGGGCGAGGTCGGCGGCGAGAGCTGGCTGGAGCGGCTCGACCGGGGCGACCTCGACGCACAGAACCTGGCCGAGTTCGCCGGGCGCCTGTGCTACCGCTCCTTCGAGCCCGGACTCAACCCCAACGTCGTGCGCATCCGCGAGGACCAGGGCGACTACCTGCGCAACATCCTGGCCAGCGCCCACGGCTCGGTGCTCGAGCACCTCAACTTCAGCTTCGTGCTGCACAACGTCAGCCGCGTGCTCACCCACGAGCTCGTCAGGCACCGCCCCGGGGTGGCCATCTCGCAGGAGTCGCTGCGCTTCGTCCGCCTCGACGAGCTGCCGTTCTGGTTCCCTGAGTGGGCCCAGTCCGACCCCGAGCTGATGAAGCGGGCCACGGCCCTGCTGGAGCAGATGGAGCAGTTCCAGGTCTGGATGGCCGGCCACTTCGGGCTCGACGAGGAGGGCGTGCCGTTCTCGGAGAAGAAGCACCGCACCTCGTTCATGCGCCGCTTCGCCCCGGAGGGGCTGGCGACCGGCCTGGTCTGGACGGCCAACGTCCGCACGCTGCGGCACACGATCGAGGCGCGCACGGCGGTGGGGGCCGAGGAGGAGATCCGGCTGCTGTTCCAGCACATCGGCGCGCTCATGGTCAAGGAGGCGCCCGCCCTCTTCGGTGACTACGTCATCGAGGACGGGGCCTGGGTCCCCGGCTGGCGCAAGGTGTGAACTGAATCAGCCGGGTCGGCAAGCCGGCGTGATCAGTGCACCTGACAAGCAGGCGTGATCAGGCCAGCGCGGGCATGACGTAGACCTCGGCGCCCGGCGGCAGCGCGCAGTCGAGGCTGCCGAGGCCGCGGGCGTTCTCGCCGCACACGATCATGTTGATGTGCCGGCGGATGCGCCCGTAGTCGTCGCGTAGCCGCTCCTCCAGCAGCGGATGCGTACGCCGCAGCATGTCCAGTGCGGAGCCGAGCGTCGGCGGGGTGTGCTGGTCGGCGGCGACCGCGAAGACCTTCACCTCGCTGTCGCCGCTCACCCACCGGCGCAGCGAGTTGGGCAGGACGAAGACCACCATCATCACGTTCTTGGCCATGGGCTACAGCACCGCCGCACGCACGCTGAGCACGTCGGGCAGGTGCCGGACGACCGTCGACCAGGTGCCGCCGTCGTCCCGCGAGCAGTAGACCTCGCCGTCGCGGGTGCCGAAGAACACCCCCGCCTCGGAGGCGGTCATCGCGTCACGCAGCACGCTCGCGTGCACCGGCCCCTCGGGCAGCCCGGTCTCCAATGGTTGCCAGGTGCCGCCGGCGTCCTGGCTGCGGAAGACCCGGTAGCGGTGATCGACCGGGGTGCGGTCGATGTCGGCGGTCAGCGGCAGCACGTACACCGTGTCGGGCCGGGTGGGATGCACCACGATCGGGAAACCGAAGTCGGACGGCAACGACGAGCCGATGTCGTGCCAGGAGCCGCCGAAGTCGTCGCTGCGGTAGACGCCGAAGTGGTGCTGCAGGAAGAGCCGCTCGGGCTGGGACGGGTGCATGCCCACCTTGTGCACGCACTGCCCGTATTCGGGATATTGCTGGCCCTCCGGCATGAACGGCGCGCGGATGCCCTGGTTGGCGGCCTCCCACGAGAGGCCGCCGTCGTTGGTGCGATAGAAGCCGCCCGTCGACACCGCGACGCCCATGACCTGCGGGTCGGTGGGGTGGCTGACGACCGTGTGCAGGCACAGCCCGCCGCCGCCCGGCTGCCAGTGCCGGCGGTGCGGGTGCTCCCACAGTCCTTCGGCCAGCTCGTAGGTGACGCCGCGATCCTCCGAGCGGAACAGCGCGCCCGGCTCCACCCCGGCCCAGACCACCTGGGGCTCGGCCGGAGAGGGCATGAGCTGCCACACCCTGGTCAGGGTCGCGCCCGTCTTCTCGGGGAAGGCGATGGGGGGACGCTCGGCCTCCTGCCAGGTCTCGCCGAGGTCGTCGGAGTACATCACCGAGGGGCCGAAGTGGCCGTACTCGATGCCCGCCAGGATCCGCGGCGTGGCGGCGCGCGTGTCGATCGCCACCGAGGTCACGCCGACCGTGGAGAACTGGATCGGCGCCACCTCGAACGGGCCGCCGTCCGTCGAGCGGGCGAGGAACAGGCCCTTGCGGGTGCCGATCGCGAGCACTGCGTCGCTCATAACAAGCTCCCATCGCTCCCGTGTTCGCTTCCCGGCCATCGTGCCACGCCGTGACCAGGAGCGCCGAGGACTGGGCGATTTGCCGCGCGATTACTCCCGAGGTAATCGTGCTGCTTCCCTGCTGTTCGGTAGCGTTGCCGTATGGGGTCGGTCAATGGCGCGTTCGCGGTGGGGGATGAGTCGTTCGGGGAGCTGCTGCGATCCTGGCGGCAGCGGCGGCGGGTGAGCCAGCTCGATCTGGCGATCGAGGCCGAGGTGTCGGCTCGCCACGTCAGCTTCCTGGAGACCGGGCGGGCCCGGCCGAGCCGCGAGATGGTGATGAAGCTGTCGGAGGAGCTGGAAGTGCCGCTGCGCCACCGCAACAGGCTGCTGGTCGCGGCCGGGTTCGCGCCGGTCTTCCCCGAACGCGAGGTACGCGCCCCCGAGATGCAGGCCGTCCGGCAGGCCCTCGACAAGATCCTCGCCGGGCACGAGCCCTACCCCGCCCTGGTCGTGGACGCCACCTGGAACCTGGTGGCGGCCAACTCGGCGACCGCCCTGTTCATGGAGGGGGTGCCGGCGGAGCTGCTCAAGGAGCCGGTCAACGTGATGCGGCTGTCGCTGCACCCCGAGGCGATGGGCGGCCGGCTGGTCAACCTGGCGGAGGTACGCGCCCACCTGCTGCACCAGCTGCGCAGGCAGGCGGAGGCGTCGGGCTCGGGGCAGCTGGCCGAACTGCACGACGAGCTCGCCGCCTACACCTACCCCGGCGTGGATCTGAACGTGGTGCACGTGCCGGGCCCGGCCGACCTCCTGGTGCCGCTGCGGATCAGGCACGGGACGCGGATCCTGTCGATGTTCACCACGATCGCCACGTTCGGCACGCCTCTGGATGTGACGGTCGCCGAGCTCGCCATCGAGACGTTCTGGCCCAGCGACGACGAGACCGCCGCCGCGTTCCAGCGGCCCGCCGCCACCTAGCGACGCCGCCGCGTCTGGCGCTGTCACCAGGTCCGTTGCGCGACCGTCTCCGTTACTGTGCCGGTCCGTCATGGCTGGTGTCCTTGGGATGGGATACCCCCTTCGGGGGCGCGGAAGGAGCCGGTCCGTTGTGGCTGGGGCCTCCCATGGGGGATGCCATTTCGGGGCGGAAGAAGACGGTCCGTCCTGCTCGGGGCGGATACCCCCTCCGGGGAGACGAAGAAGGCGGTCCGTTGTGGCAGAGGTCCCCATGGGGGCATCTCCTTCGGGGAGGGGGCGGCACGGAGACTCGGCGAACGGTCGTGGTCGCCGCGTCAGCGCTCTCCCTGCACGATGTCGCGGTGGATGCGGGACAGCGGCACGCCGTCGATGCGCAGGCGCCGGACCGTCTCGCTGACCATGCCGGACGGCCCGCACACGTACACCTCATGCTCGGCCCACGAGTGGAAGCGTTGCGTGACCTCCGGCAGCCGGCCGCGCATCCCCTCGTAGCCGGCCTGGCCGGAGACCACCGGCAGCACCCGCAGCCAGGGGAACGTCGACTCCATCCGGATGAGGTCGGGCAGGTCGTACAGCTCCGCCGCCGTCCGCGCCCCGAACAGCAGGTGGATGTTGGGGCGGCGGCCCGAGGCGATGATGTGCTCGATGATCGCCTTGATCGGTGCCAGCCCGGTGCCGCCCGCCACGCACAGCACGTCGCGCGAGCTGCGGTCGCACAGCGTCATCGTGCCCATCGGCGGCCCCAGCATGATCGTGTCGCCGATGCGGGTGTCTCTGGCCAGCGTGGTGGACACCCAGCCGCAGGGGACCGAGCGCACGTGCAGCGTGATCGTGTTGTCCGGGCGCGGCGCGTTGGCGATGGAGAACGTGCGCCAGACGCGCGGCCACCGCGAGACCTGCACGTTGACGTACTGGCCCGCCGTGTACGGCAGGCGCTGCGTCGGCCGCAGCGTCAGGACGGCGATGTCCGGGGCGCGGAGCTCGTGGTCGATGACCTCGGCCAGCCACCACGCGGGCGAGACCCCGGAGTCGGACTCGGCCGACTCGATCATGAGGTTGGCGGCGGCGGTGTAGGCGGCCGCCCAGGCGGCCTCGATCTCCTCGTTCCAGATGTCGGCGGCGAACCGCTTGATGGTCGCGAGCAGGGCGTTGCCGACCGCGGTGTAGTGCTCCGCGATCACGCCGTACTTGCGGTGGTCCCGCCCGAGCTGGCCGAGGAAGGACGCCAGGCTGGCCGGGCTGTCCAGGCTCCACACGATGCGGGTCAGAGCGCCGAAGAGCCGGTCGCGCTGCAGGTCCATCGCCGGGGGGAACATGCCCCGCAGGTGCGGACTCTCGGCGAACAACCGGCCGTAGAAGTAGGCGGCGGCCTTGTCGGCCACCGGCTCCACGACGGAGAAACTCTCCTTTACCAGGCGCGGATTCAACGACATGAAATTAACCCCACCCTTTGACCGGAATATTCTTCCGGTCGTGTCGTTAACACCTCCCTGACGGCTCCGGGTAATGAGCGTGCGGCGGGCCCCGGCACGACTGCTCGCTCGAATTCGAGTCTTACACCACCTCCTGAGCGTCACAACCGTTTCGCCCCGATACAGTGCGGAGCAAAACTGTCCGTGACGATAACGTGATTTTCCGCGTTCAAGGTGGGGGAGATTTTGGTCATCAAAGTGAAAGTGTGTTTTATTCGCATATGTGACTGAGGTGATCGGGGTGAGGGGAGCCGTCGGCGGCACGGCTCCCGGGCCGGAAGTCAGGCGGGACGTACGTTCTCCGCGAAGTGGCCGGGCTTATTGCCGGGCGCCTCGAAAACGAAGACGATGTAGGTCTCGAAGAAATCCGGGCCCCGTCCGGCCACACGTCCGGCGCCCATCCGCCGGCTCTCCCTCCATACCAGTTGGGTGAAGTGTCCGCAGTCGACGACGTTTTCCGGGTCGGTGAAGTCGTAGCCTTTGATTTCCTCGTACCATTCGGCAACCGCTTTCCCCGCGTCGAGCGGCCGTTGTTTCGAGCCGGCGCCCCAGAAAAGGTTCTCCCCGGTGCCTTCCCGTAACCCGTCGTGCCCGGCCTCGGTGTCCGGGTATTCCGATCGCGACGCGGCGCGGGACCTGGCGTACTCGACCAGTTCCTGGTCCAGGACCAGCGGCGGGGCGTGGTGCACGGCGCGGAGGGCATTGGCCTCGGCCAGCGCCTCGGCGAGGAAGGCGGCGCTCGTGGCGTCCGGCAGGGGGGCGCGGTAGCGGGCCACGCTCAGCACCTCGTTTGCGAGGGGGCGTACGCGAATACGTCATTGTTCGCAGGCACGATGAGTTTCCTTCCTGTGGTCCGGCGGTGTCCTCTGGATTGTGGGTGACGGGTTTTGCCCGGACAAGGGTCATAGGGGGTCCATATCTTATGACGATGACTTTTCGGGCGGACCTTATCGGCCTTTTCCTGGCCGGATATGAAGACGCGATTCATTGACAGGATCGGCCGGGAATTGTCAGGCGCGCCACGGCCTCGAAGTCGGACATTTCATGATAAAGCGGGATAAAAGGCATCTTTGGTATATATCTGACAGGCGGCGGGGAATGGATTGACTCATTCAGTAGAGTCGGAATAATCGGATCTTGGCGGAAGCGTCGCCACTGGGAGTGACGCAGAGGCAACGGACTGGAAGGGGAGATGCCGCTTGCTTCGGCAGAGGGGGTCTCCGTAGCCGCCTCCCGCTTGAGACCAGCGCATACTCCAGCCCGTTCGCGAAGGTGACCATGGCTCGTTCCCAACCCCCACCGCCACCGCCCCAAGCTCCGGCCCGCCGGACGCCGTCACCTCAGCGGCCCGCTCCTCAGCCGCCGACGCCGGCCACTCAGCCGCCGGTGACCCCTTCACCTCAGACGCAGTGGCTCTGGCCGGCGGGGCTGGCCCTGCCGGTGGTCGCCGCGTGCTGCGCCTTCGCCGCCCTGCTCCTCGACAGCCGCACCGGCGTCGTCTGGGCGTGCGTCGGCGCCGCGGCGCTCTCGCTCCTCGCCCTGGCCGCCGTGGCGGCGCTGCGCCAGGCGCACCAGGAGGCCCTGCGGACGATGAGCCGCCGCGAGAGCGCCATGCACCAGCGCGAGGCCGAGTTCCAGCACCACCTCCAGCAGCGCAACACCCAGTGGAGCAAGCACGTCGCGGCCCGCTCCAAGGCCCTGCAGGAGGCGGTCAGGCACCTGGTGGACAAGCGGATCCCGGCCGTGATCGCCCAGGGCGAGGTGCCCCCGCCGTACCAGAGCCAGGGGCTCGACGAGGACGCGGCCGAGCTGCTGGAAGAGGTGCTCGACGCGGTCGGCGAGGCCGCCGGGCAGGACCGCGAGCGGCAGGAGTCGCTGCGGCTGGCCCTGCTGGCGCTGGCCCGGCGCGTACAGACCTCCGCCCACCGCATCCAGGAGAACGTCTCGGTGATGGCCGAGCGCCATCCCGGCAACCCGGACGTGCTCGAGACCAGCATGCAGGTCGACCACGCCGCCGCCCAGCAGGGCCGCCACGCGCAGAGCCTCGCCGTGCTGTGCGGCGAGTGGCCGGGACAGCAGTGGCCCAAACCGCTCGCGCTGGTCGACGTGGTGCGGGCCGCCGCCTCCAGGATCGTCGCCTACAAGCGGGTGGAGGTGTCGGGCGACCCGGACACCGCTGTCGCGGCCCACGTGGTCGAGCCGCTCATCCACCTGGTGGCCGAGCTGCTCGCCAACGCCACCCAGTCCTCGCCGCCGGCGACCACGGTGCTCGTCGCGGTGCGCAACGTGCAGCGCGGCGCCGTCATCGAGATCGACGACGGCGGCGTCGGCATGGACGACCACCAGCTGGAGCAGGCGCGCGAAATCGTCTCCGGGCGCCGCTCCGTCGACGTGGGCGAGGTGGGGGAGATCCCGCAGACCGGGCTCGCGGTCATCGGGCACTACGTACGCCGCCACGGGTTCCTGGCCGACCTGCTGCCCTCACCGTACGGAGGGGTGCGCGCGGTCGTCCTGGTTCCCGGCCCGATCGTGGAGACGCTGGAGCCGGCCGAGGCGCCGCCCCGAGCCCGGCCCGCCCGCCACGAGGTCCGGCCGATCGACCCGGCCCAGGACCACTTCACCCAGGACCACCCCACGCTGGACGAGCCCGTGCCGGACGAGCCGGTGCCGGACGCGCCCGCCGCCCTGGGCGAGCACGTCGCGGGGACGACGGAGGACACGGCGGGCGGCGGCGCGCTGCCGCGCAGGCGCTCACGCCGTGGTGAGGCGGGCTCCGACGCCGAGCGGCTCGCCGCGGCGGGACCGGCCGCCGAGCCGGCCGCCACCCCGGAACAGGCGGGCGAGTGGATGGCCGCCTTCTTTGACCACGACCCCGACGCAGGGGCACACGACGGCGGATGACCGGACAACGGCGGATGACGGACAACGACAGATGACGAACGGGGTACCGATGCACCAAGATCAGGACTGGATGATCGCCGAGGTCGTCTGGGTCCCCGGGGTCCGCCACGTCGTCGTGCTCAGTTCCGACGGCCTGCTGAAGGCCCGCTCGGCCGGTACGGACAGGGACGTCGCCGACCGCCTGTCGGCCGCCTGCTCCGGGCTGCAGTCGCTGGCCCAGAGCGTGGGGCGTGAGTTCGGCGGCGGCAACAGGGCCGTCAGGGAGCTGATGGTGGGCTTCGAGGGCGGCTTCCTGTTCGCCCGCGCCGCCGGATCCGGCTCCCACCTGGTGGTCATCACCGATCCGGTGGTCGACCCGCGGCTCATCGCGCAGCAGATGCAGGCCCAGGTCATCAAGATCGGCGAGAGGAACTTCAGCACCCCCGCACGCCGGGCCGCGCGGCAATGAGCGGCGAGTACCACGACAGCGCGGTACGGCCCTACGTACTGACCCAGGGCCGGGCCCGCCCCACCCGCAACACCATCGGCCTCGACACCCTCCTCGTCGTGGCCGACGCCGGTAAGCCCCTGCCGCCCTCCGCCACCCGCCAGGCGCGTGACCTGCTGCGCATGTGCGGGCGGCTCCTGTCGCTGGCGGAGGCGGCGGCGCACCTCAAGCTGCCGCTGAGCGTGGCCGGGATCTTAGCCTCCGACCTGGTCGACTCCGGCCACCTGATAGCCCGCTCCCGCATCCCGGAGGCCGGGCGTCCCGACCTGACGACCCTCCAGGAGGTGCTCAATGGGCTCCGCCGGCTCAGCTGACCGCTACCTGCCCGACACCGTGCAGCAGGCGGTCAAGATCCTCGTGGTCGGCGACTTCGGTGTCGGCAAGACCACGATGATCGGCGCGGTCAGCGAGATCGAGCCGTTACGCACCGAGGAGACCATGACGCAGGCCAGCGTCGGCGTGGACGACCTGGCCGGGCTGGAGGGCAAGGCCACGACCACCGTGGCCATGGACTTCGGCCGGATCACGCTCAGCCCGTACACCGCGCTCTACCTGTTCGGCACGCCCGGCCAGCGGCGCTTCTGGGACCTGTGGGCCGGCCTCGGCGAGGGCGCCGTGGGCGCGCTCGTCCTGGTCGACACCCGCCGCATCGAGGGCAGCTTCGAGGTGATCGACCAGCTCGAACTCCGCGGCGACCTGCCCTTCGCCGTCGCCGTCAACCACTTCCCCGACTCCGCCGACCACAGCGCGCAGGCGCTGCGGGAGGCACTGGACCTGGAGCCCGGCACGCCCATCGTGAACTGCGACGCCAGGAGCCGCTCCTCCTCGGTGGACGCGCTGATCACCCTTGTCGAGCACGCGCTCGCCCTGCAGAAGGGCCCCTCATGATCCCCCTGTCCGCCACCACGACCTGCCCCGACCCACGCGGCGTCTTCCGCAGGCTGCGCCGCGAATGGGGCGACGTCGCCTGGGTGGAGCTGGAGCCGGGCGTCGGCGCCTGGCTGGTCATGGGCTACCACGAGCTGCTGACCATCACCCGGCAGGAGAAGCTGTACTCGCGCGACGCCCGCAACTGGCGGCTGTTCCAGGAGGGCGTCGTGCCGCCCGACTCGGGGCTGGGGCCGATGATGTTCTGGCGGCCCAACGTGATCGGCGCCGACGGGGCCGAACACCGCCGCCTGCGCCGTCCGATCGACGACGGGGTCGCCGCGATCGACCAGCGCCGCATGCGCCGCTCCGTCGAGTCCATGTGCCGCGAGCTCATCGAGGGCTTCGCCGACCGGGGCGGCGCCGACCTGGTGGGCGACTACGCGGCCGTCGTCCCGATGCTGGCCATCGCCGGCCTGTTCGGCCTCGACACTGGCCAGGGGCACGAGCTGCTGGCGGCGTTGCGCGCCCTGTTCGGCAGCGCCGAGGACTCCCAGGCCGGCAACAAGAAGTTCGAGGAGATACTCGGCGGCCTCCTGCGGGCCAGGAAGGAGACCCCGTCCGACGACCTGACCAGCCACTTCCTGGCCCACGCCGACCTGCGCGACGAGGCCGAGGTGCTGCAGTCGATGGTGGTGATGATCTCCGCCGGGCAGGAGACGACGACCACGTGGATCGCGCAGACCTTCCGGCTCATGCTGACCGACCCGCGCTTCGCCGGCCGGGTGCGCGGCGGGCGCCTGGGCGTCGACGACGCGCTGGACGAGGTGCTCTGGCGCGACCCGCCCATGACGAACATGCCCGCCCGGTACGCCCTGCGCGACACCGAGCTGGGCGGCCGGCGCATCGCCCGCGGTGACGCGCTCGTCCTGGGCCTGGGGGCGGCCAACGACGACCCGCGCGTCCACGGCGGCGCGACGGAGATCGAGCTGGGCAACCGCGCCCACCTGGCCTGGAGCGCCGGTCCGCACGTCTGCCCGGCGCCCGTCCCCGCCCGGCTCATCACCCGCACCGCGGTGGAGACGGCCCTGCACCTGCTGCCTGACGTGCGCCTGTCCGTGGACGCCGCGGAGCTGACCCCGCACCCGTCACCGTGGACCCGCTGCCCCGCCTCGCTGCCCGTCCACTTCCGCGCGCTTGGAGACCGTTCATGATCCCTGTAGTCACCCTCGACCCCGCCGGGACCGACCACCACGGCGAGGCCGCCCGGCTGCGGGAGCTGGGCCCCGTCGTCCGCGTCGTCCTGCCGGGCGGCGTGGAGGCGTGGTCGGTCACCCATCACGCGCTGCTGGCCGACCTGCTGACCGACCGCAGGGTCAGCAAGGACTGGCACAACTGGACGGCCGTCCGTGACGGCCGCATCACCGACGACTGGCCGCTCATCGGCATGGTCAAGGTCACCAACATGGTCACCGCCGACGGGCGGGAGCACCACCGGCTGCGTAAGTTCGTCACCCAGACGCTCACGCCGCGCCGCGTCCAGAGCATGCGGCCGCGCATCGCCGGGATCGTCGGCGGGCTGCTGGACGACCTGCCCTCGCACGCGGCCGCCGACGGGACCGTCGACCTGCGCAAGCACTTCGCCTACCCGGTGCCCATGCAGGTGATCTGCGAGCTGGTCGGGGTGCCGGAGGAGGAGCGCCCGGAGCTGCGGGAGCTGGTGGACAGCATCTTCCGCTCCACCACCGCCCCGGAAGAGGTGCTCAAGACCCAGCGCGACATCTACCTGCTGCTCGACCGGCTCGTCGCCGCGCGGCACGCCGAGCCCGGCGACGACCTGATCAGCGCGCTGATCGCCGCCCAGCGCGACGACCCGGAGCGGCTCACCGACGAGGAGCTGGTCGGCACGCTGTGGCTGATGCTCGCCGCCGGGCACGAGACCACGCTCAGCCTGATCGTCAACGGCGCCCGCGCCCTGCTCACCCACCCGGAGCAGCGCGCTCTGGCGGTGGTCGGTGGCGAGGAGACCTGGTCGGCCGTGGTGGAGGAGACGCTGCGCTGGGACGCGCCCATCGGCAACTTCATGGCCCGCTACCCGCTGGAGGACATCGAGATCGCCGGCGTCACCATCCCCGCCGGAGAGGCCATCCTGGCTCCGTACAGCGCGGCGGGACGCGACGAGGCGCACCACGGCCAGGACGCCGCGCGCTTCGACATCACCCGCGAGCAGCGCAGGCACCTGGCCTTCGGCGGCGGTCCCCACCTGTGCCTGGGCGCCCCGCTGGCCCGCCTGGAGGCCACCGAGGCGCTGCCCGCCCTCTTCCGCCGCTATCCGGGCCTGTCGCTGGCCGTTCCGTCCGCGGCGCTGGTCCCCGTACCGTCCCTGTTCTCCAATTCCGCGGCGGAGCTGCCGGTCTTTCTCACGGTGCGGTAATCACCCCTTATGCAGCAGGGATCTTCAGGAGAGGTGACATAACCGAAATGGTGTACGCCATGATGGGCGTGCGGCCGTCGTCACCACCGGCGGCGGCACGTACTCCACCAGGCACCCTGGAGATCGCATGTCCCGACCGCTGATCGGCATCACCGCCTACTTCGAAGCCGCCCGCTGGGGCGATTGGGTGCGGGAGGCGGTGCTGTCGCCCCCGTCCTACGCCAAGGCCGTCGAGCGCGCCGGAGGCGCCCCCGTGGTGCTGCCGCCGCTGAACCTGCACGCGATCGACGACTACGTACGAGGGCTGCGGGGCGTGGTGCTGGCCGGCGGGGTCGAGGTGGGCGGTAGCGCCTACGGCGAGGAACAGGACGAGCGGGTGCCCGAGGCGCAGGGACACCGTGACCGGTTCGAGCTGGCCCTGGCCCGCGCCGCCGTACAGGCCGACGTGCCGATCCTGGCCATCGACCGCGGCATGCACGTGCTGAACGTCGCCCAGGGCGGCACGCTGATCCCCTGGCTGCCCGAGGTGCTCGACAACGAGCGGCACGCCGAGCCGGGCACGCCGCACGTCATCCAGGTGAGCGTGTCGAGCAAGCTCGGCAAGGCGGTGGGCGACAAGGTCGAGGTGGTCGCGCCGCACACCCAGTCGGTACGCAGGCTCGGCAACGGGCTGCTGGCCGTGGCCTGGGCCGAGGACCAGATCGTCGAGGGCATCGAGCTGCAGGGCCACCGGTTCGGGGTCGGCGTGCAGTGGCACCCGGAGCGGGCCGAGGACGGACGGCTCTTCGACGCGCTCGTGGAGGCGGCCCGCTAGGCTTCGATCATGCCACTGCACCCCCAGGCGCAGGAGTTCGTCGAGCGCTACATGTCCGATCCCGGCCCCGGCCCGGCCGGGATGGACCTGGCCGAGATTCAGGAGGCCCGGAACCAGGACGGCCTCGCGCCCCAGCGCGGGCCGCTCACCCACCTGCCCTTCGTCCGCGACGAGAGCGCCGAGGACGTGCCCATCCGCGTCTACCGCGCCGACCGGGGCGACGGCGCGCTGCCCGTGGTGGTCTTCTTCCACGGCGGCGGCTGGGTGACCGGGGGCATCAAGCGCAGCGACGCGCTCGGCCGCGACCTGGCCATCCGCACCGGCGCGGTGGTCGTCTCCGTCGACTACCGGCTGGCGCCCGAGCACCCGTTCCCGGCCGCGGCCGACGACGCCTGGACCGTGGTGCGCGACATCTTCGCCCGCCCCGCCTTCTACCAGTGCGACGGCGGCGTCGCGGTGATGGGCGAGAGCTCCGGCGGCAACCTCGCCGCCGTGGCCGCCTGGCAGGCCCGCGACGCCGGGCTGAACCTGGCCCACCAGGTGCTCATCTATCCGGCGCTCGACGCGGCCATGGATTCCCCCAGCCACACCGAGTTCGCCACGGGCCTCGGCCTCGACGCCGAGGAATTCGCGTGGTTCCTGCGCACCTACGCCGGCCAGGCCGACCCGGCGGATCCACGGCTGTCCCCGCTGCGGCTGCCGTCCTTCGCCGGGCTGGCGCCCGCGACCGTGGTGACCGCCGAGTACGACGTGCTCCGCGACGACGGCGAGCGCTACGGCGCGCGGCTGGCCGAGGCCGGGGTGCCCGTCGAGACGCGCAGGTTCGACGGGGCGATCCACGGCTTCTTCGGCCTGCCCGGCCTGTTCGACCAGGCTGTGGAGGCCCGCGACTACGTGGCTGACCGGCTGCGGGAGGCTCTGTGACGTACCGGAACGCGTACGAGAAGCTGAAGATCGACACGCCCGCCGACGGCGTGCTGCGGATCACGATCAGCGAGCCGCGCAGGCGCAACGCCGTCGACATGACCGGCCACCGCGAGCTGGCCGAGATCTGGCGCGACGTCGACCGCGACGACTCCGTCCGGGCGGTGGTCGTCAGGGGAGAGGGCGAGGCGTTCTCCGCCGGCGGCGACCTGTCGATGATCGAGGAGATGACCCGCGACCACGCCACCCGGCTGCGCGTGTTCGCCGAGGCCCGCGACATCGTCTACAACGTGCTCAACTGCGCCAAGCCGATCGTCTCCGCCGTCCAGGGGCCCGCGGTGGGCGCCGGGCTGGCCGTCGCCCTGCTGGCCGACATCTCCGTCGCCGGGCGCACCGCCCGCATCATCGACGGCCACACCAGGCTCGGCGTCGCGGCGGGCGACCACGCCGCGATCATCTGGCCGCTGCTGTGCGGGCTGGCCAAGGCCAAATACCACCTGCTGCTGTGCGAGCCCGTCACCGGCGCGGAGGCCGAGCGGATGGGCCTGGTGAGCCTGTGCGTCGACGACGACCAGGTGCACGACAAGGCGATGGAGATCGCCGTGCGGCTCGCGGCCGGCTCCCAGGAGGCCATCCGCCTCACCAAATACTCCCTGAACAACTGGCTGCGCATGGCCGGGCCCACCTTCGACGCCTCGCTGGCCATGGAGTTTCTCGGCTTCAGCGGCCCCGACGTGGTGGAGGGTGTGCGGGCGGTGCGCGAGAAACGGTCACCGGAGTTCGGCTGACCTGCGGTTTCACCCGCGCGCCCAGGGTAGGCGTGACCCTTGGACGGTGTGGAAGGGCTGCTGCCGCACCAGTGCCGGATCGGGCTTGTCCGCCGAGGCCGAGAACGCCGCCCCGGGAGACGAAGCCGCGGCCCGCGCCGGTCGCTGGTGCGCGTGGCAGATCGGCCACACCGTCGATCGGTAGTGTCGATCGGTCAGAAGCTGCGTGGCAGCCCGAGCACCTGGGTCGCGAGGTAGTTGAGCAGCAGCTCCTCCGTCACGGGCGCCACCTTCCCGATGCGGGCGTCCGTGAGCAGCCTGGCCACCGGATACTCCAGCGAGTACGCCATCCCGCCGTGCGTCTGGAACGCGGCGTCGGCCGCCTCCCACGCCGCCTGTGAGGCGGTGAGCTTGGCGATGTTGGCCTCGGTGCCGCACGGCAGGCGCCGGTCGAACGACCACGCCGCCTTGTAGATCATCAGGCGGGCCAGCTCGATCTTGGCCTTGACCTGGGCCAGCGGGAACGCGATCGCCTGATTGGCGCCGATCGGCCGGCCGAACACCTCGCGCTCCTTGGCATATTGCACCGCGACCCGCAACGCGACCTCGGCCCCGCCGAGCGCGGAGGCGGCGAGCAGGACCCGCTCGGGATTGAGGATGTCCCACAGCACCGCCGCGCCCTGGTCGATCTGCCCCACCACGCTGGAGGCGGGCACCCGGAGATCGTCGATGAACACCATGTTCGACGGCGTCGTGTTGGCGCCGAGCTTCGGGATCGGCTGGTAGGACAGCCGCCCGGTCGCCACCGCCTCCGGCACGTTCACCAGGAAGACCGTCAGCCCGTGCGTACGCGGCCTGGCCTCGGCCGCCGGGACGGTCCTGGTGACCAGCAGCATCCAGGTGGCCCGCTGCACGCCGGTGATCCAGATCTTCTGACCCTTGATCACGTAGTCGTCGCCGTCGCGCCGGGCCGCCGTCGTGATCGCCAGCGAGTTGGAGCCGGCGTCCGGCTCCGTCAGCGCGAAACACGTCTCCACCTCACCCGTGGCCAGCCGGGGCAGCAGCTCCGCCCGCTGCTCGGCCGTGCCGTGCCTGGCCAGGGTGAGCGCGCCGAACCCGGGTGTCAGCACGTACGTGAACGCCGAGCCGCCCGCCGCCCCCGAGGCGGCCAGCGTCTCCGTCGCCACCGCCAGCTCCAGCAGCCCCTGGCCGCCCCCGCCGAACTCCTCGGGTACGGCCAGACCCAGCCACCCGCCCTTGGCCAGCTCCGCCCAGACCTCCTCCGGCCAGCGCTTGTCCGCCTCGCACCGCTGCCAGTAATCAAGGTCATAACGTGCGCAGATGTCGCCGATGCCGCGCTGGACGGCCAGGGCGCTTTCGGGAAGCGTGAAATCCATCACACCATTGTAGAAGTAAGTTCTGTTCAGGGTCGCGGCCGGCGGGCGTGGAACACGAACGCCGGAGGCGCGTTGCGCCACACCGTACGGCCCCGCACGACCTCCTCGAACCGCTCGGCCAGCAGCGCCCGGAAGCGGCGCGCCGAGTTCAGCGGAACGGCGTGAATGTAGGAGAAGGTGGTGAACGCCCCCGCCGGGCTCAGCGTCGAGGCCACCGCGCCGAGCAGCCCGCGCTGCAGGTCCTCGGGGAAGGCCGCCCAGGGCAGCCCGCTGACCACCACGTCCGCCTGCCGCAGGCCGCGCTCGCCGAGCAGGCGGCGCAGCTCGGTCGCGTCGTCGTTCGCGACGTCCACGGTGGGGAACCGCTCGGCCAGCAACGCCGCCAGCGACTGGTTGACCTCCACGGCCAGGTGGTGGCCGCGCCCGCTCAGCCGGCGCTGGATCTCGGCGGTGAAGGGCCCCGTACCAGGGCCGAGTTCGACCACGGTCGGCTCGCCGCGTTCCGGCACCGGCGCGCAGACCGCCGCCGCGAGCCACCGTGAACTGGGCGCGAGCGCCCCGATGGTGGCCGGAGCGCGCAGGAACTGGCCGAGGAACATTGCGGTGTCATTGGGCATACCACAAACGTAAGGGAGTTCTCGCCCCGATTTCGTCCCCCCAAGGGACGAAGCCGCGGCCACTTGGAGGAGACCGCCTCCTCCGGCGGGAGGAGCGGCGGGCGTCGGCGGGAGGAGCGGCGGGAGGCCCGGCTGTAGGTCCGGCTGTAGGTCCGGCGGGTGCGCGGCACCCGGATAACGTGGGCGCATGCGATGGCGTGGAGTGCCGCTCGACCTTGTGCTCGCGGCCGCGGGGACCGCTCTCGACGTGTTGCTGTCGGCCAAGGGCGGCGGCTCCGCCCTGCTGCCGGGCAACGAGGTGATCCCGATGGCCGTGGGCGTGGGCGCGCCCATGGGCCTGGTCCGGCGCGCGCCCCTGGCGGTGAGCCTCTACCTGGCCGCCTTCCTCGTCTTCACCGACCAGGTGGGGTCGTTCACCTCCAACACCGCCCAGATGCTGCTCTGCGTCTCCGTGGGCCTGGTCGCCTACCGCTCGGGCTGGCGGCCGACCTGCCTGGCCCTGGGCGTGGCCGTCGCCGCGACCGCGGTCAACCTGGCCGACCCGGGCATCGCGTTCACCACGAACGCGTGGATGTACTCGGTGCTCGTCCCCGCCCTGCCCGTTCTCATCGGCGCCTACCTGCGCGGCCCCGCCGGGCGGCTGAAGGACGCCGACCTCACCCCGGACGTGCTGCTGGCCGGCGGCGGAGTGGCCTTCACGGTGCTGAGCACCTGGACCGACTGGCACAACGGCACCCAGCCGGTCTGGGTCGTGGGACTGCTCGCGGTGCTGGGCGGGCTCTCCCTCGGCGTCGCGCGGCGCTTTCCCGGACTGGTGTTCATGTTCCAGAGCGTGCTGCTGATCGCCGCCGACCAGTATCTCAACGACACGGTCACCACCTGCCTGATCCTGACGCTGATCGCGCTCTGCGTGTTCGCGATGCGGATCGCCTCCTGGGCCTGGATCACGGTCACCTACGTGACCTGCACCATGCTCGCCTCGATCGCGATCGTCCAGGACTCGACCGAGGTCACCGCGTTCCGCGTCGCCGTCCTGATGGCCCTGGTGACCACACCCGTCGCGATCGGCCGCTACCTGGGCGTACGGCAGGCGGCCGCCGAGGCCGAGGGGCTGCGGCTACGCGAGTCGGCGCGGCTGGCGGTCGCCCAGGTACGCGCCGACCAGCTCTTCGAGCGCGAGAACATCGCCCGCGAGGTACACGACATCGTGGCTCACCACGTGGGCGCCATGGTCCTGCGCGCCAGTGCCGCCCGCTACGCCGCCCCCGAGGGGCCGGTCGCCGACGCGCTGGCCGACATCCGCGAGACCGGCCACCAGGCGCTGGAGGACCTGCGCGGGCTGCTCGACGTGCTGCGCGACCCCGGCCGCCGCCCCGACATGGCCGCCGACCCCGCGGCCCTCATACGCGAGTGCGCCGAGCGGATGACCGCCGCCGGCCTCCAGGTCGAGCTGGAGCTCGACCCCGCCACCGCGCACGCCCCCCTCGTGGCCCGCGCCTCCGCGGCCCGCATCGTCCAGGAAGGTCTCACGAACGTGCTCAAGCACGCCGGTCCCGGCACTCAGGTGAGTGTCGCCGTCACCACCGCCGGCCAAGGGCTGACCGTACACATACGCAACGGCTCCCCGCCCACCACCATCGAACGCCTGCCCTCGTCCGGCCGCGGCCTGGCCGGGATGCGCGAGCGCGTCCGCGCGCTCGGCGGCACGCTGACCGCGGGCCTCGACCAGGACGGCGGCTGGCTGCTCACCGCGACCATGCCCACCGCCGCCCCGCACATCACCGAGCTGCACGCCACCGAGTACGTGGTCGGGCGCACGGGGTGCGTCACCGAGCGCTTCACCGGCGGCCTCACGGGAGGTGGCGCGTGATCCGCGTGCTGGTCGCCGACGACCAGGCGCTGGTACGCGCGGGCGTGCGCATGCTCCTGCAGGTCACGGGCGACATGGAGGTCGTGGCCGAGGCCGTGGACGGCGCCGAGGCCGTACGCCTGGCCGAACTCCACCTGCCCGACGTGATCCTGATGGACCTGCGCATGCCCAGGGTCGACGGGCTGGAGGCGAGCAGGCGGATCCTGCTGGCGCGGCCGGCCGCCAGGATCGTCGTGCTCACCACGTTCGCCGAGGACTCCAACGTCTACGCCGCCCTGCGCGCGGGCGCCGTCGGCTTCCTGGTCAAGGACGACGAGCCAGAACGCATGGTCGACGCCGTACGCAGGGCCGCGACCGGCGAGCAGCTCCTGGCCCCCTCAGTGCTGCGCCGGGTGGTCGCCCGCTTCCTGGCCGCCGAGGAGGCGGCGAGCGTACCGGTCCCCGCCGGGCTCACCGACCGCGAGCTGGAGGTGCTGGCGCTGGTCGGCACCGGCCTGTCCAACGCGGAGATCGCCGAGGAGCTGGGCGTCGGCGTGACCACGGTCAAGTCCCACGTCGCCGCCGCCATGGACAAACTGGGGCTGCGCAACCGGATCCAGGCCGCCGTCGTCGCCTACCGCACCGGCCTGGTGGACGCGGCGTTCCGCCCGGTACACCACCCCTTGCGCCAGCCCCTCCGCCACTCCCGCGGCGGCCCCCCGGGTGATCCCCTGAGCTGACCCGCACGCTGGCCGAGGCCCTTGACCCGCGCGCTGTTCGGGGGTTTCCGGGGTCCTGGTCGCGGCCGTCCGCTCGGGGCCCCGGCCACCGCCGTTCACTCGGGGTCGCCCCGGGTCCCGGTCGCCGCCGGCCGCTCGGGGTCGCCGGGGCCCCGGTCGCCGCCGTTCGCCGTTAGGGTCGACGGTGTGTACGTGAAGATCTGCGGGTTGAGCGAGCCCGAGCACGTGGCGGCCGCCGTCGAGGCGGGCGCCGACGCCATCGGCTTCGTGCTGACCCGAAGCCCTCGTCAGGTGACCCCCGAGCGGGCCGCCGAGCTGGCCGCGGCGGTCCCCGCCCACGTCCTCACCGTCGGCGTGTTCCGCGGCGAGACCCCTGAGGCCGTCCGCGCCGCCACGCTCACCTCCGGGGTGCGCGGCGTCCAGCTGCACGGCCGGCATCCGCACGGCGACTTCACCGCGCTGAAGGATCTCGGCCACACCCTGGTCAGGGCCGTCAACGCCGAAGCCGACCTGCGCTGCGGCGCCTACGACGAGGACCTGCTCATCGTCGACGCGCCCCGCCCCGGCTCCGGCGAGCCCTGGGACTGGGCGGCGGTACGCGGCCGCCCCACGGGGCACTGGCTGCTCGCGGGCGGCCTCGACCCGTCCAACGTCGCTCAGGCGGTCGCCGCCGCGGCGCCGTGGGGCGTGGACGTGTCCAGCGGGGTCGAGGTGGCGCCCGGGGTGAAGGACTCCGACCTCATCAGACGCTTCATCACGGCGGCCCGCCCATGACCGGCGGTTTCGGCGGCGCGGATACCGGGTCTCAGGGTGACTTCGCCCGTAGCGCCGGGTTAACGCCCGACTCCGCGCGTAGTGCCGCCTTCGCGCACGACTTCGCCCGTAGCGTCGCCTTCGCGCACGACTTCGCCCGGCGGAAGGCGGGGCGGACCGTCGAGGTGCCCGGCGGGTTCGCCGTCCTCAACGACCGCTACCCCGGCTCGTACGACGACAACAAGGTCGTCATCTGGTCCGGCGACGATCCCGGCGCGGCGCTGAAGGCGGCCGACCAGGTGCTCGCCGGGTACGCCCACCGGCTGGTCAACGTCGACGACGACCGCCTGGGCCGGGCGTACGCGCCCGCCTTCGAGGCCGCGGGCTACACGCACGAGACGAACCTGGTCATGGTCTTCCGCGGCGCGTTCCCGCACGACGCGGCACCCGTGGAGCGCCTCGGCCTGCCCGCGCTGCTGCCCACGCTCCGGGCCGGCTGGCGCGAGACGCTGCCCGAGGCCACCGACGACGTCATCGACCAGCTCGCCAGGCGCGTGGAGGAGCGGCTGCGCGGCGCCGACACGGTGGGCTTCCGCGCCGTACGGACGGAGGACGGCCAACTCGCCGCGCGGGCCGACATCTACCGGAACGGCGCCGTCACACAGATCGAGGACCTCTACACGGGGGACCGCCACCGGGGCCGGGGGCACGCCCGCACGTTGATGAGGGCGCTGCTCGCCGAGGCGGCCGACAGCGAGCTGGTGTTCCTGCTGGCCGACGCCGCCGACTGGCCCAAGGACTTCTACGAACGGCTCGGCTTCGAGCCGGTAGGCCACACCCACAGCTTCCTGCGCACCTGACCGCCCGCCTCCGGCCAACCGTCCCTCCCGCCGTCGGACCTGAATGACCCCAGTCGGCTCCGTTCGGCCGACTCCGGACGCCCCCGGCCGAGCCGCTCGATCGACCCCGGCCGCCGCCTCCGGCCGACCACGACTGACGGACCCCGGCCCACCGTCCCTCCGGCTGACCGGCCCTTACTGACCCCCGCCCACCGACCACGACTGACGGACCCCGGCCCACCGTCCCTCCGGCTGACCGACCCTTACTGACCCCCGCCCACCGATCACGGTCGGCGGCCTCAGCCTTCGGGACCCGACCCCCGGTGGTGGAGGCTCCCGATGGGGGTTTCGGGCGGTGGCGGATCTCGGGTGGTGCGGTCTGGCCCGGGACGGCTTGGTGCCGGCGGTCAGCCGCGGGTCTTGGGGCGGGCGGTCAGATGCGGGCCCGTGGTGACCGGCCTTGGGTCTGGGGTGGCCAGATGTGGGCCTGGGGTGGTCGGACGCGGGTCTTGGGGCGGGCGGTCAGATGCGGGCCTGGAGTGGTCAGGTACAGGTCTGGGAGCGTACAGACGAGGGGGTTGTGGGGTGGCCGGTGGTGAGGCCGAGGGTCAGGGTCAGGGCCGTCACGCCGAGGTAGGCCACTCCCGCCACCACGGCCGCCCCATGCAGCCCGCCGATGAAGCGGGGCCCGCCGGGAGCGCCCGCCATCGCGCCGAAGACCGCGACGCCGATCGCGCCGCCCGCCTGCCGGGCGGTGTTGTTGATCGCGCTCACCAGCCCCTCCCGGCCGGGCGGTGGGTCGCTCATGGCCAGGGCGACCACGCTCGGCGTCAGCAGCGCCGCGCCGAGCCCGATGACGGCCAGCGCCGGGAGCAGCACCAGGTACGGCGTGGCCGGCCGTACGAGGAGCAGCAGCCCCATGCCCGCCGCCAGGACCACCAGCCCGGCGACCATCACGGGACGCGGCCCGTACCGGCCGGCGAGGCGCCCGAACGGGGCGGACAGCAGCGCCAGCGGCACGAACAGCGGCAGCAGCGCCGCGCCCGCCGTCATCGGGGACAGCCGCAGCACGCCCTGGAGGTACAGGGTGATCAGCAGCATCATGCCGTTGATCCCGAAGTTCATGGTCGCCGAGCCGATCGTGCCGACCGCGATCGAGGGGCGCCGCAGCAGCCCCAGCGGCAGCATCGGCGCCTCCCGCCGGCTCTCGATCGCCACGAACGCGGCCAGCAGCGCCGCGGCGGCCCCGAATCGCCGCCAGTCGGGCCCGTCACGCCCCGCCTGGATCACCGCGTACGTCAGGACCAGCAGCGTCCCCGCGCCCGTCACAGTGCCCGGCAGGTCGATCGGCCGGCGCTCGGGCTCGTCGGCCGGAGCGACCCGGAACACCGCCACGAAGATGATCAGGATGATCGGCACGTTGATGGCGAAGATCGACGGCCAGCCGAACGCCTGGATCAGCATCCCGCCGAGCAGCGGCCCGGCGGGCAGGGCCGCGCTGCCCACCGCGGCCCAGACCCCGATGGCCCTGGCCCGTTCCCGCTCGCCGGGGAAGGTCCGGGTGATGACCGCCAGCGTGCCCGGCAGGAGCAGCGCGGCGCCCACGCCCTGCACCGCCCGCGCCGCCACCAGCGCCCCGACGCCCGGCGCGAACGCGCAGCCCGCCGACGCCACGCCGAACAGGCCGAACCCCGCCAGCACCACCCGCCGGTGTCCGAAGCGGTCGCCCAGTGTGCCGCCCGTCAGCAGCAGCCCGGCCAGCGCGATCTGGTAGCCGTCGACCACCCACTGCAGGTCCGCGAGCCCGGCGTGCCGGCCGGCCGCGATGGACGGCAGCGCCACGTTCACGATGGTCACGTCCAGCAGGACGACGAACAGGCCGGCGCACATCACGATCAGGATGTTCCGCTTCATCCCCCTACACCTGCGCGGTGAGGGTCGACGCTAACCTCTCGCGACGCGCCGATCCGCGTGGCGTCGCCCAGAGAGCCGCGGGGAGTGCCGGCGGGAAAGTCGCCGGGGAGGTCGTCGGGAGTGCCACCAGGTCGCCGGGAGTGCCGCCGGAAAGGATGAGCCGCGGCCAACCCCGCTGCGGAGAAAGGCGACGCAGTAGGGTCGGCAGCGTGAGCGAAACTTCCGCCGAGGATCGGATCTGGACGGTTCCGAACCTGCTGAGCTTCCTGCGCCTCCTCGGCGTTCCCGTCTTCCTCTGGCTGGTATTGGGGCCGAAGGCGGACGCCTGGGCGATCCTCGTGCTCGCGGTCGCCGGGTTCACCGACTGGCTGGACGGCAAGATCGCTCGCGCCTTCAACCAGATGAGCAGGCTCGGCCGGATCATCGATCCGGCCGCCGACAAGCTCTATGTCTTCGCCACGATCCTGGCGCTGCTGGTGCGCGACGTCATTCCGTGGTGGCTGGTGGCGATCATCCTGGGTCGCGAACTCTTCGTCGCGTGTTTCTTTCCCGTACTTCGGAAGAGCGGTTACAAGGCACTTCAGGTGCATTTCCTGGGCAAGGCCGCCATGTTCAACCTGATGTACGCCTTCCCTCTGCTCTTCCTTGCCTCCCACACTGGGTGGTATGCCGATATAGCACGAATTGTCGGATGGGCCTTTGCGCTCTGGGGAACGGGCCTGTACTGGTGGTCGGGGGTGTTGTATGGGGTACAGGTACGACGGCTCGTAACCGCGGCCAAGGAGGAGTGATCGGGTGAAGGCGGTCGTCATGGCGGGTGGAGAGGGCACTCGGCTGCGTCCGATGACGGCCAACCAGCCCAAGCCCCTGCTGCCCGTGGTCAACCGCCCGATCATGGAGCACGTGCTGCGGCTGCTCAAACGGCACAGCATCACCGAGACCGTGGTCACCCTCCAGTTCCTGGCCGCGCTCGTGCGCAACTACTTCGGCGACGGCGACGAACTCGGCATGAGCTTGCAATACGCCACCGAGGACGTTCCGCTGGGCACGGCGGGCAGCGTGAAGAACGCCGCGGCCCGCCTGCGCGACGACCGATTCCTGGTGATCTCCGGCGACGCCCTGACCGATATCGATTTGTCGGATATGGTCCGTTTTCATCGTGAAAATTCGGCGCTTGTCACCATCGGGTTGAAACGGGTGCCCAACCCCCTCGAGTTCGGCATCGTGATCGTCGACGAGGGCAACCGGGTCCAGCGCTTCCTGGAGAAGCCCACCTGGGGGCAGGTCTTCTCCGACACCGTCAACACCGGCATCTACATCATGGAGCCCGAGGTCCTCGACGCGGTCGCCTCCGGAGAGCCCGTCGACTGGTCGGCCGACGTCTTCCCCACCCTGCTGGAGCGCGGCGCCCCCATCTTCGGCTACGTCGCCGAGGGCTACTGGGAGGACGTCGGCACCCACGAGAGCTACCTCAAGGCCCAGGCCGACGCCCTGTCCGGCCGGGTCGCCGTGGACATCGGCGGCTTCGAGGTCTCGCCGGGCGTCTGGGTGGCCGAGTCGGCCTCGGTCGACCCCGACGCGGTGCTCAAGGGCCCGCTGCTCGTCGGCGCGTACGCCAAGGTCGAGGCCGGCGCCGAGCTGCGCGAGTACACCGTGCTCGGCAACAACACGGTCGTGCGTGAAGGCGCCTTCCTGCACCGGGCGGTCGTCCACGACAACGTCTACCTGGGCCCCGGCAGCCACCTGCGCGGCTGCGTGATCGGCAAGAGCACCGACGTGATGGCCGGGGCCCGCATCGAGGAGAACGCCGTCATCGGCGACGAGTGCGTCATCGAGCCCGAGGCGTACGTCTCCAGCGGAGTCAAGATCTACCCCTTCAAGACCATCGAGGCCGGCGCCGTCGTCAACACCAGCGTCATCTGGGAGTCGCGCGGCCAGCGCAGCCTGTTCGGTCCCCGCGGCGTCAGCGGCCTGGTCAACGTGGAGATCACCCCCGAGCTGTGCGTACGGCTGGCCAGCGCGTACGCCACCACCCTGAAGAAGGGCGAGCACGTCGTCACCTCGCGCGACTCCTCGCTGGCCGCCAGAGCGCTGAAGCGGGCCGTGATCGGCGCGCTCAACGCCAGCGCCATCAACGTCCTCGACCTGGAGGCCGCGCCGCTGCCGGTGGCCCGCTTCCACACGGCCAGGGAGTCCGCGGCGGGCGGCATCGCGCTGCGCACCACCGCCGGCGACCCGCAGAGCATCGACATCGTCATCATGGACGACCGCGGCGCCGACCTGCCCCCGGCCGCCCAGCGCAAGCTGGAGCGCGTCTTCTCCCGCCAGGAGTTCCGGCGCGCCTTCCCCGGCGAGATCGCCGAGCTCCGCTTTCCCGCCAGGGCGGTCGAGGACTACGCGTACGAGCTGCTGCGCTGCGTCGACATGACCGGTATCAGGGACATGAAGGTCGTCGTCGACTGCGCCGGAGGGACCTCCGCGCTGGTCCTGCCCACGCTGCTCGGCCGGGTCGGCGTCGACGTGCTCACCGTGAACGCCCGCCTGGACGACATCTCGCCCACGGAGACGTTCGCCGAGCGCCGCAGGGACCTGCAGCGCCTGTCGGAGCTCGTGAGCTCCTCCAGGGCGGCCTTCGGGGTGCGGTTCGACCCCGTGGGGGAGCGCATCGCGCTGGTGGACGAGATGGGCCAGCTGATCGGCGAGGAGCGGGCCCTGCTCGTCGTGCTCGACCTGATCGCCGCCGAGCGCAGGACCGGCCGGGTGGCGCTGCCCGTCACCACCACCAGGGTCGCCGAGCAGGTCTGCCGCTTCCACGGCGTGCAGGTGCGCTGGACCTCCACGGCGGTCGACGCCCTCACCTCGGCCGCGGTGGACGAAGACATGATCTTCGCGGGCGACGGCAGGGGCGGTTTCGTGGTGCCCGAGTTCGGTCCGGCGATCGATGGGGTGGCGGCGTTCATGCGGCTGCTCGGCCTGGTCGCCCGCACCCGGCTCTCGCTCAGCCAGATCGACGCGCGCATCCCCGAGGCCAAGCTGCTCAAGCGTACGGTGCCGACCCCGTGGGCGGCCAAGGGCGCCGTCATGCGCTCGGTCATCGAGGCCGCCGAGGCCGAGCCGGACGGCTGCCGCGTCGACACCACCGACGGGGTGCGGGTGGCCGCCGAGGACGGGAGCTGGGTGCTGATCCTGCCCGCCGCCACCGAGCCGGTCACCGATCTGTGGGCCGAGGCCGCCGACGTGGACACCGCGCAGTCGCTCCTGGAGCACTGGGCCCGGGTGGTCGAGGAGGCGGCCTCCTGAGCCTCGGGACCGAAATCTGTACGGCAATTCGCATAGAATCATCACGGAACGTGACACTGGCGGATCGGTGGCGCCGGAACGTGCAAGATCGTAATGTAGAAACGCGCGGCGGCATGGACCTTGGGGCGCGGGCGGCGGTAACTTTGTCACCGTCCGAACCCGTCGTCCAGCGCCCCGCCTTGACCTTTGCCGCTGATCAGCGTAAGTTGCGGCATTCGCAAACTTGAAGAGCGAAGCGAGGCGCGCCCAGATCCCCGTTGCCGCGTCTTCGCGGTAGGAGGCCGAGCCGATCGATGCCGAGCGTCTACTGCACGCAGTGCGGGCACGCCAACCCCGAGGATGCCCGTTTCTGTTCCCGTTGTGGGTCACCGCTGACCAGAACCGAGGTCGCCGGGGACACCACATCGACGATCTCTGTCGCGGGAATCGAGGCGTACGAGGCTGAGACCGGTGACATGCTCCTCGCCGAGCGCGCGCTGGTGGAGCAGCTGCCGCCTGGCACGGCGTTGCTCACCGTGACCAGGGGGCCCAACGCGGGGAGCCGTTTCCGCCTCGACAAGGAGCTCACCACCACGGGGCGCCATCCCGAGAGCGACATCTTCCTGGACGACATCACGGTCTCCCGGCGGCACGTGGAGTTCTACCGCCTTCGCGGCGGCCAGTTCTCCGTGCGCGACGTGGGCAGCCTCAACGGCACCTACGTCAATCGGGAGCGCATCGAGGAGGTGCCGCTGCACTCCGGTGACGAGGTGCAGATCGGCAAGTTCCGCCTCGTCTTCCTGATGCGGACCGCCGCCGGCGCATGAGCGAGCCCAGCGAGCGACCGATAGTCACAGCGTTCATGCGGCTCACGGAGGAAGCCGCATGAGCGCGCAGGCGGCACGTTCGCACATGAGCATCGGGGAGGTGCTCGCCATGCTCCAGGGCGAGTTCCCCGATGTGTCGATCTCCAAGATCCGCTTCTTGGAGGGCGAGGGGCTCATCGAGCCGGAGCGCAGCCCGTCGGGCTACCGCAAGTTCACCCACCTGCACGTCGAGCAGCTCCGCTACATCCTCACCGAGCAGCGCGACCACTACCTGCCGCTGCGGGTGATCAAGGACAAGATGGCCGAGCACTTCGGCCGCCCGCGTGCCGTGACCGACCGGCCGGAGACGCGGGAGGTGCGGCTGAGCCGCGCCGAGCTGCTGGAGGCGGCCGGGCTCGACGAGGACACGCTGGCCGAGCTCGAGGACTACGGGCTGCTCTCGGCGACGGCCAGGCGCTACGACGAGGAGGCGCTCAACGTGGCGCGCAGCGTCGGCGCCCTGGCCCGGTTCGGCCTGCACGCCCGGCATCTGCGCGCGGTCAAGGCCGCGGCCGAGCGCGAGTGCGGTCTGGTGGAGCAGACGGTCGCGCCCATACTCAAACGCCGGGCCCCAGGGGCCATCGGAGAGGCCGACGAGGCCGCGAGGGAGCTGTCGGCGCTGCTGCTCGACCTGCACGCCGCTCTGGTGCGTACGGGCGTGCGAACCGTTCTAGGCCGATGACCGGACCAGCGGGACATACAAGGCCCCTCGGGTGTTACGTTGAAATGCAGAAGCGGACCGGCCCAATAGCTGTGCCGGGGTCGCCGACCAGTCGAATATGGAGCAGCCCGTGTTGCAGATGGAGGTCGTGGGCGTCCGCGTAGAGATGCCCACAAATCAGCCGATCGTCTTGCTCAAGGAGGCACACGGGGAGAGGTTCCTGCCGATTTGGATTGGGATGACCGAAGCCACGGCCATCGCCTTGGCCCAAGCGGAGGAGCCTCCAGCCCGGCCACTCACGCACGACCTTTTCAGGGACGTGCTGAGCGCCCTCGGCGTGGGCCTGCGCGCGGTCAACATCGTCGCCCTGCGTGACGGTATCTTCTTCGCCGACCTGGTGTTCTCCAACGGCGTAGAGGTGAGCGCGCGGCCCTCCGACTCGATCGCGCTCGCCTTGCGCACCGGAGCACGAATCTTCGCCAGTGAGGAGGTCGTCCAGGAGGCCGGGGTGATCATCCCCGACGACCAAGAGGACGAGGTGGAGAAGTTCAGGGAGTTCCTTGACACGATCACCCCCGAAGACTTTGGCCGGGCGGGGTAGGTATTTCAGTGCATTTACGCTTCACGACGCGCCGAGCGGGATCGTTGACTGCGCATGGTCACGGTCCTACGGTGCAAGTGAAACCCATGGCCGCGCTTTTACGAACCCCCAGATCAGGCCATGGGATGAGAGAAAGCCGGAGGTCCGCGTGGCGGTCAGCAGCGGCGAGGGAAAGACGGCCGGCCAGGAAGATCCGGTGCGGCGTGAGAGTGCGCGGCAGCGTGCCGGAGAGCAGGGTCTGCTCTTCGACGAGCAGCCCACGACACTGCCGAGTGACATCGGATACCGCGGCCCGACGGCGTGCGCGGCGGCCGGCATCACCTACCGGCAGCTCGACTACTGGGCGCGCACGGAGCTGGTCCAGCCGACGATAAGAGCCGCGCACGGCTCGGGCTCCCAACGGCTCTACAGCTTCCGCGACATCCTGGTGCTCAAGGTCGTCAAGCGGCTCCTCGACACCGGAGTCTCCCTCCAGCAGATCCGTACGGCCGTACAACACCTGCGTGACCGCGGGGTCGGCGACCTCGCGCAGATCACGCTCATGAGCGACGGCGTCAGCGTCTACGAGTGCACCTCGGCCGACGAGGTGATCGATCTGCTCCAGGGCGGTCAGGGCGTGTTCGGCATCGCGCTCGGCCGGGTCTGGCGCGAGGTCGAGGGCTCCCTCGCGGAGCTGCCGGGGGAAAGGGCGGCGGTCGAGGACAGCGTCCCGGCCGACCACCCCGCTGACGAGCTGGCCCAGCGGCGACGGGCGCGCCGCATAGGGTAGCAATCCGGTAGTAACCTAAGAGGCGCAAGGCTGACGACCCCCTGCGGGAGAGTCCCGGGCTGGTCCCGGGGCGCCGAAGGAGCAACCCTCCCCGGAATCTCTCAGGCACCCGTACCGCTCGGGGTAGGCAACTCTGGAAAGCAGGCACGCCCGCCAGGCGCGCCTCACCGACGGTGCAAGCCCTCATGGGGGTGAAGCTCTCAGGTCGCCATGACAGAGGGGGAGATCCGGCACTCGCCCGCGCCCAGGCGCCGGTCTCCATAGCCCTCGGGAGGCACCTTCCATGACCGACCTGTCAGCTCCGCCGTTCTCGACCCGGCACATCGGCCCGTCCGAATCCGAGCAGCAGCGCATGCTCGAGGCCGTGGGTTTCGAGTCCGTGGCCGACCTGGTGGCGGTGGCCGTCCCCGAGTCCATCAGGATCAAGGACCGGCTCTCGCTGCCCGCCGCGGCCAGTGAGACCGAGGTCATCGCCGAACTGCGGGCCATCGCGGGCCGCAACCGGGTGCTCACCTCGATGATCGGCCTGGGCTACCACGACACGATCACCCCGGCGGTGATCCGCCGCAACCTGCTGGAGAACCCAGGCTGGTACACCGCCTACACCCCCTACCAGCCGGAGATCTCGCAGGGCCGCCTGGAGGCGCTGCTCAACTTCCAGACCGTCGTCTCCGACCTGACCGGGCTCGACGTCGCCGGCGCCTCCCTGCTCGACGAGAGCACGGCCGCCGCCGAGGCGATGACGCTGGCCAGGCGCGCGGGCAAGTCCAAGAGCGACGTGTTCGTCGTCGACGCCGACGCGCTGCCCCAGACCAAGGCGGTGCTGGCCACCCGCGCCGAGCCGCTGGGCATCACGCTGGTCGAGGACGCGCTCGACGGTGAGCTGCCCGAGTGCTTCGGCGTGCTCGTCCAATACCCGGGTGCCTCCGGCCGGCTGCGTGACTTCCGCGCGGTGGCCGAGCGGGCGCACGCCGCGGGCGCGCTGGTCGTGGCCGCCGCCGACCTGCTCGCGCTGACCCTGGTCACCGCGCCGGGCGAGCTCGGCGCCGACATCGCGATCGGCTCCTCGCAGCGCTTCGGTGTGCCGTTCGGCTTCGGCGGGCCGCACGCCGCCTACATGTCCGTACGCGAAGGACTGCAGCGGCAGATGCCCGGCCGCCTCGTCGGGGTCTCGGTCGACGCCGACGGCGCGCCCGCCTACCGGCTGGCCCTGCAGACCCGCGAACAGCACATCAGACGGGAGAAGGCCACCAGCAACATCTGCACCGCGCAGGTCCTGCTGGCCGTCATCGCCGGCATGTACGCCGTCTACCACGGGCCGGAGGGGCTGCGCCGCATCGCCGGCCGCGTACACCGGCACGCCGCCGCGCTGGCCGAGTGCCTGCGCCGCGGCGGTGTCGAGGTCGTACACCGGGAGTTCTTCGACACCGTGCTGGCCAGGGTGCCCGGCCGGGCCGCCGACGTCGTCCGGCAGGCCGCCGAGCGCGGCGTCAACGTGTGGCAGGCCGACGCCGACCACGTCTCCATCGCCTGCGACGAGAAGACCACGGCGGCCGACCTCGAGCAGGTCGCCGCCGCCTTCGGCGTCAGCGGGCCGGTGGCCGGCCTCCTCGCCGACGAAGGGCTGGACACGCTGCCGGCCGCGCTGACGCGGGAGTCCGGCTACCTCACCCACCCCGTCTTCCACAGCCACCACTCCGAGACCGCGATGCTGCGCTACCTGCGCAGGCTCCAGGACAAGGACATCGCCCTCGACCGGTCCATGATCCCGCTCGGCTCCTGCACGATGAAGCTCAACGCCACCACCGAGATGGAGCCCATCACCTGGCCGGAGTTCGCCGGGATCCACCCCTTCGCGCCCGACGGGCAGGCCGCGGGCTACCACCACCTCATCGAGACCCTGGAGGAATGGCTGGCCGAGGTGACCGGCTACGACGCGGTCTCCATCCAGCCGAACGCCGGGTCCCAGGGGGAGTTCGCCGGGCTGCTCGCGATCCGGGCCTACCACCGCGACCACGGCGACGAGCACCGCGACATCTGCCTCATCCCGTCCTCCGCGCACGGCACGAACGCGGCCAGCGCCGTCATGGCCGGCATGCGCGTCGTGGTCGTGGCCTGCGACTCCGAGGGCAACGTGGACCTGGCCGACCTCGACGCCAAGATCGACAAGCACCGCGACGCGCTGGCCGCGATCATGCTCACCTACCCGTCGACGCACGGCGTCTTCGAGGAGACGATCACCGAGGTCTGCGCCAAGGTGCACGACGCGGGCGGCCAGGTCTACGTCGACGGGGCCAACCTCAACGCGCTGGTCGGGCTGGCCAAGCCGGGCGAGTTCGGCGCCGACGTCTCGCACCTCAACCTGCACAAGACCTTCTGCATCCCGCACGGTGGCGGCGGCCCCGGCGTCGGCCCGGTCGCGGTCCGCGGCCACCTGGCCGCCTACCTGCCGGGCCACCCGCTGCGCCCCGGCTCACCGGTCGGCGCGGTCTCCGCGGCCCCGTACGGCTCGGCGGGCATCCTGCCGATCTCCTGGGCGTACGTCAGGATGATGGGCGGCGACGGCCTGGCCGCGGCCACCGAGCAGGCGATCCTGTCGGCCAACTACCTCGCCCGGCGGCTGGCCCCGCACTACCCGGTGCTCTACACCGGGCGCGGCGGCCTGGTGGCCCACGAGTGCATCGTCGACCTGCGGCAGATCACCAAGGAGACCGGCGTCACGGTCGACGACGTGGCCAAGCGGCTCATCGACTACGGCTTCCACGCCCCGACCATGTCCTTCCCGGTCGCCGGCACGCTGATGATCGAGCCGACCGAGAGCGAGGACCTGGCCGAGCTCGACCGGTTCGTCGACGCGATGGTGGCCATCAGGGGCGAGATCGCGCGGGTCGCCTCGGGCGCCTACGACCGGGCCGACAACCCGCTGCGCAACGCCCCTCACACCGCCGAGGCCGTCGCGGCCGACGAGTGGGCCCATCCCTACAGCCGTACCGAGGCGGTCTACCCGCTGCCGTCGCTGCGGGAGGGCAAGTACTGGGTGCCGGTGCGGCGCATCGACCAGGCTTACGGCGACCGCAACCTGGTCTGCTCCTGCCCGCCGCTGGAGGCGTACGAGGACTGACCTGGTTTGTCGCGTCCGCGACGGCTCCGGTCGTTACGTCCGCAACTGAGCTGGCTGTCGCGTTCGCGACTGATCCGGCTGTCGCGTCCGTGACTGACCCGCACGTCGCGTTCGCGGGACCGTGGCCTTCTCCGCCGCGTAACCGTGGCCCTCTCCGTCCGCTGTGCTCGGACGGGGAGGGCTACGTCCGTTTTCTGGGATTTTTTCCCGCCACCCAGGCTGAACGTGGCCAGTGAGAAGACATGATCACCGGAACTCGTTAGGCTCTGTCCGACCGTCGCCTAAGGAGCTCTCTTGACGTTCTCAGAGCTGCAGGTCCCGCCTCTCGACACCGCTCGCCGCCTGGCCGAGCACGGTGACCTCGACGGCGCGGCGGCCATACTCAGCGAGCTGGCCGCCGACCCCGAGGAGCCCGACCGGGCGCAGGCCGCCGTGGGCCTGGCCGTGGTGCTCGACGAGCGCGGCGACCCGGAGGGGGCCCGGGCGGCCGCCCGGGTCGCGCTGGCCACCGGACATCCGGAGTTCGCCGCTCAGGCGGCCTGTCACCTCGCGCAGGGCTTCGAGCGCGAGGGCCGCGCCGAGCAGGCCAGGGGGGCGTGGCAGGCGGTCCTGGGCGTCGGCACGGCCGCCTACGTCCCGCTGGCGCGTCTCGCCCTGGCCCGGCTGGCCGTGCTGGCCGGCGACTACGACGAGGCGGAGAACGAACTGCGGGCCGCGCTGGCCGCCGCCGGGCCGGACGACGTGGGCGCGCACGCCGCGCAGCAACTGGCCGAGCTGCTGCTGGAGCGGGGCGAGCCGGGGGAGGCGGCCGAGGTGCTGCTGGAGGCGCTCGAGGTGGCCCCCCAGGACGACGTGGCCCGGCTGCGGGTGCAGCTCGGCATCGCGCACCTGGAGCTCGCCTGCGCGGAGTTCGCGGGGGCGGTGGAGGACGGCGGTGACGCGCCGACGAGCGGGCTGGCCATCGAGCTGCTGGCCAGGACCCTGCCGCTGCGTGGCCGCGTCGACGACGCGGGCCGCGTCTGGACGTACGGGCTGGAGCACGAGGACGAGACGCTGGCCGCGGAGGTCCGTCTGCGCTACGACCGCGACACCTGACCGACCTCCCCGCCCCGCGAGCGTCTCCAGGACGCCCGCGAGCGCCTTCAGGACGCCCGCGCCCGCCTGCCGCTCCATCCGCCGGCGCTACGCCGTCGGTGAGGTCTCCCTCGCCGACCTCGCCACCGACCGGTCAGTCCGCCGCCAACGGCTCCGTGTGGGTCCGGGCTTCCTGAGTGGCCGCCCAGGAGGCGAGCAGGCGCAGGCCCTCCTCGGAGGGTGAGCCGGGTTCGGCGGTGTAGATGGTGATGGTGAGGCTGGGGTCGGCGACCATCTGCAAACCCTCGAAGGCGAGGGTGAGCTTTCCGACGATGGCGTGGTTGAAGCGTTTGGTTCCGGTGCCGTGCCGGCGGACGTTGTGCGCGCCCCAGCGGGTGCGGAACTCATCGCTGCGGGTCGACAGTTCGCCGACGAGGTCGTGGAGCTCTTTGTCGTGGGGGTTGCGGCCGGCTTCTGTGCGCAGCATGGCCACGCACATGTCCGCGAAGGGACCCCAGTCCGGGTAGAAGCGATGGGAGGCCGGGTCGAGGAACGCGAACCGGGCCAGATTCTCCTGATTGGCCGGGGAGGCGTACAGGTCGGCGAAGAACGCGCGGGCGAACTGGTTGACGGCGAGCACGTCCATGCGGCTGTTCTGCACGAAGGCGGGTCCGGCGGTGATCGCGTCCAGCGTCCACTGCAGGCTGCGATGGAGCGTCTGCGGCCGGGCGGCGCGGCGCCGGGGGCGGGTGAGGACGTCCGAGCCGTCGGCGGTCTGGGCCAGGTGCAGGAGGTGGGCGCGCTCGGCGTCGTCGAGCCGCAGGGCGCGGGCGAGGGCTTCGAGCACCGCCGCGGAGGCGCCGGCGAGGTTGCCTCGTTCGAGCTTGGCGTAGTACTCGGCGCTCAGATCGGCAAGGGCCGCGACCTCACTGCGGCGCAGACCGGGGACGCGCCGCCGGGATCCGGCGATCAGGCCGGCCTGCTCCGGGGTGATCTTAGCTCGCCGCGAAGTGAGGAACTCGCGGACCTCGTCACGATTGTCCACAGCTCGACCGTACGGCGTCATCGCCAAGCGAGGGATGTACTGGGAGTACACCTCTCGCTGGTAACTCGTAACCACCGCAGAATGCCGGTTAGGTGGATTGCGGCGGAATCCTGCGCCTTCGGTACGACCGGGCGGCAGCCGCATATCAGACGCCTAACCACGTAAAGGAAACTTTGATGCGCGGAGCAGTGATCCACGGCCCCGGCGATGTGCGCTTCGAGACCCTGGAGGACCCGAAGATCCTCAAGCCGACCGACGCGATCATCCGGACGGCCGTCACCTGTGTGTGCGGCTCGGACCTGTGGTCCTACCGCGGCCTGGAGCCGGCCCAGGAGGCTCACCCGATGGGTCACGAGTACGTGGGCTTCGTGGAGGAGGTCGGCAGCCAGGTCACCGCGGTCCGGCCCGATCAGTTCGTCGTCGGCTCCTTCGCCACCTCGGACAACACGTGTGCGAACTGCCGCAACGGCTTCCAGTCCAGCTGCCTGAACCGCGAGTTCATGAGCACCTGCCAGGCCGAGTACATACGCATCCCCAACGCGCAGGGCACCCTGGTCGCCACCGACCAGGTGCCGGACGAGCAGCTGCGGCCCGGCCTGCTGGCCGTCTCCGACGTCATGGGCACCGGCTGGTACGCCGCCGACGCCGCCGAGGTCAAGCCCGGTTCGACCGCCGTGGTGGTCGGTGACGGCGCGGTCGGCCTGTGCGCGGTCATCGCCGCCAAGGAGATGGGCGCGGAACGGATCATCGCGATGAGCCGCCACGAGCCCCGGCAGCAGCTGGCCAGGGAGTTCGGCGCCACCGACATCGTCACCGAGCGCGGCGAGGAGGGCATCGCCCGGATCAAGGAGCTGACCGGCGGCATCGGCGCCGACGCGGTCCTGGAGTGCGTGGGTACCGCCGAGGCCATGCGGCAGGCCCTGCACTCGGCGCGGCCCGGCGGGAACGTCGGCTTCGTCGGCGTCCCCCACGAGGTCGCCGTCGACGGGCAGGAGCTGTTCTTCTCCCACGTCGGCCTGCGTGGCGGCCCCGCCCCCGTACGCCGCTACCTGCCCGACCTGATCGACCACGTCCTGTCGGGGCGGATCAACCCCGGGAAGGTCTTCGACCTCACCCTGCCGCTGGAGCAGGTCGCCGAGGGCTACAAGGCCATGGACGAGCGCCGCGCCATCAAGACCCTCCTCAAGCCCTGACCCCGTGCGTCAGCGGACATGTGCGCGCATGGCCGAATGACAGCCCGGTAGCGACCTTCGCCCAGCCTCCCTCCCGTCGACCTCGCGAGGAAAGCAAGAACGATGCCAGAGACCACAACGCCGTCCAAGCCTGTAGCGGGGCGATTTCTGCCGCCCCTGCTGCTCTTGCTGACGGTGTTCGGGCCGATCTCGATGGACCTGTACCTGCCCGCGCTGCCGGCACTGACGGTCGAACTCGGTGCCGCGACCTCCATCGCGCAGTTGACCGTCACCGCGTGCCTGATCGGGCTGGCCGCCGGGCAGTTGATCGCAGGACCGATCTCGGATCAGTTCGGGCGGCGAGGGATCCTCCGCCTCGGCGTCACCGCGTACATCGTCACCTCCGCGCTCTGCGCGATCAGCCCCAGCGTCGAGGTGCTCATCATCGCCCGGCTCGTGCAAGGCCTCACCGGCGGGGTCGGAATCGTCATTGCTCAGGCCGCGGGCCGCGACGTCCACTCCGGCGGCGAGCTGATCCGCTTCTACGGCCGGCTCACCGTGGTCGGAGCGTGCGCCGCGATCGTCGGCCCGCTGCTGGGCGGGCTGCTCACCGCGCTCGTCGACTGGCGTGGCCTGTTCGTGGTCCTCGCGGTCATCGGCGCCGGCATCCTGATCGCCACCCTGCTCATCTACACGGAGACACTTCCGGCCGACCATCGTGTCCGAGGCGGATTCGCCCAGACCATGCGCGACTACCGTACGCTGCTCGCCGACCGGGTCTTCCTCGGAGCCCTCCTCAACCAGGGCTTCCTCTGGGCCGCCGTGTTCGCCTATCTCGCCGGCGCCACGTACGTCCTGCAGAACGTCTACGGACTTTCCCCGCAGTGGTACGCGGCCGCCTTCGGACTCAACTCAGCCGGCTTCGCGTTCTTCGGGTGGCTCGGCGGCCGCGGCGCCGAACGATGGAGCATCACCGGCACCCTCGCCATCGGCATCCTCGTCGCCGGCGGCGGTGCCGCCGGGCTCCTCACTTCCGGCCTCACCCCGATGCCACTCTGGGTGGTCATCGCGTCCTTGTTCTTCCTGGCCGGCGGCGTGGCGATCTCCTCCGCACCCGCCAGCACCCTCGCTCTGGCGGATTACCCGCGGATGGCGGGAACAGCGTCCTCCCTGCTCGGCACGGTCAGGTACGGCTTCGGCGGTGTGGCCGCCCCGTTCGTCGGCATCGCGGGCGCCGCCAGCATCCTCCCGCTAGGCGTCGTCACCGTCGTCGCCGTCCTCCTCGGCGCGAGCGCCTGCCTCCTCTTCGCCCGCCGACACGCGCCTGCCGCGGCCACCATGGTCGGGACGGCCGAAACGACTGCGATGGCCGAAACGACCGCACCTTCATGAACGCGGTGACCCAAACGCGCGGCGCGACTGCTACGTCGCCGTTCCGGAGCCCCGCGGTTGCGGCTGGGCGGGCAACCAGCACGCCCACCACCGTTCGGGGCACGCCGGCGCGACTCACGTTCACAGTTCGGGGACGGTCAGCCGCGGCGCATGATGGCGGCCGCCGCCGCGACGTTGATCAGGACGATGGCGAACCAGGCGATGGCCAAGCCGAGCCCGCCTCCGCGGGACGCCGCGATGGCCGTCAGTGGGATGCCGATGCCCATCGACCCCAGCGCGATCGGGATCATGGCCGCCCCCGGGCTCTTGGACCTGGCCGGGACGGGACCGGCGCCGTGGGCCTGGAGCTCGGCGCGCACCCGGGCGGCGATCGTGGCGTCGAGCCGCTCCACGAACGACTCGACCAGGGCGGCTTCGTATTCGGGGCCGAGGTCGCGGCGGGCGTCGAGCGTCGCCTGCAGGTCCTCGCGGATGGGGCGCATGTCTGGCATGAGGCTCATCATCGCGGCTGCGCGGCGCGCCGTCATCAACCCTGAGGGCCATGGTGAACTCATCCCCAGGTACGGTTCTGACATGCGGATCATGACCCCGCGCGGCCCGGCGCAGGTCGACTTCGACGAGGTGGAGCGGCCCCGGCTGCTGCTGGTGCTGACGCACGGGTCGGCCGGGGGAGTGGACGCGCCCGATCTGCTGGCGGTCCGCGACGCGGCGCTGAACGTGGGGGCCGTGGTGGCCAGGGTGACGCAGCCGTTCCGGCTCGCCGGGGCGCGGGCGCCGGGCTCGGCCGTACGGCAGGACGAGGCGTGGGAGGTCGTCCTGGGAGAGCTGCGGGCGCGCTGGCCGGGGCTGCCGCTGGTGCAGGGCGGCCGGAGCAACGGGGCCAGGGTGGCCTGCCGTACGGCCGAGGTGGTCGGCGCGGTGGCGGTGGTGGCGCTGGCGTTCCCGCTGCACCCGCCGGGCAGGCCCGAGAAGTCGAGGGCCGGCGAGCTGCGCGAGGCGGGCGTGGACGTGCTGGTGGTCAATGGGGACCGGGATCCGTTCGGCGTGCCCGACGCTGCCGACGCGGCACGCCTGGTTGTGCTGCCGGGCGAGGGGCACGACCTGAAAAAGGACCCCGCCCGGGTGGGCGAGGTGGTCGCCGAGTGGATCGTCGGCTATGGGGCGCCGGTGAGCGGGTAGCGGCTCAGGCGGCGCCGACGAGCGGATCCGGGCGGTGCGGAGCGATGGCGGTGCCGCCAGGCAGGAGCTCCCCGGTGTCCTCGAAAAGGACGACGCCGTTGCAGAGGAGGCTCCACCCCTGCTCGGGGTGGCAGGCGAGGGTACGTGCGGCCTCGCGGTCGGGCGCCTCGGCTGCCGGACAGGCCGGGTCGTGCGGGCACATCGGCGTGCCTCCGATATCTCGTGAATGGCTCCCGCGGGTAGGAAAGGGGCGGGAACAGCGTGGGTGTTGTCTTTCTTTCAGTGTGCGGCGTATGTCACACGTTCGGACATAGTCCGTTAGGACTGTTACAGGAGGATGCGAAAGTGTGACCTTCGACACAGCGTGCCTTATACAGGATAACGGTCCAAGCTCGACACGCCCACTAGCTTTGCAAGCCCTTCAGCAAGGCGTCGAGACCACGCTCGAAGTCGACGTCGGCGCGTTCGTCGCGCCTGGTCCACTCGTCGACCTCGGGGTCGGCCCAGCCTGACTGCTGGACCTCGACCGCCACGCTGCCGAACACGAAGGCCCGCAGTGCTCGTACGGCCTCCGGCGCGTCGTTCAGGCCCGCGTCGGCGAGTTGCTCCGTCTGCTCCCTGATGGCCAGCGCGGTGCCGCCCTTGGGCGGTTTGGTCAGCGCGAGCGCCAGGACGCCGGGGTGCTCGCGCAGCAGCTCGCGACCGGCCCGGCACCACGCCCTGGCCGTGTCCTGCCAGGTGGGACCCTGCTCCACGTGGACGGCGGTGACATGCTCGGCCAGCGCGTCCATCAGCGCTTCCTTGCCACGGGGCAGATGATGGTAGATGGCCATGGCCTCCACCTGCAGGGCGTCGCCGAGCCTGCGCATCGTCAGGCGCCTGAGCCCTTGGGAGTCGGCGATGTGGAGGGCGGCATCGATGATGCGCTCGCGGGAGAGGGGAACCGGCGGTCTCTTGGCGGGCATGGAGATCATCTTACTATGTAAAGGGCGCGGCGCGGGTCCGATTATGGAGCGTGTCGCGGTCGGGCGTACCCTGGTCGCCTGATAGGAGCCGATTGGGATGAGGGGCAGAGTCGATGGCGTTTTTCCGGCCGCGGGTGAGCCGCGAGGCTGAGGTCCGCTACCACGCGGACGTGGAGATCTCCAAGAGCTACCCCGAGCTGCTCGACAAGGCCAGGCTGGCTGAGGGGACGCTGCGCGACCTGCGAGCCGCCGCCGCGGACGAGCTCGAGTTGCTGGCCGCCGGAGTGGCGTTCGACAAGGCGCTCAGCGAGGCGCTGCGGGCGGCCGAGAGCGGGCAGCGGGCCACGTTCGGGGTCAAGGCCTATGACGACCGCATCGCCCGCCGCAAGGCCAAGGCGACGCCCGCGGGGGCCACGTGGACCGCCGAGGTCGATCGGCTGCGTACGTTGCGCGAGGACAACCGGCTGTGGGGGATCCCGCGCGTGCCACGCCCGGTGCCCGCCGTCCGTTAGCCTTCCGACTCTTTCCCGGGTGGTTCGTCACGCGACCGTCTCGATCTCTGTGACGGTCCGTCGTGGCTGGGGTCCCTCAGGAGTCGGGGGAGAGGGCGAAGGCGGTCCGCTGGAGACATGACGAAGCCCCGGCACGAGGAGTGCCGGGGCTTCGTCGCGGATCAGCTGGCCCAGTCGAGCAAGGGGCGGGTATTGCTCGGGTGGCGCAGCTTCGAAAGCGATTCCTTCTCGAGCTGGCGGATGCGCTCCCGGGTCAGGCCCAGGTGCTTGCCGATCTCGTCGAGTGTGTGCGGTTTGCCATCGACCAGGCCGAAGCGCAGGGCCATGATCTTCGCCTCACGCGGCGTGAGGTTGCCGAGCACGCCGCGCAGCTGGTCGCCCAGCAGCTGGCGGTCGACGATCTCCGACGCCTCGGGGGAGTCGACGTCCTCGATGAGGTCGCCGATCGTGGTCTCGCCGTCCTCGCCGATCGTCGCGTTGAGCGAGATGGGCTGGCGGCTGGTGCGCAGCAGCTCTTCGATCTGGTCAGGGGTCTTGTCGAGCTCGATCCCCAGCTCCTCGGGCGTGGGCTCGCGGCCCAGCCTCTGGTGCATGTCGCGCTCGATGCGCGACAGCTTGGAGAGCATCTCCAGCACATGTACGGGCAGGCGGATCGTCCGGGCCGAGTCGGCGAAGCCGCGCTGTATGGCCTGCCTGATCCACCACATGGCGTACGTGGAGAACTTGAAGCCCTTGGTGTAGTCGAACTTCTCCACGGCCCTGATCAGGCCCAGGTTGCCCTCCTGGACCACGTCGAGCAGGGACATGCCGCGGTCGGTGTACTTCTTGGCGACCGAGACGACCAGCCGGAGGTTGGCCTCCAGCATGTGGTCCTTGGCCGCCCTGCCGTCCTCGATGACCAGTTCGAGGTCGTCACGGGCGGCGGGGGACAGGTCCGGGTCGGTCTCCAGCTTGTACTCGGCGTACAGGCCGGCCTCGATCCGCCTGGCCAGCTCGACCTCCTGTGCGGCGGTGAGCAGCGTACGGCGGCCGATCGACTTGAGGTAGGTGTGGACCGAGTCGCCCATGACCGACTGGTTGTCGTCGAGGTCGATCGTTTCGGACTCCAGCTCGGCGTCGTCCGGGGCCGTGGCGTCCGGGCCCAGCGCGAGCTCGTCGGGGGCGTCCTCATCCTGTGCGGCGGATTCCGTCTTTGGCTCCGCGGCCTTCGAGCGGGTAGAGTTCGCTCGCTTGGTCGTGGTCTTCGTCGTGGTTTTGCGGGTGGCCTTGCGCGAGGGCGCCCGCCCGAGGGACGGCTCGTCCTCGGCGGCGAGACTGACACCCGCCTCGGTGAGCTCGCGCAGGATCGACCGGCCGTCCGAGGGGCTGATGCCGGCTTCGGCGAACGCGTCACGCAGCTCCGCCAAGGAGAGGTGACCCTGAGCTCGCCCTCGGTCAATCAGCTGGTCGAGGGTCGTGGGTGGGGTCGCCACGGCGGTTCGGGGCATGAGGACACCTCCTCCATACGGAGTCGAATTCGATCAGACCAAGATTGTGGTGGGGCGGCTGCGGCCGCTCGGCGCACCAGTATCAATAACGCCGTTCAGCGTTATTTGTTCCCGGAGGGACAAAAAAGGGGGCGGACCGCCCTAAAGGTGACCCACCCCACACGCGAGGAGCGTCACTCCCCGGTGGTGAACTCGCCTGGCTTCACCTCGGGCATCGGCATGGGCTGGGCGTCCTCCATGCGCTTGTCCGTCCAATACTCGATGACCTTCTGCGGGTCAGGGTTGAGCTCCTTGGACACGACGCTGCCGTCACTCGGCGCGGGCGAGACGGTCAGCTCCGAAAGCTGATCGTTCTGGACGGACGGCGGCTGGGCGGACGGTTCCTTCTCCACCACTGCTCTGGTCTCCCTGCCGACCCTCTCGAGCCTGCCCGCCGAGGCGGCCGCCGCGACTGAGACTCCGCCGACGAGGATCACACCGACGACCGCCGCGGATGCCCACATCTTGCGGGTCTGGTTCATGAAGGCTCCCTCCTTGCTCTCCTCCATAAGACGCACCCGCAACTCATCAGGTTCCTGTCCTAAGGCTAACGAGATCCGTTTTACCATTCGCTAGCAGCGGCAAACGGGACATCAGTCGCAGTTGGCGCGGCGCGGCGTAGGCGGGGAGCCGGTCGGCGGAGTAGGCGCGGAGCTGGTCCAGCGTGGGCGGGCCCGCGGGGTCGGCGGGCACCACGACGGCCACCACGATCTCGCCCCATTCGGGGTCCGGCCGGCCGATCACGGCCACGTCGGCCACCTCGGGGTGGCCGCCGAGCACCTCGGCCACCGAGGCGGCCACCACCTTCTCGCCGCCGGTGTTGATGACGTCGTCGGCCCTGCCCAGCACGCGCAGCCTGCCTCCGGTCAGCTCGCCCAGGTCGGAGGTGACGTACCAGTCGCCGTCGAAGGGGGCGGGCTCGCCGAAGCGGTAGCCGGAGAAGAGCACCGGCCCGGCGACGCGGATGCGCCCGTCGTCGCCGATTTTGAGATCTACATTGTAAAGGGGCTGGCCGTCGTACACGCAGCCGCCGCTCGTCTCGCTCATCCCGTACGTCGTGAACACCCGAGCACCGAGCGCCCGAGCCTCGGCGACCAGGCCGGCCCGCGGGGCGGCGCCGCCGAGCACGATGGAGCGGAACACCGACAGGTCGGCGTTCAGCTCGACCAGCCGGTGGAGCTGGGTCGGCACCAGCGACACGTGTTCGGCGCCCGAGGTGAGCACCTCGTGGGGGTCGAAGCGCGGGTGGATGATCGGCTCGCTCTCGCAGAGCAGGGCGCGGACCAGCACTTGCAAGCCGGACACGTGGGAGGGCGGCAGGCAGCACAGCCAGCGCTCGCCCTTGACCGCCTCCAGACGGCGCAGTGAGGAGGCCGCCGAGGTGCGCAACGCGCTGGCCGACAGCATCACGCCCTTGGGCGCTCCCGTGCTGCCGCTGGTGGCGATGACCACCGCCACGTCGTGGGGCACGCCCTGGCCGTCGTCCTGGCGGACGCCGTTGACGTGCGTCGGGCGGAGCGCGCCGGCGGCGCTTCCGGCGGGCAGGGGGAGGATCGCCGGGCCGTCGCCGGACAGGGCGGCACGGATCGCCGCGAAGAGCTCGGGCCCTGGAGGTCCGACCACGGCGTGCAACGGCCGGTCCGGATGCGACGGCTTCCTCAACATGCTCGTAAGGTTAATGGCGACAGGTCGGTCAGCGGTGCAGGGAGGGTCGTGACGCGTTCTCCCGTGCAATTCCGGGCTCCCGTCGTCTTCCGGGTCGCGATGCGCACCCGTTTCCGTGGTCAGACCGTCAGAGAAGGCGTTCTGCTGCACGGTCCGGCCGGTTGGGGCGAGTTCTCGCCGTTCCCCGAGTACGGTCCGCGCGAGTGCGCCCGCTGGCTGGCGTGCGCCCGCGAGGCCGCCTTCGAGGGCTGGCCGGAGCCGGTGCGCGACAGTGTGCCGGTCAACGCGACCGTGCCCGCCGTGGCCGCCGAGCAGGCCTTCGAGCTCGTACGCGGGTCGGGCTGCGCCACGGCGAAGGTCAAGGTGGCCGAGCGGGGTCAGACGTTCGCCGAGGACCTGGCCCGGGTGGAGGCGGTGCGTGACGCGCTCGGCCCGGCGGGCAGGCTGCGCGTCGACGCCAACGGCGCCTGGGAGGTCGGCGAGGCCGTACGCCACCTGAAGGAGCTCGACCGCTTCGACCTGGAATACGCCGAGCAGCCGTGTGCCACGCTCGAGGAGCTGGCGGCGGTGCGGCGGGCGGTCGACGTGCCGATCGCGGCCGATGAGTCGATCCGGCGCGCCGAGGACCCGCTGCGGGTCAGGGCCGCGGAGGCGGCCGACATCGCGGTGGTGAAGGCGCAGCCGCTCGGCGGGGTGCGTAACGCGTTGCGGGTGGTGGAGGCGTGCGGGCTGCCGGCGGTGGTGTCGAGCGCGGTGGAGACCTCGGTGGGGCTGGCGGCGGGGCTCGCGCTGGCCGCGGCGCTGCCGGAGCTGCCGTACGCGTGCGGGCTGGGCACGATGCCGCTGCTCACGGGTGATGTGGTGGACGATTCGCTGGTGCCCGTGGACGGGCGGCTGGCCGTGCGACGTCCTGCGGTGAATTTTCAGCTTTTGTCGGCATTTGAGATTGAATCTCCGTCGTGGCTTCGCCGGATGCAGGAGGCGTCACTGTGAACCCCGCTACCGCGCTGGCCACGGTCCTGGTCGACGAGCTGGTGCGCTGCGGCCTCACCGACGTCGTGATCGCGCCCGGCTCGCGCTCGGCCCCCCTGGCGCTGGCGTTGCACGCCGAGTCGCGGGTGCGGCTGCACGTGCGCATCGACGAGCGGTCGGCCTCCTTCCTGGCGCTCGGGCTGGCCAGGCGTGCCGAGCGGCCGGTCGCGCTGATCTGCTCGTCCGGCACGGCCGCCGCCAACTTCCATCCGGCCGTTGTCGAGGCGAGCGAGTCGGGCGTCCCGCTGCTCGTGCTCACCGCCGACCGCCCGCCCGAGCTGCGTGGCACCGGCGCGAATCAGACGATCGACCAGATCAAGCTGTACAGCTCGGCGGTGCGCTGGTTCGCCGAGGTCGGCGTGCCCGAGGACCGGCCGGGGCAGGTGGCCTACTGGCGGTCGCTGGCCTGCCGGGCCTACCAGCGCGCCGCCGGGCCCGCCGCTCCGGGGCCGGTGCACCTGAACCTGGCCTTCAGGGAGCCGCTGATCCCCGACGGCGACACCTCGTGGTGTGAGTCGCTCGACGGCGACGCCAACGGCCCCTGGGTGCGCGCCCGCGTCGCGCCGCCGCCCATCGCCCTGCACATCCCGCCGACCAGGCGCGGCGTGCTGGTGGTCGGCGACGGCGCCGCGAACGTCCGCCGCTACGTCGCCGCGGCCGGCATGGCGGGCTGGCCGGTGGTGTCGGAGCCGAACGGCGGCGGACGCTACGGCGACCACGCCGTGTCCACCTACCACTATCTGCTCGGCACGCCCGAGTTCGCCGACGCGCACCGCCCCGACGTGGTGGTCACGCTCGGCCGTCCCGGGCTGTCGCGGCCGCTGCTGTCGTGGCTGCGGCGGGCCGGGGAGCACATCGTGGTCGCCACCGACCTCGATCGCTGGCCCGATCCGACCCGGTCGGCGACGCAGGTGGCGCAGGCGGTGGAGATCCCGGTCGCCTCGGGTGACGACACGTGGCTGCACGCCTGGCGGCAGGCCGATCAGGCGGCCAGATCGGCCATCGACGAGGTGCTCGACGCCTCGGGCACCAGCGAGCCCCGGCTGGCCCGCGACCTGGTCGACGCGATGCCGAACGGGGCGCTGCTGTTCTGCGGCTCCTCGATGCCGATCCGCGACCTGGACCAGGCGATGCGCCCCCGGCGGGGGCTGCGGCTGCTGGCCAACCGGGGCGCGTCGGGTATCGACGGGCTGGTGTCGTCGGCGATGGGGGCGGCGCTGGCGCACAACGGGCCGTCGTACGCGCTCATGGGCGACCTGTCGTTCCTGCACGACCAGAACGGCCTCATCCTGGGTCCCCGGGAGCCGCGGCCGGACCTGTGCCTCGTGGTGGTGAACAACGACGGTGGCGGCATCTTCTCGTTGTTGCCGCAGGCTGCGGTCAGGGATCCGTTCGAGCGGGTCTTCGGTACGCCGCACGGCGTCGATCTCGGTTATGTGGCCGCTTCGACGGGCACCCCGTACCAGCTGGTGGAGGATCTGTCCGACCTGCCCAAGGCGCTGCGGGGAGAGGGGCCGCGCCTGGTGGAGGTGCGTACGGACCGGGAGGCGAACGCCGTGGTGCACGCCCGGCTGCGCGAGGCCGCTCATGCCGCGGTCCGGGACTGTATGACCTGATCCGTCAGGTGGGTGATTCCCGGTGATTTGGCCGGTCTTCGCGTATCCTGCGGCTGTGGGATCCGAGTCTCCTACGGCGGTGGACACCGAGCTGGCTCATGTGCGCGCCGTGGCGGCGGCGCCAACGGTATCGGGGCGGGGGGTCGCGGAGGCGTTCGTCGCTCTGGCCGACACGCTGGTCACCGGTTCCGACGCGGCCGACTTCATGGGTCTGCTCGCCGAACGTTGCGTGGAGCTGCTGGGTGTGGACGCCGCAGGGCTGCTGGTGACCGATCAGCCTGGGGAGCTGCGGCTGATGGCCGCCTCCGGCGAGCGGGCCCGGTCACTGGAGCTGTTCCAGCTGCGGTACGCGCAGGGGCCCTGCCTCGACTGCGTCGGCGGCGGCGAGGTCGTGCACTGCCCGGACACGGACGGCGCCGAAGCGCGCCGGAGGTGGCCGCGCTTCGCCCAGCAGGCCCGCCACCATGGGTTCGCCGCGGTGAGCGCGCTGCCCATGCGGGTGCGCGAGGAGGTGATCGGCGCGCTCCCTGGGGCGCCGTTAGTCCTATAGGGGTTTGTACGGCGGCGGGTCTGTGGGGAACTGGCGGTTGAGCCCGGTGATCAGGAGTAGCCGGTCGATCTGCGGTGGGACCCCGGACAGCAGCAACGGTATGGCGTTGCGCCGCGCGTGGTCCTGAATGCTCACCAGAGCGCCCAAGCCGGCCGCGTCGATGAACGACAGCCCGCTCAGCTCCATGACGACCTCGTCGATCTTCCGGTGTCCGTTGGAGGTCTCCCTCAGGATGTCGAGCAGGTGGTCACGCAGCACCGATGTGGTGGCGATGTCCAGCTCCCCGGAGACGTGCACGATAACTTTCGCCCCCTGACGGTTCGTCGTCAGGTGCAGTGGCTCCATGCGCTCGGCTCCCCTGTTGTGTTCCCACACTGGAACATCTGCCGACTGTGGGAGCCTTCTGGGGTATGCCCGGCCGCCAACTTCGACACCTGACGTGGCGCGGGGTCCGGACGCCACGAGGAATCGCAAATGCGATTTGCACCAGATGTGTGGATCATCACTTTGTGTAACTGTGTGCTTCCAGAACGAAGTGTACAAGTCCTTTGGCGCTCGTAGGGTCAAGAGCTGTGATATGAGCCAGAAATGATGACCACAGTTCACCAACTGCTCCGACGGGCGCCTCTGGAGCTTGCTGTAGGCCTGGGGGAATTCCACGCGAGGGAGCCTTCCGGCACCCGCCGCGCAGGCGGTTGGAGGCCCAGTCGGCGCCGGTCAGGCGGGGTTCATGGGCGCGGCGCCACGCATGGCCTCCTGCGTGGCTTTGATCAGCCCGTCCGAACTCGGCTTCGCCTCGATGGTCAAACCGCGAGGATGACGCGGTTCCGGCGAAACAAAACCGATCGGTTTACGAGGGTGTTTCCAGGTCATACCCGACCCCGCTCAGTTCGCTGAGAGCGTCCGTCGCCCGGTCGAGGAGCCCGGACAGCGGGGTCGTCCCGTCGCAAGGACCTCACGCGGTGCGTACCCTCACGATCATGTTTCCAGCAGGACGCGCACGTCCCAGGGGCCGAGCCGTACCTGTGCGCCGGGCTCGTGCCCGATGTCGTCGAGCACATCGCGCACTGCGACCGGGATGGTCACCGTCGTCTCCTGCCAGGTCCAGTTGTGCAGGAAACGGACCCGGCGGCCGTCCGTGGCGGTGGCGCCGGTGCAGGTGACGCCGGTCGGCAGCAGCCCCCAGGGTCCGGCATCCGGCAGCAGCCAGCGGAACAGGCTCTCGCCCAGGGCGGGGTTCGGGATGGTGCCGACGTAGGTGATCCGGCCCTGCCCATGGCGGTGGGTGGTGACGGCGGCGAACCGCCCGAAGTGCGGGTGGTCATAGGCGGCGAGAACGTCGGCGCCGTCGGTGTGCAGCCCGTCCGCCCAGCGGGTGCCGGCCGCGCCTTCGGGCAGGGTCAGCGGCGAGCCGTCAGAGGCCTGCAACGGCAGCTCCGCGTCGAGGTTGCTGAACTCGTCGTACCAGGCTCCGGCGGCGTCGGCGAGGCGGGCGGGCTGGACGTCGCGGCGGGCGCGGGCCTCGTGGTCGGCGTAGCAGGACCGCGGCCCCAGGACCAGGTGCCCGCCTGCACCGGCGTAGGCGGCCAGCCAGTCCAAAGTGGCGTCGCCGGCCACGTACAGTCCGGCGGCCACCAGCACCGGGTGCTTGTTGGCCATTTCGGCCGGGTCCTCGGCAACGGCTTGCCCGGCGTGCAGCACTCGCGTCTGAAGGCCGGCGTCGAACGCGCCCCGGTAGAAGGCGTCGAAGATGGCGTCGTACGAGCGCCCGTCCGGGCCGCCGTCGGATGTGGCCAGGGCCGGCTGGGCGATCATGGCCCACTTGCTGGGGTGGGAGTACAGCATCGCGACGTCCGCGTCCGGCGTCAGATTCGCGACCAGGTCGCCGGCCCGCTCCAGCTCGACGCCGATGCGGGCGATCTCCCGATAGGTGCGGCCGGGGCGCCCGCTGTGGGGCAGCACGCCGCCCCAGTAGGTTTCACTGCCGAACACCAGCGTCCGCCAATGCCAGTACTCGACCATGGACGCGCCACGGGCGACGAGCGCCCAGGCGGCCTGGCGCCACTGCCCGTCGTATCCGGGCTGGTTGACCCAGGACGGGCCGATGGCTTGGGCGTTGGTCTCGGTGACGAGGAACGGCTCCTGGCGGGAGGAGTACATCCTGTCGGCCGCTCGGTAGAACGCCCACGTGTCCTGGCTCGCCCAGTTCTGGCCGCCGCCCCGCTGCGCCGGCAGGGCGAGAGCGTCCTGCATCCCGTAGTACGGGTTGCCGGTGGCGACGTCGAGCCGCCGGGTCAGGTCGTCGTCGGCGACGGCGGGCCGATCGTAGGCGACGCAGGTGGTGACGAACTGACCGGGGCGGCTGTACTCCCCGACGATTTCGGCCTGCCAGGCGATGAACTCGGTGACCTGGTCGACCTGGAAACGCCGCCAGGCCTGCTCGTACTGCGGTTGGGTGTTGCCGTCCGGCGTCCACAGATCGGCCCAGTCCGACAGCCGGTGCGACCAGTAGACCAGGCCCCACTCCTCGTTCAGCCTCCGCACGTCGCCGTACTGTTCGCGCAGCCGGTTCACGAAGCGCTGGAAGACGCCGTGGTTGTGCAGCAGGTGCAGGCCCGGCTCGTTGTCGACCTGGTAACCGATGACGGCTGGGTGATCGGCATAGCGCTCGACGACCTTGCGGATGACGCGCTCGGCGTGGAAGCGGAACGCCGCGTGGGTGAAGTCCATTTCCTGGCGCGCACCCCAGCTCATACGCTGCCCGGTCGCCGCCTCGCCGGCGATCTCCGGGTAGAGGCGGGCCAGCCATGGCGGCGCGGCGTAGGTGGGCGTGCCGAGGATGACGCCGATGCCGCGCTCGTGCGCGCCGTCCAGCGTCGGTTGCAGCCAGTCCAGGTTGAAGTGGCCGTCGTCCGGCTCCCAGGTGGACCAGACGGATTCGCCGACCCGGATGACGGAGAAGCGCGCCTCGGCCATCAGGTCAAGGTCGGTCTTCAGCAGTTCGGCGGGGTGGTATTCGGGGTAGTAGGCGGCGCCGAACAGTACTCGCGACATGCGGATTCCTTTGCGGTCGTGGTCTCGGACAGGAAGGCGCGCTCGCTGCTGGTGAGCACGCGGGGCTTGCCGATCAGCTCGAACGATCCGGTCAGCGCGCGGTCGTCGGAGTCGAAGCCGAGGAAGACTTCGACGGTGGCGGGTTCGACGGCGAAGTCGTGGGCCAGGTTGGTGCAGCCGAGCTGGGCGGCCGAGACGTGGAAGGTGAGGCGGCAGGACTGGCCGGGGGCGAGTTCGACGCGGTGGAATCCGGCGAGCTGCTGCGCCGGGCGCGTGACGCCCGAGGTGTTGATCCGCAGGTAGAGCTGGACGACCGTGGCTCCGGCGAGCGTTCCGGTGTTGGTGACGGTGGCGCTGATGCCTGCCGTGCCGGTCGTGTCCACCTCGGGATCGCATGCCAGGTCGGTGAGCGTGAAGTCGGTGTAGCTCAGACCGTGGCCGAAGGCGTACAGCGGCGTGGCCTCCATGTCCAGGTAGTGCCGGGGGATGTGGGCCGGGAGCGGGCTGCGGTAGCCGGTGCCTGCCTTCTGGTGGTGATGGACCGGGATCTGGCCGCTGTGGCGGGGGACGCTGTAGGGCAGCTTGCCACTGGGATTGACGGCGCCGAAGAGCACCTCGGCCACCGCCTTGGCCCCGTACGGCCCGCCGAAGGTGCTCACCACGATCGCGGCGGCGTCGCGTACCACCTCGGGCAGCGCGTAGGCCCGCCCCTGGACGAGCACCACCACGAGTGGCTTGCCAGTGGCGGCCACCGCTTCGGCGAGCCGGGCCTGAGCGGCGGGCAGCGAGATGTCGGCGGAGTCGCTGTCCTCTCCCTCGGTGCGTTCACCGGTGAACCACAGACTCGCGCCGCCCAGGGCGAGCACCACGACATCGGCTCCGCGGGCGGCTTCCACGGCCCGCTCCACCGCCTCCTGCCCCAGTGGCCGGGTCATCGTGCAGCCCGGCTCGGTCAGCACGTCGCCGGCGAATGCGGCGATCTCCTCGGCGAGCGGACGGGCTCCATAACGGTCGCGGGCCAGGGCCGCCACGTCCACCGGTGAGAACAGCCTGTCGAACCATGATGATTTGATCCCCTCGGCGCCCGCCATGGTGCCGTGTTCGCCGAGCTCCAGGCCGTTGACCGCCTCCCGCCACGCCGGATAGGTGTAGGCGGCGAACTGCCGGATCACGGCGTCGGCGTGCGGGCCGATGACCGCTACGGTCGGCCCCTCCTGAGGCAGGGGCAGGATGCCGTCGTTCTTGGCGAGCACCACCGACCGGCGGGCGAGCCGCTGCGACAGCGTCTCGCCCTCGCGCGCCACGGCGGTGATGTCGATGTGCTCCTGCGGATACGGGTTCTCGAACAACCCGAGCTCGAACTTGGCCCGCAGCACCCGCCGTACGCAGGCGTCGACGTCGCGCACGTCGAGCCGCCCCTCTTCCACCTCCGCGACGAGCGCGGACCCGTAGGCGAACGGTGTCGGGAACTCGACGTCCAGCCCGGCGGTGATCGCCAGCCGGCCCGCCTCGCCGGGGGTCGACGCGGCCCGTTGCCGGGTGACCACTTGTTCGAGGGTCGCGTAGTCGGCCGACACGAAACCGTCGAAGCCGAGTGTCCCGCGCAGCAGGCCGGTGAGCGTCTCCCGGGAGATGCCCGCCGGGACGCCGTCGATGTCGGCGTAGCCGTTCATCACCGACTTCAGGCCGGCGATCTGGATCGCCGCCTCGAAGGGGTAGGCGAACAGGTCCCGGGTCTGCCGGGAACCCGCCTCGAACGCCGACTGGTTGCGCCCGCCCGCCGTGACGGCATAGCCGAGGAAGTGCTTGCCCGTGGCGACCACGCCTTCGGCGAGGTCGGCGCCCTGCAGACCGCGGGTGAAGGCGACGCTGAACGCGGCCGCCAGGTACGGATCCTCGCCGTAGGTCTCGTGCACCCGGCCCCACCGGGGATCGAGCGCGACGTCCATCACCGGTGACAGCGCATGCGGCAGCCCTGTGCGGCGCATCTGGCGGCGGATGAGGTCCGTCATCTCCTCCACCAGCTCAGGGCTCCAGGTGGCGGCGAGCCCGATGGCGGTCGGGAAGACCATGTGACCGCCCGCGAGGAACCCGTTCAGCGCCTCGGCATGGAGCAGCGCCGGAATGCCGAGCCTGGTCCCCGTCACGAACCGATGCTGGATCGTTCCCACCAGGCGGGCCAGTTGAGCGGGGTCGTCGACGATCAGCTGGGCGACATGACCCGGCGGATTCACCAGCAGCTCCTCGGCGCCCTCCGCGGCTGAGCCGTCCGCGCGGACCAGGGACCACGGCATGACCGAGGTGAGCTGGCCGCACTTCTCCTCCAGGGTCATCTTCCTCAGCAACAACTCGGCTCGGTCATCGGCCGGCAAGCCGGTATCCCAATAGTTCGTCACTGTCGGTTCCTCAGTCGATGATGTCGATGAAGGTGTGGGTGCCCGGACCGGCGCTCTCGTGACGGCCGCTGGGCAGGACGACGGTGGCCTCGGTTCCGGCGGGCACGGCCAGGCGTAGGTGAAGAGCGCCGTCGTCGATCCGCCACCCGGCCTCGATCCGCCCGTACGGCGACTCGTGGACCGCCTCAGCCCAGGTCAGGCCGCCGCCGGGGCGAGGTCGTACCAGGAAGCGCCGGTAGCCCGGTTCGAGCAGCTCAAGTCCGGCCACGTAGCTGTGCAGGAACGAGACGACCGCGCCCTTGGAGTAGTGGTTCAGCGACGCGGTGGCCTCCCCGTCCGAGGAGATGCCGTCCCAGTGCTCCCAGACGGTGGTCGCACCCCGGTCGATCATGAGGAGCCAGGACGGCTCGGTGTCCTGCGTCAGCAGTTCGTAGGCGAGATCGAGGTGACCGGTGTCGGCCAGCACCGGCAGCAGGTACGGTGTCGCCAGGAACCCGGTGCCCAGGTGTGTGCCCGCCTCGCGTATGAGCTCGGCCAGCCGTGCCGCCACAGGGGGCCGCAGGGCATCGTCGACGAGATCGAAGGCCAGGGCGCGCACGTGATCGGCCTGCGTCAGCGGCCCGCCGGCGTACTCGGCCTGCCACGCGGCGCGGACCTTCTCGCTCAGATCGCGATACCGCTCCGCCTCCTGCCTCCGGCCGAGCACCTCGGCGATCCGCGCCGCCAGCCCTGAGCTGTACGCGTAGAAGGCGGTGGCCAGGGCTCCGTGGTCGAGCCGGGCAAGGTCGGCGATGTCGAGGTGTTCGCCGGGCGCGCACCATTCGCCCCAGTGTGCGCCCGTATCCCATAGATATTCCTCATGGGGCGCGGGAACGGCCGTTCGCGAGGGGTGCCGCCGGGTGCGGGCGAGGTGTTCGGTACGGTTCAGCCACGCCACGACGCTCGGCCACGCTTCGGCCAGGATCCGGGCGTCGCCGTAGGCCCGGTACAGCTCCCACGGCACGATCACGGCGGCGTCGCCCCACCCGGCCGATCCGTGGAGGTGGGCGGCCACGCTGCCCTGCGCGTCATGCGGAGAGCAGGGAACGATGTTGGTGACGGTCCCGTCGGGCCACTGGTCGGCGGCCAGGTCGCGCAGCCATTTGGTGGAGAATCCGGCCACGTCGAACAGGAACGCCGCAGTGGGCACGAACAGCTGCCAGTCCCCGGTCCAGCCGGCGCGCTCGCGCTGCGGGCAGTCGGTCGGGATGTCGCACGCGTTGCCGCGCAGGCTCCACACCACCGCCTCGTGCAGCCGGTTGATCCGTTCGTCGCTGCAGGAGAACCAGCCCGTGCGCCGCAGATCGGTGTGCACCACGACGCCGGTGACATCCTGCGGCGTCAGGTCCTCAGGGTGGCCTTCGATCCGGACGTACTGGAATCCGTGGGTCGTGCGGCGTGGCTCGAAGACGTCACCGGGGACACCGGCCGAGATCACCTCGTCGATCTGCCCGGCCGGCAACGGCTCCGCGACGCCGGGCACCCACGGGCGCAGGTGGTCGGTCGTCACGTCGCCCGAGGCGTCGAGTGACTCGCCGTGGACCAAGCGGATCGTCGTCCCCATCGGGCCGAGCTCGGCCAGCCGGACCCAGCCGTTGATGTTCTGTCCCAGGTCGACGATCTGCCGGTGCTCATCCAGCCGCCGTACCGACACCGGCGTCAGCTCCTGCACCCGCCGCACGGGCGGCGCGGGGGAGCCGACCAGCTCATCGAGGCCGCGCGGGACGGTCGTGACCGGTAGCCATGCCGAGTCGTCGAATCCCGCCCGTGACCAGCCGCGCGGCAGACGGCGCAGATCCCACCGCTCCCCGGCGATCAGGTCGGCGGCCACCACGTGGCCGTGCGCGCCGCGCCACCCCGGCCCGGTGCCGAGCACCGTCACCGTGCCGTCGGTATGGGTCAGGTGCAGTTGCGTCAGCAGGGCCGGCCGCTCACCCCATTGATCGGCCACGCGGAAGTAGCCGATGAGGCCGCGGTACCAGCCATCGGCCAGGATGACGCCGAGCGCGTTGCGGCCCGGCTGGACAGCGGCCGTGATGTCGTAGGTCTGCACCTGCAGCCGGGTGCGGTACTGGGTGAAACCCGGCGCGAGTTCGGCGTCCCCGATCCGTTCGCCGTTGAGAAAGCCCTCGTAGATGCCGTGCGCCGTGCCGTACAAGCGGGCCGAGACGATGGGTGCGGCCACCTCGAACTCCCACCGCAGCAAGGTCGCGGGCCGCTCGCCGGGCGGGCCGCCGGGGCTCTCACCGGGGGTGATCCATTCGGCCTGCCAGTCGGTGGCGGCGAGCAGTCCCATCTCAAAGGCGGCCGGCGCCGACCACTCACTCTCGCCGGTGTCGGTCCATACCTTGACCTGCCATTCCACCTGTTCGGCCGAGCGCAACGGCGGTCCGGCGTAGGGCACCAGGACGCTTTGGGCAGAGGAGATCCGGCCGCTGTCCCAGCCGTTGCTCGTCCGGATCCGATAGGCGCTCTGTTCGGCGGCGCCCGCGGGCGGCCGCCATGATAGCCGGGGTTGGGTGACGCGGATGCCGAGCGTCTCGTCGAGGTGCTCGACGCGCAGGGTTGTCGCAGGGGGCCTCATGTCACTTCCTGGTGCGATGAGTGAGGATCATGTCGCGGTACGCGCGCCTTCAGGGTTCACCGGAAGGTGCCGGGGTGGATGGGCGCGACGCCGTGGCGCTCGGAAGGGGAATCCGGATCATGTGCAACGTTCGACACGGCAGCGTATAGAGGCGATTTAAGCCCCGTCAAGGACCTTCTGGGTCGTTTAGGCAACGGTCTACACAGATCCGATACTCTTGCCCGTGTGGACAACGGCGCGGCCGACACTGCTCAGGGGAACGACAAGGCCGATCCGGGCCCTGGTTCAGGTGCCGGACAGACGGCGCGGCGCCGGGCACGAGGTGGTTCCGCGCCGCCGTCCTCCGACCCGCATCGCGTGACGATTCATGACGTCGCGCGTGAGGCGGACGTCTCGATGTCGGCCGTCTCGAAGGTGGTGCGCGACGCCTACGGCGTCAGCCCCGAGATGCGGGAGAAGGTCACCGCGGCGATCGAGAAGCTGGGGTACCGACCCCACGCGGGCGCGCGGGGCATGCGGGGGCGCTCGTACACGATCGGGGTCATGCTCACCGAGCTCACCTCTCCGTTCCAGCCGGAGATCGTCCAAGGGATCACCGGCGAGCTCGAGACCAGCCCGTTCCAGGAGATCCTCATCGCCGGCGGCACCACGCCCGAGCGCCATCAGCGCAGCATCGAGGCTCTCGTCGATCGGCAGGTCGACGGGCTCATCCTGATCCAGCCGTGGACGAGTCAGGCCTGGCTGGAGCAGCTGGCGTCGAGACTGCCCACCGTGGTGATCGCGCGCCACGGCCACACCTCCGTCTACGACACGGTCGTGGACGACGACCATGCGGGCGCGCGTCTCATGGTCGATCACCTCGTGGCTCTCGGTCACCGGAGCATCGCGCACATCAGCGCACCGTCGCAGGACCTGCCGGAACCCTTCATCCTTTCCCACACGGCGCGCTGCCAGGGCTACGTCAAGGCCATGCGCCGGCACGGGCTCGAACCGTACGTCATCGAGAGCACATACTCGGAAGAGGGCGGCTATCGGGCAGCCGCCGAAGCGCTCGCCGGCCCCACTCCGCCGACCGCCATCTTCGCCGGCGCGGACATCGCCGCGCTCGGCGTGCTACGCGCGGCGGAAGAGCGCGGTATCCGAGTGCCGGAGGACCTCACGGTGACGGGCTACGACAACATCTACGTCACGACGATCGGCCGCATCTCTCTCACCACCATCGATCAGTCGGGCAACCTCACCGGCGCGAGCAGCGCGAGACTTCTTCTGGAACGACTCGACGGCCGCACGCAACCCGTCAACTACGTCGTGGCGCCGCGCCTGATGGCCCGCCACACGAGCGCGCCGCCGCCCCGGTCGTAACGGCCGGGCCGAGACGTCTGAAGCTGCTTCCTGCCCCGCTGCCTCATGGCCTGGCGTGCAACGTTGCACGCTCATTCCTGTGAGGACCGATCGTCTTCGGAGCGAGCGACGAGGAGCCAGTCCCGGCCGTCCGGCTTCGCCGGGACGGCCAGCGTCCCGCCTACGGGCTCTGCCCGTTCCTCTTCGACGCGCCAGTGCCCCTCGCGTGGGTCGAACCAGTCCAACCTGTACGGCACCGCCCGCAGACCAACGAAATCGGCGCGGCCTTCCATGCGGTAGGTCTCCCCGAAGTGGGCCACAACGGTGGTCATGTCCTCGTCGGCGGACACAGAGGGTGCGTACATGTGGTTGTTATGGATGTACGTCGCACGGAAGCAGCAAGGGTCCGGACGCAGGCGTGACCAGCCGACCTCCTCATAGAAGCGGCGGAGGTGGCCGAGCTGCTCGGCGCCCGGGAGATCGACTCCCTCACGCCAAGGCATGTCGCCCCACATGCTCGCCCGCTCACCCGGCTCCCAGGCCGCGTTCCAGCAGCCCTGCGCGCCATAGGTGTAACCGCAGCATCCCGACTGCATGGCCCGGTAAGCGATCTGGCGGACCATGGTGTCCGTGACGGGGCGCCGCCCGGCGCGCTCGACCGTGAGCAGTCCTTCGTACAGGCTCTCGCCCTCCACCAGGGGCCGGCCGGGATGCGTGGCCCAGGTGGGCGCGGTAGTGGTCCGTGGACAGGTCGAAGTCCCCGTGCGCGTGCTGGTTGAGCGTCAGGTCGAGCCAGTCCTCGTCCTGGTAGTAGGGGACGATCGGCCGCTCCGCCGTGGCGTGGGCGGTGATCGGGTGACGGTAGCCGTCGGCCGCGCGGATCGTCAGAGCCACCTCCCGCCACGCGTCGATCCGGTCTTGACGCAGCTCGGGCTCGTAGCCGGCGACCTCGCCTCCGAGCGTCCACACCACGGGGTAGGAGCCGTAACGCGCCACCACGTAGCGGGCGAACCGCTGGACTCCTTCGAGGTGACGGTCGATGACGGAGTACCACCCGAGCCCGAGGGCGTTGACGAGTCCTCGCTCGGCGATGTAGGCGAGCCGCGGGTCCACAGCCGTCTTGAAGTAGTCGACGTCGATGTCCTCGAACTCCCGGCCCTCCAGCCAATACGACGCCGTGCCTGCCCAGTCTGAGTCTGCTTTGTCGGTCACCATCAGGTTCGTCTGATAAACCGTGAAACCCTGCCTCACCCGCAGGTCGACCGTGTCCCGGAACTGCGAGCTCCAACCAGGCTTGTTGGCCTCGTCCCACCGCTCGCACATCAGCTGCCAGTGAGTGTCTCCGAGCCAGAAGAAGGGCGTGCCGTCAGCGTGTGCGAGGAACCGTCCGTCCGGTCCCCTGCGCAGGAAGCCGTGGCGGTAGATCGGCCGGTCTGTCTCCTCGAGCCGGCATTCCAGCTCCCCCGTTCTGTGGTGCAGCCCGTGGTCCGAGGTGTCGCCGCACGTCGTGCGGTAGCTCCAGCGGCCCGGGGCCGTCGGGGCGAAGCGTACCCGCCAGGTCCGTCCACCGTCCCAGAAGGCGGGCCGCCGCACCTGGACGTCGCCCGGCCCGGTGAAGACCACCTGTACGTCGAGGTCGCGATAGGGGTTGACGTGCTCGCGGGCCGCCTCGAAGGCGAGCTCGTTCGTCCACCAGGGGGTGGCTGTCGGCATGTGGGCTCCTCAGTGATTGAGCGGTCAGAGCAGAGCTGGGCCTGGTCGCGCCGGTCGGCGTTCCCGCGGTGCCGTCAGGTGCGGTCCCGCTCTGGCGGCGGGGCGCTCGTGCCGCGTACGACGAGCCGCGGGCTGATCACGTGGTGCACCGGCTCGACTCGGCCGGCGAGCCGTTCGAGGAGGAGCCGCGCGCTGTCCGCGCCAGTGGTCTGCGCGGACTGGTCGATCGTCGTGAGGGAGATTCGCCCGATCGTGGACATGTAGATGTTGTCGTACCCGACGACCGTGAGGTCCTCCGGCACACGGAGCCCCCGCTCCTCCGCGGCCCGCAGGACGCCGAGAGCGGCGATGTCGGCACCTGCGAAGATCGCGGTGGGGGGAGTGGGACGAGCGAGCGCCTCGACCGCCGCTTCGTAGCCGCCCTGCTCGGTGTGGGAGGTGACGATGACGTCGGGCTCCAGGTCAAGCCGCCGCATCGCTTGCATGTACCCGTCGGAGCGCAGCGTGTTGGACACCACGAACGGTCGCTCCAGGCCCCATGAGGACTGGCCGATGTGCACGATCCGTTCGTGTCCGAGGTCGACGAGGTGCTCGACCATGAGCCGGGTGCCTTCGTCCTCGTCGTCGACGACCGTGTCGTAGCTCGTCGAACCGCCGTGCCGGGCGACGACCACCGTCGGCACCCTCTTTCCGAGATCCTCGAGCCACTCGGGGTCCATGAACGGTGAGATGAGGACGAGTCCATCGACCTGGCGGTCCAGCAGCGCCTCGATGCTTCGCCGCTGCAATCCGGGGTCGCTGCCGGCGTTGACGATGATCGGCTGAAAGGGGGTCGTCCCAAACTTGCCCGTCAACCCCTCGACGAGTTCGGGCTGGAAGGGCGAGGAGATCGCCGTCAGCGTGACACCGACGGTGTACGACCTGCCGCGCATGCCACGCGCTCCGGCGTTCGGCCGATAGCCGAGCTCTTCGATGGCGGAACTCACACGGGCGCGCATCTGCGGGCTCACGCCGTAGGCGTCGCGGAGCACCTTGCTCACCGCGGAGGGGGACACGCCCGCCTTGCGGGCGACGTCCTGAATCGTCGCGCGGCGCACGGCCTGGTCGTCGGTGGGCCCGCGTCCCCACGACTCGGGACGTTGGCTACGTGACGTCTCCGCGGACTCACCGCCGCCGGCGCTCGCCACGTCGTGCGGCGAGACGCTGCTGCGGTCGTGTACCGGGTCCTGCCTGCTCGAATACGCCGGCCCATCCTGGGCCTGCGTGGCAGCGGGCTCGGCGAAGAGCGCGCGGACGAACTCTTCGATCGGACCCTTGATGTCGAACTCCGGGTCCAGAAGCCATTGGACCATCAGCCCGTCCTGCACCGCGAGCCAGAGGGCCGCCGCCCGTTCCGGATCGACCCCCTCTCGGAGGGTCCCCACCTCCGCGCACTCCAGGAAGTCGTTGCGCAGGCGCTCGCGGACACGCCGGTAGCGGTTGCTGAAGTAGTCGTGTGAAGGGTGGTCGGGCCGAGAAGCGGCCACTGCTGATTCGGTACGGAGTAGCGCGAACTCGGGCGAACGCCGCCACTCGTCGGCTGCCCTGTGCAGGAGCGCGACGAGCGCGTCGGGGCCACTCGTCCGGTCATCGGGTTCGGGCGACCCTCGTCGCTCTGTCTCAGTGTCCTGCCGCTCGATGAGGGCACGCAGCAACTCGTCCTTGCCCTTGAAGTAGTGGCGCAAGCCGGTGTGGGTGATCCCGGCCCGCTGGGCGATCTCCCGGAGGGAGGAGGCGGCGAAACCGCGTTCGGCGAAGCTGTCGAAGGCCGCGCGGAGGATGACGGCTCGCGTCGCCGAGGCGCGGGCGCTCATCGTGGGCATGCTCTCGGTCATGGCTCTAACTTTCCACCTGGAAGGCAAATCGCCGATCGGGTACGAGTCGCCCTCCCCATTATGTGGGTGGACGGTGCGGCGAAACCTGCTGCTAACTCCGCGCGTTGCTGAATTGTGACCACTGGTCCGCAGGGGTCCCTTGACTCGTTTCAACGAGGTTCCTAGCCTCGGTGTCGATCGATGCACACGCTGAACGGCGGACCTCCCGGCAGGCAGCGCGACGGCCGCTTGAGCGTCATCTTCGCTGCATCGAGGCGATCAGCTGGGGTCACCGCTCACTTCGACGCGTCCCATCGATGTCGCGCGGGCCCGCTGACCACAGAGCGTGCCCGCCCACACGCCATTGTTCACAGGAGTTGGTAATGCCCTACGGTCCTTCATCCATCCTCGGCGACGTGCTACGCGACGAGCGGGCCGCGGACGTGGTCCGCAAACACCTGCCCGGCCTCCAGCACGACATGAGCGTGCAGTGCATGCACGGCACGCTGGAGCAGGTCACCGGCATCGTGGCAGGGATACGGACCAATCCCGCGGCCAAGGAGGCCTTCTACGCCGAACTGGCCACGGTCGCGGAAACGGCTCACCAGCCGCCGCCCCCTGCCGAGGCGCCGGCCGTTCCATCCTTGGATTACGAGTCCGCGGATGTGCCCATCGGCAGCGCCCGGCTTCTGCGGCAGGAGGGCGCCACCCAATGGCGGACGTTCGAGCTGGAACTGCACGGCCCGGCACACGGCAACCCGTTCACCGAGGTCACCCTGCGGGCCGAATTCCGCCTCGGCGAGCGCAGCCTCGCGGCACATGGTTTCTACGACGGCGACGGGGTCTACCGCATCCGGTTCCTGCCCGATGAGGAAGGCGACTGGACGTTCCAGACGTTCAGCAACGCCCGTTCCCTGGACGCGATCGCGGGGGAGTTCCGCTGCGGGCCGGCTGACAGCGGCGATCACGGTCCGGTCCACGCGCACCGGACCCACCACTTCCGCCACGCCGACGGCACCCGCTACCTTCCCGTGGGCACCACCGCCTACGCCTGGACCCATCAGGGCGACGAACTGGAGGAACAGACCCTCCAGACCCTCATGAGCAGCCCGTTCAACAAGATCCGCATGTGCGTCTTCCCCAAGTCGTTCGTCCACAGCACCAATGAGCCGCCGCGCTACCCCTTCGAGGGCTCGCTCGATGACGGCTGGGACTTCCAGCGTCCCAATCCCGGCTACTTCCGCCATCTCGAGCGGCGCATCGCGCAGCTCGGCGCGCTCGGCATCCAGGCAGACCTCATCCTCTTCCACCCCTACGACCGCTGGGGGTTCTCCGACATGGGCGCCGCGGCCGACGACCGCTATCTGCGCTATGTGGTGTCCCGCCTGGCGGCCTATCCGAACGTGTGGTGGTCGCTGGCCAACGAGTACGACCTCATGTGGGCCAAAGACGTCACCGACTGGCACCGCTTCGCCGCCGTGATCGGCGAGCACGATCCGCACGGCCATCTGCTCAGCGTGCACAACTGGGTAGAGCTCTGGGACAACGACGCGTCCTGGGTCACCCACGCCAGCATTCAACGGGCGCCGGACGACACCGCCGAATGGCGCACCCGCTGGCGCAAGCCCGTGGTGGTCGACGAGTGCGGCTATGAGGGCGACATCGAATGGGGCTGGGGCAACCTCATGCCGCAGGAGATGGTGCGCCGTTGCTGGGAAGGCGTGGTACGCGGCGGCTACGTCACGCACGGCGAGTGCTTCCTGGCCGACGACGACGTTCTGTGGTGGGCCAAGGGCGGGGCTCTCAAGGGTGAGAGCACGCCCCGCATCCGGTTCCTGCGGGCCGTCCTCGACGAGTTGCCGGCCGACGTCGCCGGCATCGATCCCTTGCCGGCCGACTTCGACGTCCCGGTCGGTGGTGTCGAAGGCCGCTATTACCTCGCCTACCTCGGCCACATGCAGCCCCGCCGGCGGACCTTCTCACTGCGCCCGGGGCCCCGCTACCGGGCCGACATCCTCGACACCTGGAACATGACCATCACCGAACTACCCGGCAGTTACGAAGGAGAATTCGCGCTGCCGCTGCCCGGCCGCCCCTTCCACGCGATCCGCCTGCGGGCGATCGAGGACTGACTCGATGAGCCGGCTTCCCAACCCGTTGATTCCCGCATTCAATCCCGATCCCAGCTGCGTCGTCGGCGGGAGCCGGGACGCAGGTCATGGCGCGGGCGTGCCAGCCGACGCTCGGCCGGTCATGGACAGTCCGGGTGGCAGGGGATGAGGTCCTGCCGCGCATCGAAACGGACCATCCACCGCCCGGCCCGCCATGGACGGGAGCGGGCGACCGCATCCGGCTGATCGTCGCCGACGAAGCAGGCGCCGGGACGCGCCTGGCCGAGCTCGACGGCCGCTTCTGGGCAGCCGAGACGGCGGCACCGTTCACGGGCCGAGTCGCCGGCATGTTCGCCGAGGAAGGCGTCGTCCGCTTCGCGCACTTCCGCTATCAGGGGGAAGGCCATTCATGAGGTGCCGTGCGGCGTGTCCGGGCCACGCCTCGCGGTGGCGAAGGCCATCCGCGGATCTCGCCCCCCGCACGTAGCGGCTGTGGCCGTTCTGGGCGGCGAAACCCAGGTTTCCGAGGGTTAGACCCACGTTCCAGAAATCGAAACTTTTCCTCAACTGCCTCTTCCCTGAGCGGTGAAGTCTGAGCTAGTCTCGCCGCACGTTCCACAAAATCGATTTAAGTTCCAATAAATGGAATTTCTGGATGTGATAGCCCATGTGCCGCAGTTCTCGGTGGTACGCCGGCACCGACCGCAACGCCTACATTCACCGGGCATGGATGCGGCGAGGGCTGCCGTCTCGCGCCTTCGACGGCCGGCCGCAGATCGCGATCGCCAACACCGCCTCCGATCTCGTCCCCTGCAACATGCACCTGGATGAGGTCGCCGAGCATGTCAAAAGGGGCGTCTGGGAAGCGGGCGGTGTCCCGCTGAATCTTCCGGTGGTCTCGCTCGGCGAGACGCAAGTACGGCCGACCGCCATGTTGTGGCGCAACATGGCGGCGATGGCGACGGAGGAGATGCTGCGGGCCAACCCGATCGACGGTGTGGTGCTGCTCGGTGGCTGCGACAAGACCATCCCCGCCCTGCTCATGGCCGCCGCCTCGGTGGACCTGCCCGCGGTCGTAGTCCCCGGCGGCCCGATGCTCACCGGTCACTTCCGTGGCCGGCCGCTCGGCTGCGGCACTGACGTGTGGAGGCTGAGCGAGGAGGTGCGCGGCGGCAGGCTGAGCGAGGCCGAGTTTCTCCGCTCGGAGTCGTCCATGATCCGCAGCAAGGGCCACTGCAACACGATGGGCACCGCTTCCACCATGAGCCTGCTGGCCGAGGCGCTCGGCATGACCCTGCCCGGCCTGGCCGGCACCCCCGCCCCGGACAGCCGTCTGCTGGCGGGCGCCCACGAGAGCGGCGGCCTCGTCGTGGAGATGGTCGCCGCCGGACGCCGTCCCAGCGCCGTGCTCACGCGTGCATCGTTCTCCAACGCCATCGTCGCTCTGGCCGCGATCGGCGGCTCCACCAACGCCGTGGTGCACCTGCTGGCCATCGCCGGCCGACTCGGCGTCGAGCTGACGCTCGATGACTTCGATCGCACCGGCTCCGGCGTACCGCTGCTGGTCGACCTGCAGCCCGCAGGCCGGCACCTCATGGACGACCTGTACCGCGCCGGCGGCCTGCACGCGGTGCTGAACCAGGTCCGCGACCTGCTCGACCCCGAGGCGATCACGGTCACCGGCCGCCCCCTCGTCGATCACCTCGACGAGGTCACCATCCACGACGGCGACGTCATCCGTACCCGCGACCAGCCCGTGCTGCAGGACGCCGGCATCGCCGTGCTGTACGGCAACCTCGCCCCTGACGGCGCCGTCATCAAACCGGCCGCCGCCTCCTCCCACCTGCTCAAGCACCGCGGGGCCGCCCTGGTCTTCGACTCCGTCGAGGACCTGTACGCCCGCCTCGACGACCCCGACCTGGACGTCACCCCGGATTCGGTGCTGATCCTGCGCGGCTGCGGCCCCAAGGGCTACCCCGGCATGCCCGAGGTCGCCAACCTCCCCCTGCCTCCCAAGCTGCTCGCCCAGGGCGTCCGTGACATGGTCCGCATCTGCGACGGCCGGATGAGCGGCACCGCGTACGGCACCGTCGTGCTGCACGTCGCTCCGGAGGCCGCCGCCGGCGGCCCCCTGGCCAAGGTCCGCACCGGCGACATGATCATCCTCGACGTCCCGGGGCGGCGGCTCGACATCGACATCCCCGACGAGAAACTGGCCGCGCGTGAACCCGCTCCGGCCGCCGTGAACGCCTTCGCCCGACCGTCCCGCGGCTGGCAGCGCCTTTACCTCGAAACGGTCCAGCAGGCCAATACCGGTGCCGACCTGGACTTCCTCGTCGGCTCCAGCGGCGATCACGTGCCGCGTGAATCTCACTGAAAGGACAGCATGCGCACCGCGCTCATCACCGGCGGCGCCGGCGGCCTGGGCAAGGCCGCCGCCGCCCGTCTGGCGGCCGAAGGCGTCAAGGTCATCACCCTCGACATCGCCGACGACGCCGACATAGTGTGCAACGTTGCCCACGCCGATGCCGTGCAGGCCGTCGCCGAAAAAGTGGGCCCGATCGACATCCTCGTCAACTCGGCCGGAGTCGTCGGACCCACCGCACCGCTGTGGGAGATCCCTCTCGACGGCTGGCGAAGCACCTTCGAGGTCAACGTGCACGGCACCTTCCACACCTGCCGGACCTTCGTGCCCGGCATGCGTGAGCGCGGCTGGGGCCGCATCGTGAACATCGCCAGCATGGCCGGCAAGGACGGCAACCCCAACATGGCGCCCTACTCCGCCACCAAGGCCGCCGTCATCGCGCTCACCAAATCGCTCGGCAAGGAACTCGCCACCAGCGGCGTGCTCACCAACGTCATCGCCCCGGCCGTCATCGAGACCCCGATGAACGCCGACACCGGCCCCGAGGCGCTGGCGCACATCACCAGCCTCATCCCCATGCGCCGGATCGGCCGCCCCGAAGAGGTCGCCGAGCTCATCGCCTGGCTGACCTCCGACAAGGTCAGCTTCTCCACCGGAGCCGTCTACGACATCAGTGGCGGCCGCGCCACCTACTGACCGACCTTTCCCTTCTGGAGGAAACGATGGCGACAGTCCTCAGCCACGAGGTGCGGCGCCGCGCGCCCCGAGCCCGTCCACCTGGCCGGCGCCGCACCATCGGCCGGAACCTGTGGTGGTTCGTCATACCGGGCCTCGTGCTCTACCTCTACGTGGTGGTGATCCCCACCGCACAGGGCGTCTACATGTCGTTCACCAACTGGAGCGTGTATTCGCCGTCCCGCGACTTCGTGGTGCGCAACTACAAGACAATCTTCAACGACGCCACCTCGTCCGACATTCTGGTGCGCACGCTGGTCATCGCCGTGGCGACGACGATCATCCAGAACGTGCTGGGCATGGTCTTGGCGCTGGTCCTGAACGCGCGGGTGTTCGGACGGAACGTGCTGCGGACCGTCATCTTCGCACCCGTCATCGTCTCGCCGCTGGTCTGCGGCTACCTGTTCAAGTACCTGTTCGCTCCGCCGGGCATCGGAGCCGTCAACGACATCCTCCAAGCGGTCGGGCTGGGGAGCCTCCAGGAGGACTGGCTCGGCCGGCCGGGCACCGCGCTCACGGCGGTGATCGTCGTCGTCTGCTGGCAGTTCGTCGGCATGTCGATGGTCATCTACCTGGCCGGCCTCCAGGGCGTGCCGGCCGAGATCGTCGAGGCGGCGTCGATCGACGGCGCCGGCGCGGTGCGGAGGTTCTGGTACGTGGTCCGGCCGATGCTGGCCCCGGCCATCACGATCAACCTGATGCTCGGCCTCATCGGTGGCCTGAAGATCTTCGACCAGATCTACGCGACGACGCAGGGTGGGCCCGCCGGGCAGACGGAGACGATCTCTACGTTGATCTTCAAGCAGTTCAACATCGTGGGTGACTACGCCGCGTCCGCGGCGCTCGCTGTCGCGATGGCCGTCGCCGTCGCCGTCCTGTCCCTGATCCAGTTCACGGTCCTGCGCCGGCAGAAGGGCAACTCATGAACGCCAAGCGGCTGGGCAGCGCGCTCAACCATGTCTTCGCGTACGGCAGTGCCCTGCTCTTCGTCGTCCCCCTCTACATCTTGATCAACCTCGCCATTCGACCCGTCGACGACCTGTCGCCCGCGTTCCTGCCGACCACCCGGCCCACGACGGACAATCTGACCCGAGCACTCACGGAGTCGAACCTCGGCCCGGCCATGGTCAACAGCACTGTCCTGACGACGATCTCCTGTCTGGCCATCGTCGTGCTCGCCACGATGGCGGCCTACCCCCTGGCCAGATCGACGGCCAAACTGTCCAACGCCACCTTCTACCTGTTCCTCGTCGGCTTGCTGCTGCCCTTCCAGGTGGCGTTGCTGCCGCTCTACCTGACGATGCGGGACCTGGGGCTGCTCGGGTCGGTATGGTCGCTGATCATTTACTACGCGGGCCTGCAGATGCCGTTCGCGATCTTCCTGGTGACCACGTTCCTCAGAACCAGCGTGCCCTTGGAGTACGAGCACGCCGCGCGCATCGACGGCTGTGGCGACGTGCGTGCCTTCATCCACGTCGTCGTGCCGCTCCTGCGGCCCGTCCTCGGCACCGTGGTCATCCTCAACGCCGTGGGCATCTGGAACGACTTCTTCACGCCGCTGCTCTACCTGGCCGGCAGCCACCAGGAGACGACCCCGGTGGTCATCTTCCAGTTCGTCGGCCAGTACACCGTCGAATGGCCGCTGGTCTTCTCCGGCCTCCTCATCTCGATGGCCCCGATCCTGCTCCTTTATCTCGTCTTCCAGCGCTACGTGATCCACGGATTCGCCGGAGGGCTGAAGGGCTGACCCTTCGGCTCCAACCCCCCTGGAGAAAGTCAATGCAGATTTCCACCAAGGCGATGGGCTGCGCCCTGCTCGCCGGGCTCTCGCTGGCCGCCTGCTCGACCGCGCCCGCCGACAGCGGCGGCCCGGCCCCCACCTCCACCGCGTCGGGAGCCATCAGCGGCACGCTCACCATCCTCTACGTCAAGATGTTCCAGCCCGCCCTCGAGCCGGTCGTCAAGGCGTTCGAACAGAAATACCCCGGCACCAAGGTCGACGTGAACTACGTCAGCGGGGATGTCGGCAACCTCATCGGAACGCAGTTGCAGGCCGGCACCGCCGCCGACATCTTCGTCACGCTGCCGGGATCCGGCGGCGTCATGAACGTTCACACCCTCGCGGCGCAGGGCAAGCTCCTCGACCTGTCGGACTCGCCGTGGGTGTCCGGCATCCCGCGGCTGTGGCAGAGCGACATGGCGTTCAACGGCAAGACGTACGCGTACCCGGGAACGCTCCAGGGGCTGGGCGCCATCTACAACATGACCAAGCTCAAGGAACTGGGGCTGAAGCCCCCCAAGACCTGGAGTGAGGTGCTCGGCCTGTGCAAGAGCGCCAAGGACCACGGCCTCTACGCCTACGCGCAGGGGCTCAATGACAGCGCGGGCCCCCAGATGATGTTCCTCGCCCTGTCCGCGGACCTGGTGTACGGACCTACCCCGGACTTCTCCACCCAGCTCAAGGAGAAGAAGACCACGGTGCCGGCCTCGCCGTGGCGGCAGGTCCTCGACAAGTACAAGCAGATGAACGACGCCGGCTGCTTCGGCGAAGGCGTGATGGGCCGGACCCGGACCCAGGGTAGCGATGAGGTGGCCGCCGGCAAGGCCCTCGGGATCGTCGACGTGGGCGCCGCGATCGCGCCCATCGAGAAGGCGGCGCCGAAGAGCGAGCTCACGATCCTGCCCATGCCGGCCACCGACGATCCCGCCGGCACCTACTTCCCGGCTCTGCCCGGTTTCACGGTTTCGGCCAACGCCCAGGCCAAGAACCCGGCCGCGGCCAAGGCGTTCCTCAACATGCTGGCCGAGCCGGAGAACATCAGCGTGTACGCCAAGGGCTACGCGAGCGTGCCGCTGATCCCCGTCCCCGGCTTCAAGCCGCCCGCCAACCTGGCGGCCCTGAACGAGGCCATCGCCGCGGGGAAGTCCGCCAAGATCGCTGACTGGCCCAACCCCAAGGTCAACGACGTGGCCCAGCAGGGCGTGCAGGCGATCTTGCTCGGCAAGGACACCATCGACGAGGTGCTCCAGAAGATGCAGGAAGCGTTCGAAGGCTAGTCATCCCGACCTCGCGCGTACACACCTCACGGAGCATCCAATGAAAAGAACGCTGCCACTTACCAGCGCGGTCACCGTCGGAGTCCTGCTCGGTCTACTACCGGCGCAGAGCGCGAGGGCGGCCCAGGCCGCCGAGTGCGCGGCCCGCACGCCCGGCGGGCCCGTGTGGGTCACCGCCGGCTGCGTCGACCCGCAGTTCGACCGACCCGTCATCGACAGTGAGACGGATCCGGCCGGCCCCGTGCCGCATCACAAGGTCTCGGGCCACTTCGAGGGCACCACCGTCAAGTTCACCGTCTACCTCCCACCCAAGAGCCAGTGGAAGGGCCGCTTCTTCCAGTACGTCTACCCCCTCCAGGACGAGAACGCCACGGACGACAACATCCGCTTCGGTGCGGACAGCGGCGCCTACACCGTTCAGATCAAGGGAACCATCGGCTACCGGGCCGATGCCGCGGCGGCCAAGTTCGCCAGGACAGTCGCCGCGAACTACTACGACGAGCAGAGAAGGATCTACGGCTACATCTGGGGCGGCAGCGGCGGCTCGTACCAGACCATCGGTGCCATGGAGAACACGACGGGCGTGTGGGACGGCGCGGTGCCGTTCATCCCCGGGGTGCCGACCTCGATCCCGAACAACTTCTTCGTCCGCGCCTTCGCCCGGGTCGTCCTGCAGGACAAGGCGCAGCAGATCGCGGACGCGGTGAGCCCGGGGGGCTCGGGCGACCCCTACGCCGGTCTCAGCTCGGTGGAGCGCGCGGTGCTGCGTGAGGTGACCAGGATGGGTGTGCCGCTGCGGGGCTGGGAGGATCATTCCTACCTGCTCGGCTTGACCGACCCCCAGGGTCTGCTCGGCTACGCGGGCACGATTCGCGCCGCAGATCCCACCTACGCCGACGACTTCTGGAGCAAGCCCGGCTACCTGGGTACCGAGCAGTCGCCGCTCGGCGAGCTGTTCCGCGCCGCGAAGGTCGACCACCTGGCCACCATCACGCACGTCGATCCCACGAGCCTGACCCTGGACAGCGCTCCGCCGGCGAGCAGGACCTTCCTGGACTTCACGGTCTACGCCGCCGACGGCACGACAAAGATCGGCGCCCTCACGGGTTCGCTGAACGGCAAGGTGTTCACGCTCGGCAGCGGCAACGCGCCCGAGGTGCTGAAGGCGCTCGCGGCGGGCGTCAAACTGCGCGTCGACAACCGCTGGTCGCTCGCGCTCACCTCCTACCACCGCCACCAGGTCCCCACCCGGCCCGGCTTCTACGCCTGGGACCAGTTCCGTGACGCGAACGGGCGGCCGCTCTACCCGCAGCGCGCGGTCGAGGTGGGCCCGGGCGTGTCCCTCGGCGTCAGCGGCGGCGGCACGCACACCGGCACGTTCAGCGGAAAAGTCATCATGGTCGCCAACCTGCTGGACGTCGATGCCTTCCCCTGGGACGCCGACTGGTACCGCGAGCAGGTGGGATCGGAGGACAACTTCCGTGTCTGGTTCACCGACAACGCCGACCACATCGGTCCCCACACCCCTTACCTGATCGACGGCACGGGCATCCTGCAGCAGGCGCTGCGGGATGTGAGCGCGTGGGCCGAGCGCGGGGTGACACCTGCGAAGTCCACTCGGTACAACGTGACCGACAGCCAGGTCGCCGTGCCGGCGAGGGCCGCGGCACGCCGAGGCGTGCAGCCCGTCATCGACCTGACCGCGCGAGGTCGTACCACCATCGAGGTTCCCGCGGGCAAGCCGGTCACCTTCACGGCCGAGATCCAGACACCTGCGGGAACAGGCACGATCGTGTCAACCGAGTGGGACTTCAAGGGCGACGGAACGTTCAGCGCGCGACCCTTCGGCCCTCCCCGCGCTTCCGCGGAGGTGCGCATGACGTTCACCTACACCAAGCCCGGGACCTACTTCCCGGCGTTGCGCGCCATCGCCCAGCGCGACGGTGACGCGAACACACCCTTCACGAAGATCCAGAACCTGGGCCGCATGCGGGTCGTCGTCCGTTGACCGGCTCCACGAACGGAGAGGAAACACCCTGATGACCTTGGTAGAGACCGGTTTCGACAAGGTGGCGGACGCCTTCTCGCGCACCGTCGCCGGCGACGAGCGCGCCGGCGCCGCGCTGTCGGTGTGGATCGACGGGACGCCGGTCGTCGAGCTGCAGGCCGGCGTCGCGGATGAGCGCACGGGGCGCGCGTTCACGTCCGACACCCTCGTGCTGACGTACTCATGCACGAAGGGTATGGCGTCGGTCCTGGTGGCGATGCTCATGGAACGCGGTGCGCTGCCCGCGCTGGACACCCCGGTCGTCGATCTCTGGCCCGAATTCGGCGTACACGGAAAGGACGGGGTGACCATCGGCGACGCTCTGGCGCACCGGGCCGGTCTGTCGGCTCCGCGCCGCGACCTCACCTTCGAGGAGGTGCTGGACAACCTGCTGACGGCGGACGCCCTCGCCGCCCAGGAGCCGCTGTGGGCGCCCGGCGAGCATCACCAGTACCACGCGGTCACGCACGGGGCGATCACCGCCAAGCTCGTCACGCTCGGCACCGGCCAGGTGATCGGGCGCTGCTTCGAGGAGCACGTCGCTCGCCCGCTGAAAGCCGACGTCTGGATCGGGCTTCCGGACTCGGAGGAGCCACGCGTGGCCCGTGTCGTCACGGACGCGCTGGAGGAGGCAACGCCGACGGGCGACCCCGAGGCGATCTTCTGGCTGGAACGCGCGATAAACCTGGGTTGTGGTCTCACGATCGACCACCTCACCGAACCGCGCTTCCGCCGTGCCGGCCTGGCCGGCGTGACCGGCACGGCGACGGCGAGCGGACTGGCCCGGATGTGGTCGGCGACCGTCACGCCGACGAACGGCGTGCGCCTGATCAACGACGACTCCGTGCACGCGCTTTGCGAGGTGCGCAGCGAGGGAGCCCCGTACTTCTTCGTGGAGCCGCCCTATCAGTCCTGGGGCGCCGGGGTCATGGTGCCCTCGGACTGGCAGCGCTACCTCTCACCGGCGTCCTTCGGGCATGACGGGGCGGGCGGACAGGTGGCGTTCGCCGATCCTGAGGCACGGATGGGGTTCGCCTATCTGACGAACCGCATGGGCGATGGGGACCGCGGCAAGTCCGTCGTGGCGGTCCTCGCCCAAGCACTCGGCTGAAGCCGGTTGAGAGGAGAACTTCGTGCTTTTGGAATGATGGTCTAACATTCGGAATCATGTCCGAGCCTATGGAGGAACCCAAGCTCGTCGGGTCCGACCGGGTGCTGGCGGTGCTGGCCGAGCTGGCCCGCCACCCCGACGGGATCGGCCTGGAGGAGATGGCCCGCGCGGTGGCCAGCCCCAAGCCGACCGCGCATCGCGCCCTGGCCGCGCTGCGCCGCGCCGGGTTCGCCACCCAGAACGGCCACGGCCAGTACGTGCTGGGGGATGAGTTCCTGCGGATGGCCTTCGCCCACCACGAGGCCCGGCCCGACCACGTCCGGGTCACCCCGATCCTCAAGGCGCTGTGCGAGCGGTACGGCGAGACGGTGCACTACGCGGTGCTGGACGGCACCTCGGTCGTCTACCGCTCCAAGCTGGACCCGGCCGCCGGTGCGGTGCGGCTGACCTCGGTCGTCGGCGGCCGCAACCCGGCCCACTGCACCGGTGTCGGCAAGATGCTGCTCGCTCACTCCCTGCCGGACGAGGACGCGGTGCGCGCGTGGGTGGGCGGCCGGACGCTGGAGCGGCCGACCGAGCGCTCGGTCGGCACGGCCGAGGAACTGCACGCCGAGCTGGTACGCGTCCGTGAGCAGGGCTACGCCGTCGACGACCAGGAGAACGAGCCGGGCGTCAACTGCCTGGCGGTTCCGGCGTACCTGAACTCACCCGCCGTGCCCAGCGGCGCGATCAGCGTCAGCGGCCTGGCCTACCGCACGCCGCTGGACAAGCTCGTCGCCGACCTGCCCGCCATCCGCGCCATCGTGTCCGGCAAGGACCTCTCGTGAGGCCCGCCACCGCCCTACCGCAGATTCACGGAGACTGATCTTGTACCTCATGCGCATCGGCGCCCCCGGCGCCGAAAAGCCCGTCGTCCGCGTGGACGACACCCACTACGTGGACGTCTCTGATCTGACGCCCGACTTCGACGAGCGCTTCTTCGGCGCCGGCGGCACGGCTCTGCTGGCCGGGCCGGTCGCCGAACGTATCGCGGCCGGTCAGGTGGCGGAGTTCGCCGGCGAGCGGGTCGGGGCGCCGATCGCCCGGCCGCACCAGATCCTGTGCATCGGCCTCAACTACAGCGACCACGCCGCCGAGACCGGCCAGGCCGTCCCGGATGAGCCGATCCTGTTCACCAAGTCGCCCAACACGCTGGTCGGCCCGTACGACGAGGTGCGGATCCCGCGCGGCTCGACGAAGACCGACTGGGAGGTGGAGCTGGGCATCGTCATCGGCCGCCGCACCTCCTACCTGGACTCGGTCGAGCAGGCCCGCGACGTCATCGCCGGCTACTGCGTGGTCAACGACGTCAGTGAGCGCGCCTTCCAGATGGAGCGCGGCGGGCAGTGGAGCAAGGGCAAGTCCGCCGAGACGTTCAACCCGGCCGGCCCCTGGCTGGTCACCCCCGACGAGATCGCCGACGTCACCGACCTCGGCATGCGGCTGGACGTCAACGGCGTGCGCCGCCAGACGGGCACCACCAAGACGATGATCTTCGATCCGTACGTCATCGTGCACCACCTGAGCCAGTTCATGGTGCTGGAGCCCGGCGACCTGATCAACACCGGCACCCCGCCCGGCGTCGGCATGGGTCACAACCCCCAGATCTGGCTCCAGCCCGGCGACGTGATGGAGCTCGGCATCGACGGGCTCGGCAGCCAGCGCCAGCAGGTCGTAGGGCCCCGCTAGTGCGTGCCCTCGTCCTGACCGGCCCGGGCAAGGCCGAGGTGCGGGAGGTGGAGCCGCCGCTCGCCGTCCCCGGCGAGGTGGTCGTCGACGTCGAGCGGGTCGGCGTGTGCGGCACGGACGTGGAGCTGTTCACCGGCGAGATGAGCTACCTGCGTACCGGCCGGTCCTGGTACCCGCTGCGCCCCGGTCACGAGTGGACCGGGGTGGTCAGCGCGGTCGGCGAGGGCGTGGACGGCGGCTGGCTGGGCCGCCGGGTCACCGGCGACACCATGCTCGGCTGCGGCCACTGCGACCGCTGCCAGGCCGGCAATCACCACGTCTGCGCCGACATGGTGGAGATCGGCATCAGCCGCGGCCGTCCCGGAGCCCTGGCCGAGCAGCTCGCCGTGCCGGCCACGGCCCTGCACGCGCTGCCCGACATGATGGACGCCACGCTCGGCGCACTGGTCGAGCCGGGCGCCAACGCGCTCAGGGCCTTCCGCGCCGCCGGGCTGCGGCCGGGGGAGCGGCTGCTGGTCCTCGGCACGGGCGCGATCGGCCTGCTCGTGGCCTTGTTCGCCCGCGCGGAAGGCGTAGAGGTGCACCTGATGGGGCTGCACACCCCGGATGTCGCGCGGGCCCTCGGACTCACCGGCGTCTGGACCCGGCAGACGCTGCCGGAGCTGCCGTGGCATGCCGTGGTCGACGCCTCCAACGCCCCGCAGCTGCCCGCCCTGGCGCTCGACCTCGTCGAGCCCGCGCGACGCGTCGTCTACATCGGCCTGGCCGGGACACCGAGTACCCTCGACACCCGCGACCTGCTGCTGCGGGACGTCACCGCGGTCGGCATCCTCGGCGGCTCGGCCGGGCTGGCGGGCGCCATCGCCGCCTACGCCGACGGTTCGCCGGCCCCCCGCCCGCTGGTGGCCGCCACGGTCGGCCTGGCCGCGACGGCCGAGGTCCTGGCCGGGCACCGGCCTGACGACGCCGGCCCCGGCCCGAAGATCCACATAGATCCGCGACTGTGAGATCCGCGACTGAGAGAAGCACGCGTGAGCAGCACGATGCCCGTCCCCGATGCCGCCGTACTGTCGGCGGTGGAGGCAGCCGTCCCCGGGATCGCCCGCACCAGGGCCAGTGACCGGCTCGGCATGGCGCACGACGCCTCGCACTACCTGCTCACGCCGCAGGCGGTGCTGGTGCCCGAGAGCGCGGAGCAGGTGGCGGCGCTGCTGCGTACGGGCCTGCCGCTCACCTTCCGTTCCGGCGGCACCAGCCTGAGCGGGCAAGGGGTCAGTGAGCACCTCCTGGTGGACACCCGGCGGCATTTCCGCGGCATCGAGGTGCTGGACGGCGGGGCGCGGGTGCGGGTGCAGCCGGGCGCGGTGCTGCGGCAGGTCAACGCCCGCCTCGCGCCGTACGGCCGCAAGCTCGGCCCGGACCCGGCGAGTGAGTCGGCGTGCACGATCGGCGGCGTCGTGGCCAACAACTCCAGCGGCATGACCTGCGGCACGCACGCCAACACCTACCAGACCCTGGAGTCGATGACGCTGGTACTGCCCAGCGGCACCGTCATCGACACCGGCGCCCCCGACGCCGACGAGCGGCTGCGCGCCCTGGAGCCCGCGCTGGCCGAGGGCCTGGAACGGCTGCGCGACCGGGTGCGCGGCAACCCCGACTCGGTGCGCCGCGTCACCGCCCAGTTCTCACTGAAGAACACCATGGGCTACGGCCTCAACAGCTTCCTCGACCACTCCTCGCCCGCGCAGATCCTGACCCACCTGGCCATCGGCAGCGAGGGCACCCTGGGCTTCGTCGCCGAGGCGGTGCTGCGCACGGTCCCCGCCCACCCGCTGGCCGCCACCGGCCTGCTCGTCTTCCCCACCCTGCGCCAGGCCATGGCCGCGATGCCCGATCTGGTCGCCGCCACGCCCGCCGCCGTCGAACTGCTGGACGCCGAATCCCTGCGCGTGGCCCAGACCGACCCCAAGGCCGACGAGGTGTTGCGCACGCTCGCCGTCGCCGAGCACGCCGCCCTGCTGATCGAATGGCAGGAAGCGGACCCGGATCTCCTGGCCGAACGAGAACGGGCGGCCGAGGAGCTGTTCCCGCGGCTGGCGCTGTCGGCCCCGGCCCGGCTGAGCAGGCAGGCGGGCGGCCGGGCCGCGTTGTGGCATATCCGTAAAGGTCTGTACGCCTCCGTCGCCGGCGCCCGCCCCAGCGGCACCACCGCTCTGCTGGAGGACGTCGCCGTTCCGGTGCCCGCCCTGGCCGACCTGTGCGACGAGCTGATCGCCCTGTTCTCCGAGCACCGCTACGAGCGCAGCGTCATATTCGGCCACGCCAAGGACGGCAACCTGCACTTCATGCTCAACGAGCGCTTCGACACCGACCTGGAGCGCTACGCCGACTTCACCGAGGACATGGTGCGGGCCGTCCTGGCCCGGGGCGGCACGCTCAAGGCCGAGCACGGCACCGGCCGGGTCATGGCCCCGTTCGTGCGCCGCCAGTACGGTGATGAGCTGTATGAGGTGATGCGCGAGGTCAAGCGCCTGTGCGACCCGGCCGGCGCGCTCAACCCCGGCGTCGTCCTGACCGACCGCGACGACGCGCACCTGCGCGACCTTAAGGCCGTCGTCACCGTCGAGCCCGAGGTGGACCGGTGCGTGGAGTGCGGCTACTGCGAGCCGGTCTGCCCCAGCCGCGACCTGACGACCACTCCGCGCCAGCGCATCGTGCTGCGCCGCGAGCTGGCCGCCGCCCAGGCCGCGGGCGACCACGAGCTCGCCCGGCGACTGGAGGAGGAGTACGGCTACGACGCCGTGGACACCTGCGCCGTGGACGGCATGTGCGCCACCGCCTGCCCGGTCCTGATCAACACCGGTGACCTGACCAAGCGCCTGCGCGGCGAGCGTCACGGCCGCCTGGCCCAGAAGGGCTGGAAGGCCGCCGCCAAGCACTGGAGCGGGGTGACCGGCGCGCTCGACCTGGCGCTGGACACGGCGAAGGCGGTCCCGCCCCTTTTGCCGGAGGCGGCCAGTCGTGCCGCTCGCGCCATCACCGGCTCCGAGGCCGTTCCGGGGTGGACCCGCGACCTGCCGCGGGGCGGGAAGCGCCGCCGGCCGGATCCGGTGGAGAACGCGGACGCGGTGTATGTCCCGTCCTGCCTAAACACCTTGTTCGCCCCCGCCGACGGCGGCCCCGGCGTAGTGGACGCGTTCACCCGCCTGGCCGCGCGCGCGGGCGTGCGGCTGCACGTCCCGGAAGGGATCGGCGGCCTGTGCTGCGGCACTCCCTGGTCGTCCAAGGGCTACACCGATGGCCATGACCTCATGGCCCGCCGCGTGGCCGACAACCTGCTCGAAGCCACTGGGCTCGAAGCCACTGGGCTCAAAGCCTCCGGCCAGGGCCGGATCCCGGTCGTCAGCGACGCCGCCTCCTGCACCGAGGGCTTCCACCGCCTGACCGACTTGCTGGGACAGGACCTGCGGGTGCTCGACGCGGTCGCCTTCACCGCCGAGTACCTCCTGCCCCGCCTGACCGTACTCCGCCGCCGCCCGTCCCTGGCCCTGCATCCCACCTGCTCCTCCACCCGCCTCGGCCTGGACGCCGCCATCACCCGGATCGCCGAAGCGGTCGCCGAGCGGGTGGTCGTCCCCGACGGGTGGCAGTGCTGTGCCTTCGCCGGTGACCGCGGCCTGCTCCACCCGGAGCTCACCGCCTCGGCCACCCACGCCGAAGCCGCCGCCGTACGAGCCGGCGACTTCGCCGCGCACGCCTCGGTCAACCGCACCTGCGAGCTCGGCCTGACCCGCGCCACCGGCCGGCCGTACCACCATCTGCTCGAACTTCTCGACCAGGCATCCGCCTGAAGACGAACGTCCGCCTATGGCGGTCGGCCGGGCTAGGGTTGCTGCGTGCACATCGACGAACTGCTGCAGGCCATCCCGCCCGCGTGGCTGTGTGCCCTGGTCGGCCTGGTGATCGGGGTCGAGAGCCTCGGCATCCCGCTGCCCGGCGAGATCGTGCTGGTCAGCGCCGCGCTCTTGTCCGCCAAGGGCGTCGTCAGCCCCGTGTGGGTGGGCATCTGCGCGAGCGCGGGGGCGATCGTCGGCGACTCCATCGGCTACGCCATCGGCCGCAAGGGCGGCAAGCCACTGTTCGAGCGACTCGGACGGCGCTTCCCCAAGCACTTCGGGCCCCACCACATCGGCAAGGCCGAGCACTACTTCGACCGGTTCGGGGTGTGGGCCGTGTTCGTCGGGCGCTTCATCGCGCTGCTGCGCATCCTGGCCGGGCCGCTGGCGGGGGCGTTGCGCATGCCGTACTGGCGATTCCTGATCGCCAACGTGCTCGGCGGGATCGTCTGGGCGGGCGGCACCACCGCGGTGATCTTCTATCTCGGCATGGTCGCCGAGAAGTGGCTGAAGGGCTTCTCATGGGTGGGGCTCGTGGCGGCGGTGCTGTGCGGCATCGCCACCACCTGGTACGTCAAGCGGCGCGCGGCCTCAGCGCTCGATGAGGGTGACCTCAAGGGAGTAGAGCGAGGCCCGGTAGACATGTGAGCCGTGCTCGACGGCCCTGCCCTGGTCGTCGTAGGTGGTGCGGAGCATGGTCAGGAGCGGGGCGCCGCGCCGCTCGTCCAGCAGTTTGGCCTCGGCCTGGTTCGCCGCGCGGGCGCCGATGCGCTGGTTGGCCACCCGCATCCGCACACCCGCGCCGCGCAGCAGCTCGTACAGGCCGCGGCCCTCCAGGTCGGCCGCCGTCAGCTGGGCCAGGCCCAGCGGCAGCCAGTTGTGCAGCACGGCCAGCGGCTCGCCGGCGGCGAAGCGGAGCCGTTCGAGGTAGAGCACGTCGGCGCCGGGCTCGACGCCCAGGACGGCGGCGATCTCCTCGCTCACCGGCCGCGGCTCCAGGGCGAGAACCTGGGTCGCCGGTTCCTGGCCCGAGCGGCGCAGGTCGTCGTAGAGGCTGGTGAGCTCGACCGAGCGTTTGACCTGCCCGTGCACCACCTGGGTGCCGACGCCGCGCTTGCGGACCAGCAGGCCCTTGTCCACCAGATATTGGATGGCCTGGCGGATCGTGGGCCTGGACAGGCCCAGCTTGTCGGCGAGCAGGATCTCGTTGTCCAGCCGAGAGCCGGGCGCCAGGTCGCCTCGCCGGATCGCCTCGGCGATCTGCTCGGCCACCTGGAAGTAGAGCGGCACGGGGCTGGAGCGGTCCAGGTCGATCGCCAGGTTCGCGGTCATGCTGATCAGATTAACCCAGGTCAGAATGTCCTGACAAATCTCGCGCGTAGGCAGTAGGTCATGACAATCTGCTGTCTTGACATAATTGAAGAAGTACGTCGAATGCCCGGAATTGGGCATGACCGTGCTGATGAGCGTGAAGTGCCCCTGGAGGAGACATGGACGCGACACAGTTGCTCGACACCGCCTCGGAAGCGGCCAGGGCGGTCGGGCCGAGGCTGCGCAAGGCCTTCAGGTCGAGGCCGCCGGTCGCCACCAAGCGCGACTTCCACGACCCGGTCACCGAGCATGACCGGGCGGCGGAGGAGACGATCCGCGCCGTCATCACCGCCCGCTGGCCCGGCAGCGCGATCGTGGGGGAGGAGGGCGGCGTCACCGGCTCGGGCGAGCTGCGCTGGTACGTCGACCCGATCGACGGCACCGCCAACTTCGCCGCCGGCCTGCCGTTCTTCTGTGTCTCCATCGCCGCCGCGGTGGCGGGTGAGCTGGTGGCGGGCGTCGTGTACGACCCGGTGCGTGAGGACGAGTTCACCGCCTCCACGCTGGGCGCCTGGTGCAACGGCACCCCGATCCGCAGCCAGGGGGCCACCCGTGACAGGGAGGCGATGCTGCTGTCCAGCTACCCCACGCCGCTGGACCTGGAGCTCGACGGGGAGCGGGCGCTGCGCCGATTCGGCCGCTTCCTGGAGTCCTTCGCCGCCGTACGCCGTCCGGGCAGCGCCGCGCTCAAGCTCGCGCACGTCGCCGCCGGGTGGGCCGACGTCGCGTACGGCACCCGCTCCCACCCGTGGGACGTGGCGGCGGGCGCTTTGCTGGTCCGGCAGGCGGGCGGCGTCTACGTCGGCGACCCGCTGGAGGCAGGCGACTATCTGGCGCATGTGGGCGGCTTCGACCTGCGCGGCTCCGCCCTCGCCGAGGTGACGCCCTGAGCGGGGCCGTACTGTTGGCAGCCGGTCTGCTGAGCGTCGCGATGCCGGTCCGCGTCGGCGGCCCGGCGCTCATTACCGCTGCTGCCGCCGCGACCACCTGAGCTCTCAGCCCTTGGGCCGGCGGCCGAAGTCCGTGGCGAGCCAGGTCGCGAGGTCGTCGGCCGGCCGGCCGCGGTCGCCGGACCCCGGTTCCCCCGCCTCCGGCTCCCGCACGCGGTCGAGGCGGAACACCCGCCAGTCGCCGGCGTCGAGGTCGTGGGCGAGAACGTACCAGCGTCCGCGGGTGTAGATGCACCGCACCGCCTCCACCCGCCGCCGGCTGGCGGTCCCATGCCGGTCGCGGTAGCCGAACCGCAGCACGAGGTCCTGATCGGCCGCATGGAGCAGCGCCGCCAGGGTCGAGGGTTCCACGCCCTCACCCTCGCCGTCGACGTTCTCGCTGCCCGCGGCGGCGGTGTCCAGGACGGTGCGCAGCCGCCGCGGGAGCACCTGCGACAGCTTGGCCAGCGCCCGGTGCGCGGCGTCCCCGGCGAGGATCCCCTCGGCCATGCGCAGGGCCGCCACCAGAGCCACGACCTCGTCGTCCTGGAAGACCAGCGGCGGCATCCGGTGCCCCGGGCGCAGCGCGTAGTGGCCACCCGGCCCAGGCCGGCCCTCGACGGCGTAGCCGAGCCTCTGCAGGCGGGCCACGTCGCGACGCAAAGTGCGGGTGCTGACCTCGAGCCGCCCGGCCAGATCGGAAGCCGACCAGCTCGGCCGGGCGGCCAGCAACTCCAGCAGCAGGAGGGTCCGTCCGGCGGGATCGCCATCGGCAGGGGCGAAATCGGTCATGACTCCAGTGTCGCCACAATCGCGGACAGGATCCGGCCACATCTCCCCATACGGTGGAGGTCATGGAGATCGCAATCACAGCACCGTCCGGCAACGTCGGCCGCTTCCTGGTCGGTCACCTGGTCCGGGCCGGTATCCGTCCGCGGCTGCTGAGCCGCCACCCCGAGCAGCCCCGCGCGACCTGGGGCGACCTCGTCGACGCCCGCGAGGTCGACCTGCGGGACGCCGCGGCCGTCACCGAGGCGACCCGCGGCGTCGACGCGCTGTTCCTGATCGTGCCGCCCGGCGAGGCCGCCGACCCCGTCGCGGCGTACGCCGAGGTCGGCGAGGTCGTCGCCGCCGCGGTCGCCGAGAACCGCGTCCCCCGCACCGTCCTGCAGAGCAGCGTCGGAGCGGAGCTGCGCGAGGGCGCCGGTGAGATCGACGGGCTGGCCCTTGCCGAGGAGGCGCTGGACCGGGTCGTCGCCAAGCACGCCGATCTCGCCGTCACCCACCTGCGGTGCGGCTACTTCTTCAGCAACCTGCTGTTCGAGCTCGACAGCATCCGCTCGGGCACCGTGGCCGTGCTCCTGCCCACCAGCCAGCGGTTCTCCTGGGTCGCGCCGGCCGACATCGCCGCGGTGGCCGCGTCCCTGCTGCTGCGCGCCGACTGGTCGGGACGCCGGGTGCAGGCCGTGCACGGACCACAGGACCTGTCCTGGGACGACGCCGTGGCCGTGGTCGGCGACGTCCTGGGCCGCACGGTCACCGCCCACCGCGTCGCCGACGACGAGATGCGCGCCACGCTGGCCGGTGCCGGCATGTCCCCGGCGTGGGTCGAGGCCATCATGGGCATGTCGACCGGGCTGCGCGATGGATTCGTCCCCGAGCAGCCGAGGACCCCCGTGACCACGACCGACACGACGCTCGGAGCATGGGCCTGGGCCGAACTCCGTCCCGCCCTCGACGCGACTGGGTGACGCGTGCGCGACCTGTGACGACCACCGCCGGGGAGGTCCGGCTGAGGGCGGTCAGTGGCCCTTGCGGTAGTCGCCGGCCAGGCGTACGTGCTCGATCATGATGTGCTCGGCCGCGGCGCCGTCGGCGGCGGCCAGGGCGGCCAGGATGCCCTCGTGCGCGTCGAGCTGCAGCTTGACCTGCTCGTCGTCGAGCCACAGCGACGCCCCGGCGGGCACGGGGAAACTGTCGCGGACCGCCCTGGCGTGCTGGCCGAGGAAGGCGGGACCGCCGATGTCGGCGATGCGCAGGTGGAAGTGCCTGCTCTGCTCGCCCAGCCGCTCGTGCCGGCCCTCTTCGGCATCAAGGATCATCGAGGCGTGCAGCTCGCGCAGCGCGGCCAGGTCGGCGGCGGTGATCCGGGTGGCGGCCAGCCGGGCGCCCAGGCCCTCGACGACCGCCCGCAGGCCGTAGTACTCCTCCACCGCCTCGTCGCCCAGGTCGACCACGGTCGCGCCGTGGTGGGCCTCGTAGCTGATCAGCCGGTCCTTCTCCAGTCTGCGCAGCGCCTCGCGGACCGGCGTGACCGAGACGCCGAGCCTGCGGGCCACCGCTCCGGCGCGCAGGGCGGTGCCACCGGGGATCCTGGCCGTGCGGATCTCCTCGAGCAGCACGTTGTAGACGTATTCGGCTTTGCTCATGGGAGGACGCGGCTCGCTGGTCGGCATGACCATCAGTGTCCCGCAATCTGAGAAGCGTATTGACCTATGACATATTTCTTATAAGTTACATCGTTATGACGAGCCTCGCCGACCTGCGGGTCATCGACGCCGCGACGTTGTTCGCCGGGCCATCCACCGCGATGATGCTCGGCGACTTCGGCGCCGACGTGATCAAGATCGAGCATCCCCGCCGCGGCGACCCCTCGCGCGGGCACGGCGCCTCGGTCGACGGGGTGGGCCTGTGGTGGAAGACGCTGTCGCGCAACAAGCGCGCCGCCGCCGTCGACCTGTCGCGCGCCGAGGGACAGGAGATCCTGCGCCGCCTGGTCGAACGCTCCGATGTGCTGGTCGAGAACTTCCGCCCCGGCACCCTGGAACGCTGGGGCCTGGCCCCCGGCGACCTCATGGACATCAACCCCCGCCTGATCGTGGCGCGGATGACCGGCTTCGGGCAGTTCGGCCCGATGTCCAGTCAGCCCGGTTTCGGCACGCTGGCCGAGGCGATGAGCGGGTTCGCGGCCATGACCGGCCAGCCGGACGGCCCGCCCACCCTGCCGCCCCTGGCCCTGGCCGACGGCATCGCCGGGCTGGCCATGTCGTACGCGATCATGGTCGCCCTGCGCGCCCGCGAGCAGACCGGCCGCGGCCAGGTCGTCGACATGGCCATCATCGAGCCGATCCTGGGCATCCTGGGCCCGCAGATGAGCGCCTACAAGGCACTCGGCGTCGTGCCCCAGCGCACCGGCAACCGCTCCAGCAGCAACGCGCCGCGCAACACCTACCGCACCCGCGACGGCCGCTGGCTGGCCATCTCCACCAGCGCCCAGCCCATCGCCGAACGCGTGGTCACCCTGGTCGGCCGGCCCGACCTGGTCGAGCAGCCCTGGTTCGCCAGCGGCCAGGGCCGGGTCCAGCACGTCGACGAACTCGACGAGGCCGTGGCCTCCTGGATCGCCGAACGCGACGCCGACGAGGTCATCGCCCGCTTCAAGGAGGCCCAGGCGGCGGTCGCCCCCATCTACGACGTCTCCGACATCGCCAAGGACCCGCAGTACGCCGCCCTCGACACCTTCATCGAGGTGCCGGACGAGGAACTGGGCACGGTCACCATGCAGAACGTGCTGTTCCGCCTGTCCGACACACCCGGCGCGGTCTCCTGGCCGGGGCGCCCCCTCGGCCATGACACCGACCAGGTGCTCGGCGAACTCGCCTACGGGCCCGAGGAGATAGCCCGGCTGCGCGAGGACGGGGTGATCGCGTGAACACCCCCGTCACCTGGCTGTACGTCCCCGGGGACCGGCCCGAGCGGTTCGACAAGGCCGCCGCCTCCGGGGCGGACGTGGTCATCATCGACCTGGAGGACGCGGTCGCGCCCGTCCGCAAGGACGAGGCCAGGGCCAACGCCGCCGCCTACCTGGCGAGCCGAGGCCGCAGCGGATCCGTCGAGGTGCACGTCAGGATCAACGACCTGGCGGGCGGGCGCGGGCGCGACGACCTCGACGCGCTGGCCGGCCTGCCGGGGCTCGACGCGGTCCGGCTGCCCAAGGTCGAGTCGGCCGGCGTCCTGGACGGGCTGGGCGTCAGGGCGTACGCGCTGCTGGAGTCTGCGGCCGGGATCGTCGCCGCCCAGGCCATCGCCGCCCACCCGGCCGTGGCGGGCATCGCGCTCGGCGAGCAGGACCTGGCCGCCGAGCTGTCGATCACCGACGAGAGCGCCATGAACCACCTGCGGCTCCAGGCGGTCATCGCCGCCGCGGCCGCCGGACTGCCGCCCGTGCCGATGTCGGTCTACCCCGATGTCAAGGACGAGGCGGGTCTGGCGGCCTCCTGCCGGGCGGGCCGCGCGCTGGGCCTGTTCGGCAGGACCGCGATCCATCCCCGCCAGATCCCGGTGATCAGGCGGGCGTTCGCTCCCACACGGGAGGAGAGGGACCGGGCCGCCGAGATCGTCCAGGCGGCCGAGCAGGCCGAGCGGGCCGGGGCGGGCGCCGTCGCGCTGCCCGACGGCCGCTTCGTCGACGCGCCGATCGTCGCCAGGGCCCGTCGTACGTTAGATCTCGCCGAGCGGCTCGCGCCCGAGGGCTGACCTTTCACAGCGGCCGACATCGCACGCCCGAGGACTGACTTTTAGCGGCGGCTGGTTTTCCCGCGCCCGAAGGCTGATCTTTCGCCGCGGCCGGCTTTGCCGCGCCCGAGCACCGACTCCATAAGCCGCAGCTCCCTTTTCGCCACCACCCCCAACGGAGGCCATTTCGCCATGGGCATCGCCGTCTGGGCGCTCGTCGCCTATATCGCCATCATCGTCGTCTGGAACGGCGTGCTGAAACGCAACATCGGTGAGGCCATGCTCATCGGTTTCCTCGGGGTGTGCCTGTTCGGCGGTACCGGCTTCCTCGGCCTGGCCTGGGCGGGCATCTCCGACGCGCTGGCCGAGGAGGTCGTCTTCGCCGCCCTGGCCTTCGTGTTCATGGGCTACCTGCTCACCAAGCTGGGGCTGATCCAGGAGCAGGTGACCGTACTGAACTCGATCTTCGGGCGGCTGCGCGGCGGCGCCGGGTACGTCTCCACCTCCGCCGCGGCGCTGCTCGGCGGGCCCGCCGGGTCCGGGTCCGGCATCGCCGCCTCGGTGGGGTCGGTGACGATCCCGTGGATGACCAGGTCCAACTGGCGGCCCGACCTGGCCGCCGCGCTGGTGGCGGGCAACGCCGGGCTGGGCATCTCGATCCCGCCGAGCTCGTCGATGTTCCTGCTGCTCGGCTCGGCCGCCGTGGCGCCCGTGCTGACGGCCGACCAGCTGTTCGTGCCCGCGCTCGTCGGCGGGCTGTGGACCGTGCTCTACCGCTTCATCGTCGTGTTCGTCTGGGTACGGCGCCACCGGATCGAGGCCACCGACGCCGCCGACCTGATTCCGTTGCGGGCCGCCCTGCGCGCCGGGTGGACGTCGCTGCTGGTGTACGCGGGCATCGCCGTACCGGTGGTCATGACCCTCGACTTCGGCGTCAAGTGGATGGAGTCGCGCGTCGGCGAGGCCGCGGACGACATCAGCATCGTCGTCTGGATCCCCGTGCTGACCATCCTGGCCACGCTGGCCGTGGCCTGGAAGCGGCTGCCGCGCACCGGGCGGGCCTGGAACGAGCTGCTGGGCGACATGGCCCCGCGCTACGCCGTGATCGGCGCGACGCTGTTCTTCGCCTTCGCGGCCGCGGCCAGCCTGGGCGAGCTCGGCCTGGTCGACCAGCTCACCGCCATCATGAAGGGGCTGAACGCGCCGGTCGCCGTCATCGCCACGCTGGTCGGGCTGCTGATCGTGATCATCGCGGCGCCGCTGACCGGGAGCGCGACGATCGCCGCCGTCGGCGGGGTGGCCTTCAGCGCCCTGACGGCGGCCGGGGTCTCGCCCGTGGCCGCGGCCACCGCCATCATGATCTTCGCCTCCACCGAGGGTGCCTCTCCTCCCGGCGCGGCACCCATCTACATCGCCAGCGGCATCGCCGGGGTGGACCCGGCCAGGACCTTCGGACGGCTCATCATCTGGTTCGTCATCCCGATCCTGGCCCTCGGCGTGCTGGTGGCGACCGGCGTGCTGCCGATCTGATCTGATCTGATCTCCCCGAAAGGAATCCGCAGTGGACACCCTCAAGCGCGTGACGATGGCGCTGTTCAAGATCGGGCTCGTCGTGTTCCTCGTCCTCGGCGTCGTGGTGGTGCTGATCCAGGCCGTCGGCCTGGTCGCCGGCACCCCGGGGCTGGTCTCCGGCGCCGTGTCGAGCCTCGGCTTGGCGATGACCGTGGCGGCCGGGGCCACCGGGCTGTTCGGCTTCGTGATGTCGTACCTGTTCCACTGGAAGGCGGGGGAGGACTGAGGCTTCCGCTGGAAGGCGGGAAGGGCGGAGGCGGGATCAGGGCGAGCCGGGCGTCCAGCGGGCCCGCAGCTCGGCGTCCTGCGGCGGCGGGCCGGGCAGCGGCCGGTGGGCCGGCGGCCGCCGCAGCGAGTCGAGCAACAGCGCCAGGTAGCGGTGCCGCAGCTGCTCGGTGCGCTCGTGCTCGCCCAGCTTGACCGAGGCCAGCTGCTCGAACAGCATGGCCACGTCCGACACCGTGACGTCCTGCCGCAGCACACCGGCGGTGGACGCCTTGCCGTGCACCTGGGTCGCCAGGTCACTGGCCCGTACGGCGGCCTCGTACAGCTCCTCCGTCGGCTGGAACGTCCCGGCCAGCGCGATCGTCAGGGAGTGGGTGTCGGCCTCGACGATCTCCCGCATGAACGTGGCGAAGGCGTCCCAGGGGTCGCCCTGGTCGGCCAGCGCCTTCTCCGCGGCGGCGATGTACAGCATCAGCCCGTCGAAGCAGAGCTTCTGCAACAGGGCTTCCTTGCTGGGATATCGGCGATAGAGTGCGCTGATCCCGACGCCCGCCCGCTCGGCGACGGCGGCGATCGGAGCGCCCGGGTCGGCGGTGAACACCGCCCGTGCCGCCTGGAGGATCAACGTGTCGTTGCGGGCGGCCTGTGCCTTGCGGCCGCTCATCGGTGCTGGGGTCGTCATCCCCCTAGCATATGGGAACGTACGATTCCGTTCTACTGTCAGGGGTTCGGCCAGGTAGGCGGCGTAGAATCGAGGGTGATCGCGGCTCCTTCTTCTTGGAATGCGTGGCGACCATCATGTCCTGACATCAGGACGAAACCATGATTGTCACCATTGGTCCGTATGTCTATACAAGCAGATGACATTGGGGTAGAACCAGGGACGAGCCCGTTGGTCTTGGAGGTGTCGGATGAGACGAATCCCGATCGTGGTGGCGTTGCTGGGCGCTCTGGCGTTGAGCGGCTGTTCCTCTGCGCCGCAACCCGCCGCGCAGAGCAGCGCACCGGCCGCAGGATCCGCGCCCGCCGCGGCGAGCGGCGGCACCTTCGCCGTCATCACCCACGCCGGACCCGGAGACTCCTTCTGGGACGTGGTCAAGAACGGCGCCGAGGCCGCCGGCAAGCAGTACGCCGTGAAGGTCACCTACCAGGGCGACGGCGACCCGGCCAAGCAGTCGCAGCTCATCGACCAGGCGGTTTCGGAGAAGGTCGACGGCGTGGTGGTGTCCATGGCCAACCCCGACGCCCTCAAGGAGGCCATCGGCAAGGCCGTCGCCGCCAAGATCCCCGTCGTGACGATCAACTCCGGCGCCGACTCCTCCAAGGCGTTCGGCGCCATCACCCACGTCGGGCAGTCCGAGGAGGTGGCCGGGCGCGGCGCGGGCGAACAGCTCAAGGCCGCCGGCGTCACCAAGCTGCTGTGCGTCATCCACGAGGCCGGCAACGTCGGCCTCGACCAGCGGTGCAAGGGCGCCGAGGCGACGCTGGGCGGCACGGTCGAGCGGCTGCAGGTCGACGTGAGCAACCTGGCGGACGTGACCTCCAAGGTCACCGCCAAGCTGCAGTCCGACAAGCAGCTCAACGGCGTGCTCACGCTCAACCCGGCGGTCGCCATCGCCGCCCGCGACGCCATCAAGGACGCCGGGACGCAGACCAAGCTGGGCACGTTCGACCTGTCGGGCGACGTGGTGGCCGCGATCAAGGACGGGGAGATCCTGTTCGCCGTCGACCAGCAGCAGTACCTGCAGGGCTACCTGCCGATCGTCTTCCTCTACCTGTACAAGAACAACCTCAACACCGTCGGTGGCGGCCTGCCCGTCAACACCGGCCCCGGCTTCGTGACCAAGGACAACGCCGAGCAGGTGGCCAAACTGGCAGAAGCGGGCACCAGGTGACCACTGTTCCCGCCGATGAACGGATCGGCAGCGTCGGCCTGGCCCGCCGGCTGCTGATCCGCCCGGAGCTGGGGGCGGTCGTCGGCCTGGTCGCGGTGTTCGCCTTCTTCGCCGCCCAGTCCCCGGTGTTCCGCTCGCCGGCGGGCATCGCGAACTGGCTCGACCCGGCCGCGACGCTCGGCATCATGGCCGTCGCGATCGCGCTGCTGATGATCGGCGGCGAGTTCGACCTGTCGGCCGGCGTGCTGACCGGCACGACCGGGCTCATCCTGGTCACGCTCGCCACCCGCTACGGCTTCGACGTGTGGACGGCCATGCTCGTCGGGCTGGTCGTCGCGCTGCTCATCGGACTGGCCAACGGGCTGGTGGTCACCAGGACGCGGCTGCCCAGCTTCATCGTGACGCTGGGCACGTTCCTCATGCTGCAGGGCATCAACCTGGGCGTCACCAAGGCCCTGACCGGCACCGTACAGGTCAGCGGACTGCGCAGGGCGGCGGGCTACGAGACCGCCCGGACGATCTTCGCGGGCACCATCGACATCGGCGGCACCTCCTTCCGCGTGGCGATCCTGTGGTGGGTGCTGGTCACCGCCGCGGCGACCTGGGTGCTCATGCGTTCCAGGGTGGGCAACTGGATCTTCGCGGTCGGCGGCAACGAGCAGGCCGCCCGCGCGGTCGGCGTGCCCGCCGCCCGTACCAAGATCGCGCTGTTCATGACCACCGCGGTCGCCGCCTGGCTCGTCGGCTCCATCCTGGCCCTGCGCTACACCTCCGTGCAGGCCAACATCGGCATCGGGCAGGAGTTCATCTACATCATCGCCGCCGTGATCGGCGGGTGCCTGCTCACGGGCGGATACGGCTCGGCGATCGGCGCCGCCATCGGCGCGGTCATCTTCGGCATGGCCGACAAGGGCATCGTCTTCCTGGGCTGGGACGCCGACTGGTTCAAGTTCTTCCTCGGCGCCATGCTCCTGCTGGCCACGCTGGCCAACCGCCTGGTCCGGCGGTACGCCGAGGAGGTGAAGCATTGATCATCCAGACGCGCGACATCGGCAAGACCTTCGGCTCGGTCCTGGCGCTGCGGGAGGTGTCGATGAGCGTCGAGGCGGGCCAGGTCACCTGCGTCCTGGGTGACAACGGCGCCGGCAAGTCGACGCTCATCAAGATCCTCGCCGGGGTGCACCAGCACGACACCGGCTCCTTCCTCGTGGACGGCACCGAGGTGCGCTTCGCCAGCCCGCGCGAGGCGCTGGACCGCGGTATCGCCACCGTCTACCAGGACCTGGCGATGATCCCCCTCATGTCGGTCTGGCGGAACTTCTTCCTCGGCTCCGAACCCCGCAAGGGCCTGGCCTTCGACGTCGCCACGGCCCGGCGGGTGGCCCGCGAGGAACTGCGGGCCATGGGCATCGACATCCGCGACGTCGACCAGCCCGTCGGCACGCTGTCCGGCGGCGAGCGGCAGTCGGTGGCGATCGCCAGGGCCGTCCACTTCGGCGCCCGGGTGCTCATCCTCGACGAGCCGACCTCGGCGCTGGGCGTCAAGCAGGCGGGTGTCGTCCTGCGCTACATCGCCAGGGCCCGCGACCGGGGTCTCGGCGTGGTCTTCATCACGCACAACCCGCACCACGCCTATCCGGTGGGGGATCGGTTCCTGCTGCTCAACCGGGGGACGAGCCTGGGGGAGTACGGCAAGGGGGACATCACGCGGGAGGAGCTGACGGGGCTGATGGCGGGGGGAGCGGAGCTGGAACAGTTGTCGCACGAGCTGTCCCAGGAGCCGGACCGGGACTGAGAGGGGAACGCGCTGCCGAGCCGTCAGAACACCGTCTAGACCTCGACCGTCTAGACCCCGACCGTCGGCATGGACGCGGTGGGTCCGTACTGCGGGCCCGTACCTCCCGGCCGGGTTTTTGTCGGTGCCTTCGTTCATGATGCTCACATGACGTCGTGGAAAGAGTTCGAGATCCAGGCCCCCGAGCTGGCGGCGGTCGCTCGGGGAGTGATGGAGCGTCACAAGCACAAGGTGCTGGCCACGCTCCGTAAGGACGGCTCTCCCAGGGTGAGCGGCACCGAGTCGCGCCTTGACGGCGGCGAGCTGTGGATGGGGTCCATGCCCGGTGCGGTCAAGGCGCTCGACCTGCGGCGAGATCCGCGCATGGCCATCCACGTCACCTCGCCCGACCCTGATGAGGCGGATCCGTCGTCATGGGCCGGCGACGTGAAACTGGCCGGGCGGGCGGTGGAGATCACCGACCCGAAGGTGCTGGCCGAGGCGGGCCTGCCCGGCACCGACTCGCACCTGTTCAGGATCGACCTGTCCGAGGTGGTGTGGACTCGGGTCGAGGGCGACGAACTGGTCATCGACACCTGGCACGAAGGCGCGGAGGTACGACACATCCGCCGCAAGTAATCTACAAAGTAAAGGCGCTCGGCTGAATTAGTGCACGAAAAAGCCACCATCAACAAACAGCATCTGGCCGGTGACAAACGCGGAGGCGTCACCGGCCAGAAACACCGCGGCACCGGCGAAATCGTCTGGCACGCCGTTACGGGCGACCATGTGGCGCGCGGCGAGCGCCTCGACCCGGCCGGGGATGGCCTGAGCCGGCTCGGTCAGCGGCGTCAGCACGAATCCGGGGATGATCGTGTTGACGCATACGCCCCGGCTTGACCAGGCTTCGGCCTGCGACCGCGTGAGGCCGCCGATCCCTGCCTTGGCCGCACCGTACACACCGCTGTTGCCGAAGGCGCTGACGGTCTGCTGGGAGCCCACATTGATGATCCGCCCCCAGCCCCGCTCGGCCATGCTCGGCCCGAAGTGCTGGCCGAACAGGTAGGGGGCGGTCAGGTTGACCGCGATGGTCTGCTCATAGTCGTCGTCGGTGAGCTCGGCCATGGGCTTGCGGATGTTGTTGGCGGCATCGTTGACCAGGATGTCGATCTGGCCGGCGCCGGCGCAGACCCGCTCCACGGCGGCGCGGTCGCCGAGGTCGGCGCTGATGCGGGAGGCCGTCACGCCGTGCTGCCGCAGCTGGTGCACGGCCTTGTCGAGCTCGGCCTCCCGGCGAGCCACGATCACCACCTCGGCTCCGGCGCGGCCGATCGCCTCGGCCATGGCATAACCGATCCCTGAACTGCCGCCGGTCACCAGGGCTCGCCGGCCGTCCAGGGAGAAGAGATCACGAAGATAGTCAGACACGAAGGGTCAAGCTAGCATCCGGCGCACGGCCGTCCGCGACGGGGCAGGAGGGGCATGGGGTTGTTGGTTGTACGACCGGGAGTCTTCCAGGAGATCGTCGGGGTGCAGGCCGGCCAGGTCGACGCCGGTGTCCGTCCAACGTCCACCTCGTCCGCAGGCTCGCCGATGGTGGCGGACGTCGGCCAACGTCTACCAGTTCACGAGGCTCAAGGGCGACGCCGGCACCCTGACCAAGGAGACCGACTCAGCCTGCTGCTCCCCAGCCACCACATCGGGCGACGAACCGGTCACCGCCCCACTGGCAGGAAGCGGTGGACCGGGCCTTTCGGCGCTTACCGGCGGATTGCCCTGCTACGAGGGTCGGCGGGTTGCTGGCTCTCAGGTGTCCGAGTCAGCACCCACGGGGCCTCTGTAGGGGCGGTGGCCCGGGGGTTCATGCGGTGGGGAGTGGGTTCTGGCCGAGGAAGCGGTGGCCGTTGTCGGCGGAGGCGCGTACTGCGGCGAACCCGTAGCCGGTCATCGCGGCTTCGTATTCGCCCAGCGCCGCGGCCAGCGGGCGTCCGTGTGCCGCCTCGTTCAGTGCGTCCGCCAGCGTGGCCGCGTCGCGCAGCGCGGTGTTGGCGCCCACCCCGCCGGCCGGGCTCATCGCGTGGATGGCGTCACCGAGCAGGGTGACGGCACTGGTGGGCCATGGCTCGATGGGGACGCTGGTACGCAGGATGGCGGGGAAGATGCTGGCCGGATCCCACTCCCGCACGATGCGCTGGACGCGGGGATGCCAGCCGTCGATCAGGTCCAGCACCATCGCGCGGAGTTCGGTGCCGGTCATCCGATGGAGTTCGTCGTCGGTGCGGGGGAGGTGCTCGCGGCGGGTTCCGAAGCTGACGGTCATGTAGTCCCGTACGTCGTGGAGCTGGACGTCGGGGGCGTGCCGGGCGACGGCCTGGTTCATCGGCTCCGGGAACTCCACTGGAGCCACGCCGACGAAGGCGTTGCCGGGGCCGACGATCGCGGTGAAGACGTTGAACATGTCGTCGCTGAACAGCGCTCTGGTCTGGGCGGTCAAGGGGATCTTGCCGTAGAGCTGGCGCAGGCCGGTGTCGATGACGCTGGCGTGGGGGAGGAACTGGCGGCGGATGACGGAGTTCACGCCGTCGGCGGCTACCAGCACGTCGCCGGTCACGGTGCTGCCGTCGGCGAAGTGGGCGGTTGTGCGGCTGTTCGCGGTGGCAACGGGGTCGTTCGCGGCGGTGTCAGGGCCGTTCGCTGTGATGCGGCTGCGCGGGATGACGGTGTGGTTCATCGCGGTGGCGGTGGTGGTGTGGTTTGTCGCGGTGCCGTCGGTCGGGGTGGTTTCGAAGCCGGTGCATGTCTTGCCGTAGGTGACGACGTCTTCCAGTCCGGTCAGCAGTATCTGACGCAGGGTCAGCCGGTCGGCCGCCAGGGGCGCGGGTCCGGAGTCGGCCTCCGCTGTCCATCGCGGAAGGAGTTGTTCGTCGAGGAACACCGAGCGGGGGCCGGGTGTCCCCGTCGTGGCCAGGAAGAGTCGCCATAGCTGTGGCGGGAGGGCGTGTTCGAGGGCGCGCCGGCCGTCGGCGTTGATGTGGAGGCGGTAGCCCTGGTGGCGGAAGACCGGCGTGGTGTCTCGCTCGTGTACGGAAACGCTGATGCCGAGACGGCGCAGTCGTTGGGCCAGGCACAGGCCACCGAGTCCGGCGCCGATGACGATCACATGCATGGTGGTGATTCCCTTCTGGTCATCGGCAACTGTCGGCGTCGGGCCGGGGCGAGGGCGATCCAGGTGCTGTGATGCGGTGGTTTCCGGCATGATGGGCAGGCAATCAGCCGGAATCCGGCGAGCGGGCTCAGGTCGGGTCGAACCTCTCCTAGCGGAAGCCGAACCTCTCCTACCGGAGGCGGGGCCTCTCCTGCCGGGGGCCGGGGCTCTCTTGGCGGAGGCCGGCCGGATCCCCTGCGGGAAGGCGGACTCCTCCCGGCGGGAACCGGGCCCCTCCTGGGCCGGGCCTCTCCTAGTGGAAGCCGGGCAGGATGGCGCCTGCTCGCTTGACGGTGCGGATCAGGGGCGCCGTCTCTACATGCCGTACGGCCTTCAGGGATCCGATGCGCTCGGTCAGGTACCGATACAGGTCGCGGGAGTTGCGGCAGGTGACGCCGGCGAAGAGGTTGGCCGGACCTGTGGTGGCGGCGGCGATCGTGACCTCCGGGTGCTGGGCCAGGGCCTCGCCTACGGCGGCGAGTTTGGCGGGCTTCACGGACATCCACAGCCAGGCTTCGGCGTGGAAGCCGAGGGGTTCGGGTGGGATGTCGACGTCGAAGTAGAGGATTCCGGCCTGCCGCAGGTGTGCCATGCGCCGTCGTACGGTCGACTCCGACCAGCCGGTGATCGCGGCCAGGTCGGTATGGGTGGTACGCCCGTCCTTCGACAGGGTCTCCAGGAGCGCGTGGTCCGCTTCGTCGAGCTGGACGGTTTCGTCGATGGGCGGGGCGGTTTCCGCATGCACGGTGGGATCAACGAGGAGTGCGGCTGCTTGCTCGGCGGACAGCGCCCGCAGGCCCGCCCAGCCTGCCGGGCCGCCCGCGAACCTGTGCAGCATGCGGTGCGCGGTGACGCCCACCACTTGCCGGCTGCGGGGGAGTTTCTCCAGCAGGAAGGCGTCGCGTTCGGCTGGCGTGCGGGCCAGTGTGCCGCAGGCGATCTCGGTACCGCCGGAGAGCAGGCTCACCCAGGCGGTGTCACTGCGGCGTGCCAGGGCGGTGGCGACGGCGCTCGCGGCGTCTGGTGTGCAGCGCAGCCGGATCGCCCAGGAGACGTGATCGAGCCGGAGCCCGTCGACCACGCCGACGACGCGGAGTATCCCGGCCGAACGCAGTCGCCGGTATCGGCGGGCGATGGTGTTCTCGGAGACGCCGAGCACTTCGCCGATCTTGCTGAAGGGTGCTCGGCCGTCGATCTGGAGCGCGTGTGCCAGGCAGCGGTCCAGGCGGTCCAGGGTGACGGTTTCCATCTGGGTACGGTATCCCGGCGCCGGTTAACGGCATGATGATCGCCGCGGGTGAGTTCGAACGGCCGGAGTCTTTGGGACAAGCCGCGGTGCCTGAGAGACGAGCCGCGCTAGCCGGGCGACAAGCCGCGGCGCCTGAGGGGCAAGTCGCGCTGGCTGGGCGACAAGCCGCGGTGTCTGAGGGGCGAGTCGCGCTAGCCGGGCGGCAAGCCATGCTGCCTGCGGGGTAGGTCATGCCTCCGTCGCTGCCGGGGCGGCAGCTCGCGCCGCCGTCCCCCGGGTGATCATCCTGCTATATTCGCGGCCGGTTGCGAGGTCGTGTCCCGTACTGACACGATCCGGCTGGAGTGATGGCGGCGGCAGCCGTACACGGGCGATGACGTCAGAGGTGAACGGCGCTTCACCCCAGCTGTAGGAGTTGCTATGGCGCCTTTATGGCGTCATAGTGATGTCATGGATCTCGCGCCGTACGTCGACAACCTGCGCCGCGAACTCGCGGTCGCCGCTGAGGCGGGTGGCGATGACGCGCGCGCCCTCGCCGAGCGCCTCACCTTGCCGTTGGAGTCGGCGACGCGGCTTGTTCTGCTGGAGGCGTTGTCCGCCGCCGCCGACGAGATCACCCGGGAGCTCGCACCGGGCTCGGTCGACGTACGGTTGCGCGGGCGCGACCCCTCCTTTGTCGTGACGCCGCCGCCCACGGACCGCCCCTTCGAGGACGGGGGTGAGGGCGGTTTTGACGCGTTGCCCGGTGTGGCGGGTGGTCGGCGGCGGACGGCTTCGGGCGGCCCGGGTGCTCCAGGAGGCCGGGGGGCTTCGGAGGCTGGGGCGCCGGCCGGTGTGGGGGTGCCGCAGGAGGGTGAGGACGGTGGCACGTCGCGGATCTCGCTGCGCGTCCCCGAGCACCTCAAGCCGCGCATCGAGGAGGCGGCCGGTCGCGAAGGACTCTCCGTCAACGCCTGGCTCGTCCGGGCGGTCTCGGCCGCACTCGAACCCGATGGTGGAGGGCGCCGTTCCGGATGGCGCGAGGAGCCGAAGGGCGGTCGCCGCTACACCGGCTGGGTGCGCTAGCGCCTTCGGCTACGTCGGCGTGGGCGCGCTTGTACCACCCGCGGCCGGTCGCCAATCGGCACCGCCGCATGGCTGAACGTGGCCTGCCAGCTATGGCACCGCGCACGGCATTTCGGCGGGCGGCGATGGCCCTTAGGGGTTCGACGAGAGCGGCGAGGTGCGTGGCGCAACCTTCCGCCAGGCCGATGTCGGCATGTGTTCGCCGTAGCCGCCCTTGCTGGCTCGTCTCACCGTTGCCGGGCGCCGCACGCCGAGCGATGAGCCCGCAAACAGCCTCCCCGAGTTGGTCGCGTCGGCGAGAGGCGGCCGATTGTGCCGGGTTTACAGACCTGTAAGTATGGCGGGGTGGAGAAGTACAGTCCCGGCGGGCGGCGGTTGCTGGAAGTGGCGACCGAGGTCTTCTACGCCGAGGGGATCCGGGCCACCGGCGTTGACGCGCTGGTGGAGCGGGCCGGGGTGTCCAAGCCGACCCTGTACGCCCAGTTCGGGTCGAAGGAGAACCTGGTGGCCGCCGTACTGGAGTGGCGGCGGGCCGTACGGCAGACGGAGCTGACCGCGTTCCTTCTCGACAGCGGCGGGTCGGCCGAGGAGCGGCTGCTGGCGGTGTTCGACTGGCTGGCGCGGGGGCATGGGAGCGAGGGGTTTCGCGGGTGCCCGTTCACCAACGCCGCGGTGGAACTGCCCGATCCGGACCATCCGGCGCGCAAGGTGATCTCCGCGTACAAGGGGTGGTTGCGGCAGCGGTTGACCGAGCTGGCCGAGCAGGCCGGGCTGGCCGACCCTGACGGGCTGGGTTATGCGTTTTTGCTGCTCATCGACGGGGCCAATGCCCGGGTCGTGGTGGATGGGGATCGGTCGGCGATGCTGCGGGCCAAGGCCGCGGCCGCCCGGATGATCGGTGGTGTACATGGCTGAAGGGCTGGTCGCGGGGCTGGAGCACGAGTTCGCGTTCCTGGTGCCGGAGAGCAAGATCGTGGCGGGGCTGTATCCGGAGTCGGCGGAGTTCGGGGTGATGCCGCCGGTGTTCGCCACCGGGTTCCTGGTGGGGCTGCTGGAGTGGACGTGTGTGCGGGCCGTCCTGCCGTACCTGGACTGGCCGCGCGAGCAGACGGTCGGCACGCGCGTCGACATCACTCACCAGGCGCCCACGCCGGCGGGGATGACGGTGACCTGCCGGGTGCGGCTGGTGTCGGTGGAGGGGCGGCGGCTGCGGTTCGAGGTGGCGGCCGGTGACGGGGTGGACGTCATCGGTGAGGGTACGCACGAGCGGGTGATCATCGACGCCGAGCGGTTCACGGCGCGTGCCCTGGCCAAGGGCGAGCCCTCCTGAGCCCCGCCGACCCGAAACCCTCCGATTCGTGGGTCGGCAAGCCGGGGCGCGTCATCGGCCGGCCGGCTCGGCCGGCTGATGCGCCCGCCTGGATCGGCCCGGTAGCGCCGTTGCGGAGTCTCAGAGCAGGGTGCGGACAAGGTGTTCGGCGAGGGCGACGACCGGGAGGTTGGTCGTGGCCCGGGGGATCACCGGGATGATCGAGGCGTCGATGACCCAGAGGTTGTCGCTGCCGTACAGCCGCCCGGTGGCGTCGACGACGGCTCCCGCGGCCGGGTCCGTGCCGATCGCGCAGGTGCCCACTGGGTGCCAGTAGTGAGCGGCGGCGGCGCGCATCGCGGCCTCGCGCGGGCCCGTGAGCTTGCCGCCGGACAGACCTGCGGGTTGGTCGCGGGAGGGATCCGCGGCAAGCCCGTCGCGCGGATCCATGGCGCGCCTCTCGCGTCGATGACTGGCGAGTCCGTCGCGCGGGTCCTCGGCGAACTCCTCCAGCCAGGCCGCGGTGAACTCGTCGAGAGGCTGTCCCAAGAGAGGGGCCAGCGCCGGTGAGGTGGCCATGCGTCGGCACAGGCCGATGCCGTGCCGCAGCACCTCAAGGTCGCTCCCGCCGGGGTCCGTCAGGTACGCGTGGTCGATGAGGGGTCTGGCCGCGGGGTCGGGTGAGGTCAGTCGCAGCGTGCCCCGGGATCGCGGCGTGAGACACGCGGCGGGCAGTACGCAGGTCCAGCCTCCGGGCTCCTTGCCGGTCCACGGGAGGAGATGCAGGTCGTAGGGTGCGCGGCCGCCGGTCGACAGGGCCTTTCCGATGACCTGCTCGTCCGGGACCGGCCGCCCGCGCTTGTAGTCGGCGAGCCGTCGTACCAGTTCCTCGCTCGCGGCGAACCGCAACTCCAGGGTGGGGTGGTCCATGGTGAGCCGCTCCTGCCCGTGGCGTACGTGTGCGCGGTGGACCACCGAGCCGTGGAGTTCGAGGCGGTCGACCAGCGCGTGGTCCACCACGCGCAGCCGCCGATCGCTCCGCCCCGGCTCCGGGCGGTCGCGTACGGGGTCCAGGTAGGCGAAGGCGCTGTTCCAGCGGACGCCGTCAGGGTTGTTGACCGGTGAAGGTCCGCAGCCGGCGCCGCCGAAGAGGTCGTCCAGGTCATCCGTGCGCGGTACGCCACAAAGGATCATGGCCTCCATCGCCGCCGCCTGGAACGGGTGAGGTCGTCGTCGGAGTCCCGGCGGACGCGCAGTCTGGCAGCCGCGTGCCGCATCAGCTCGGTGAGCGAGGCGTCGGTCCAGGACGGTCCCCATGTCCGGTAGTCGATGGCGTGGCCGACGGTCTGGGAGCAGCCGTTGTGGGAGGAGCAGCCGCCGATGACGCGGGCTCGGTCGAGCGGCAGGTCGCCGCAGGGCCGATGGTCAGGTCCGGTGGTGTGGGCCGGATCGCTGGTCTGGGTCGTGGTGCGGTTGTTAGAGGAAGCTCACGTTCTGGGCGAGGGTCAGCTGGTCGGAGTAGTTGACGGTGCCGGTCGCGCGGCGCATGTAGGCGCGCCAGGAGTCCGAGCCGGACTCGCGCCCGCCGCCGGTCTCCTTCTCGCCGCCGAAGGCCCCGCCGATCTCCGCGCCTGAGGTGCCGATGTTGACGTTGACGATGCCGCAGTCGGAGCCGTCGGCGGCCAGGAACCGCTCGGCCTCCCGCAGGTCCCGGGTGAAGATGCTGGAGGACAACCCCTGGGGCACGTCGTTGTTCAGGGCGATGGCCTGGCTCAGTGTCCGGTAGGTCTGCACGTACAGGATGGGCGCGAAGGTCTCCTCCCGGACGATGCCCGGCTGTGCGCCGATGCCCGATTGCCCGTCGCTGCCCGGCTGTGCGTCGATGCGGACGATGGCGGGCTCGGCGTAGTAGGCGGCGGGGGCGGCGTCGGCGAGCCGGCGCCCGCCACCGGCCAGGATCTCGCCGCCCTCGGACCGTGCGGCGCTCAGCGCCCGCCGCATCGCCTCGTGGGCCTGAGCGGAGATGAGCGGCCCGACGAGGGTGGTGTCGTCGAACGGGTCGCCGATGGGCAGCTTCGCGTAGGCGATGGTGAGCCGGTCGATCAGGTCGCCGGCGATGTCGGTGTGCGCGATGAGCCGGCGCAGGGTGGTGCAGCGCTGCCCGGCGGTGCCGGCCGCGGCGAACACGATGGCGGAGGCGGCCAGGTCAAGGTCGGCCGACGGGGTGACCACAGCGGCGTTGTTGCCGCCCAGCTCCAGCAGCGAACGCCCGAAGCGGGCGGCGACCCGCGGCCCGACCTGGCGCCCCATGCCGACCGAGCCGGTGGCGCTGACCAGCGCCACCCGCCGGTCGTCGGCCAGCCGTTCCCCGATGGCGCGCTCGCCGAGCAGCAGCCGGTGCACGTCACGGGGCACGCCGCTGCTGGCCGCCGCCACGGCCAGCAGCCGGTCGCAGGCCAGGGAGGTGAGCGGCGTCAGCTCCGACGGCTTCCAGACGACGGTGTCGCCGCAGACCAGCGCTATGGCGGTGTTCCACGCCCACACGGCGGCCGGGAAGTTGAACGCGGAGATCACGCCGACGACGCCCAGCGGGTGCCAGGTCTCCGACAGCCGGTGGCCGGGCCGTTCGGAGGCGATGGTGCGCCCGTACAGCTGGCGCGACAAACCGACCGCGAACTCGCAGATGTCGATCATCTCCTGGACCTCGCCGAGCGCCTCCGAGCGGATCTTGCCCGCTTCGATGGTGACGAGGTCGGCCAGGTCGTCGCGGTGCCGGCGCAGGAGTTCGGCGAGCCTGCGTACCACCTCGCCGCGACGGGGGGCGGGCACCGTGCGCCATGCCAGGAACGCCTCGTGCGCGGCCCCGATCGCCTCGTCGGCGTCGGCGGGCGTCGCGGCGGTGAGGCCGAGCAGGGTCTCGCCGGTGATCGGCGTACGGGCGTGCAGGTCGTCGCCCTCCTTCAGGGTGACGTCCAGGCGGGCCAGGATGTCGAGGGCGCGTCGGCGCAGGACGCCGGTGGCGGGCAGGGTGGTCGTGGTCATGAACGGTTCTCCGTAGCAGTACGAGGTCGGGCTCGGGGGGTCAGCTGATCTCGGGCAGGCCGAGCGCGTGGGCGGCGTCCTCCAGCGAGCGCCGCTGCTGGCTCTCGTACAGGGTGAACGGGTCCAGCACCTCGGCCCCGATGGCGCCGGCGAGCCAGTCGCTGTCGTAGTCGGCGGCGGCGCGGCTGTCGTCCCTGACGCCCTGCCCGGTGAGGTTGGACTGGAAGATCCCGGCCGCCGAGCGGGGCAGGAAGTCCTCGTAGACGATGGGCTCGGCGCGTACCCAGCCGTGATCGATCAGGTCGGCGAGCCCGGTGCCGGGCCGCCGCCCGTCACGCGGGCGATCCGGCACCGGCCGATAGGTGAAGTACGCCAGCCGCTCGACCGCCAGATCCCGCTCCGTCGCGGGAAACTCCCGCTCCCAGAGCGCCCGGGCGGCCCGCGCACGGCCGTCGACGCCGCCGGCGAGCCGGGCGGCCGAGCGGTCGGCCGAGCGGTCGGCAAGGTTGGCGTCGGCTCTGGCTTGTAGGTCGTCGTAGCGTTCGCGGCCGGCCCGGGTCAGCGCGATTCCGCGCGCCTCCACCTCGCCGAAGCGCACCCGCAGCGATCCCGTGGTGAGGCCGCCGTCAGGCCGGCGCAGCGCGCGCGGCTCGGCCAGGGCGCGAAAGGAGGTCTGGCGCAGCAGTACGTCCGGGCCGGACCAGCGCGGCGGCCCCTGGATCTGGTCGATCATGGTGATGCCGCGCTCGGTCATCCGCGCGTACAGCTCGTCGATGTCGAGTACGCGCGGCGTCAGGTGGTTGATGTGGGTGCTGGTCACGCCGCCGATGTCGGCCGCGACCGCCGAGACCCGTTCCAGGGTGTCGTACCAGGCCTGGTCGATCGGCTCCCGGCCCAGCGCGAACGCCTGGACGGCCAGGTGCGTGAAGCGTTCGGCCTGCTCGCGCGGCAGTTCGCGCTGGCGTCCGGCCCGATCGGCCAGCTCCAGCAGCTCCGGCGGGAACAGCCGCCGCACGGCCAGGAACCTGTCCAGCCGCTCGCGCAGATCCGGGTCGAAGAAGCGGGGATCGGCCGGGGTGAGCATCGAGGTGAAGACCCGGAAGGGATCGCCGGCCAGCTCGTCGGCCGCGACGGGCCGAAAGGCGGTCGAGACGACGGGCACGGCGCTGGCGGCGGCCTCACGCAGGTCGTAGAAGCCGACCGGGCGCATCCCCAGCGCCCCGAAGATCCGCGCGACCTGCCGCAGCTCGGCCGGGGTGCCGACGCGGATGGCGCCGTGCCGTTCGGCGGTGACGCGCTCGATGGAGCCCAGCCGCTCGGCGCCGGCTCCCGCCCGCCGCAGCACGCCGTCGTTGACTTTCCGGCAGACCTCCACCAGCGTCCGGTAGGCGGGCACCTCCTGCCCGTACATCTCCGACAGGCGCCGCGCGAACGCCGCGCGCAGCCGCCCTTGAGAGACCATGACCATGCGTTATCTCCTCCAGGTACGGATGGCTTTGTCCACGATGGAGGCGATCCCGGGTGAATCCAAGCCCCAGCAGACCGATAGATTTCCCGCCAAAGCCCAAGAACTGCTTAGGGTGCTCTACTGGCGGCGCGGAGTCGGCATGATCAAACCCCTGCATCTGCTCACCCTGCGAGAGGTGTGCCGGACCGGATCGTTCGCGCTGGCGGCGCGCGAGCTCGGCTACACGGCCTCGGCGGTGTCGCAGCAGATCGCGGCGCTGGAGAAGGACACCGGGCTGGAGCTGTTCGAGCGTGAGGCGCGCGGCGTGCGCACCACCGCCGCGGCGCACCGGCTGGTCGAGCTGAGCCAGCGGGTGCTGGCCACGCTGGAGGACTTCGGCTACGAGGTGCGCGAACTGGCCGCCGGCACCACCGGCCGGCTGCGGCTGGGCAGCTTCCCCACCGCCAGCGTACGGCTGGTGCCGCCCACCCTGTCGGCCTTCACCCGCCGCTACCCCCGCGCGGAGATCCTCCTGGAGGAGGGCGAGCCCGAGGAGCTGATCCCGCGGGTGATCGACGGCGCCCTGGACCTGGCGCTGGTCTACGAGTACGGCCTCACCCCGCAGCAGTGGCCCGACGGCCTGGCCGCCCACCACCTGCTGCGCGAGGACCTGCTGCTGCTACGGCCCCGCGACCACGCCCCGGGCGCCGATCTGCCGGAGCTGGCCGGGGAGCGCTGGATCACCAGCCGCGAAGGCACCGGCGGCGCCCTGTCGCTGGCCCGGCTGTGCGCGGCGGCCGGGTTCGTGCCCGCGGTCACCTTCCGCAGCAACAACTATGACGTGGTCCGCCACCTGGTGGCCGCCCGGCTGGGGGTGGCGGTGGTGCCCGCTCTGGGCCATGTTCCCGACGATCGCGTCGTGGCGACGCGCCTGGACCTGCCCGCCGCCCACCGCACCGTGGTCGCCCTGCACCGCCAGGCCAACGGCAACCCCCTGCTCGCCGACGCCCTGGAGACCCTGCGGCAGGCGGCCGGGCCGCACTTCGACCAAGGCTGAGGCACGAGCGGCTACCAGCGAATGAGCGCGGTCAGCTCCCGTCCGAACCCGGCAGCACTATCCCTGCGGCCCGCTCAGGAGGGAGGCGAGGGCGGTGCGATCGTTGACGCCTGTCCTTTCGTAGATGGCGTACAGCGTGTTGGCCACCGTGCGAACGGACACGACGAGCCGCTCGGCGATCTCGCGGTTCGTCAGCCCCTGGGCGGCCAGCACGGCGATCTCGCGCTGCCTCGGCGTCAGGCCCGGGACGTCGAGGTCCATCAGCGCGAGCGTACGGGCACCCTGGCAGCGCTGGGAGAGCCGCCAGGCCCGGGTCTGCGCCGCCCGCATGCCGCGCCACAGCCTGGACTCGCGGTAGCGGGCCGCCGCCTGCGCGGCCGCCTCGGCCGCGTACAGCAGCAGGCCGAGCCGTTCGAAGCCCTCCGAGACCACGTCGAGCTGCGCGCCGTCGCGGGCGGCGGCATGCCGCGCGAACAGGGCGACCAGCGGGCTGTCGACCTCGAGCGCGGCGAGCCGGGCGGCCACGAGGTCGGGGCGGCCCAGCCGGACGACGTCGTGCAGCGCGAACGGCACGTCGCACGGCAGCGCGCTCTCGGCGCTCTCCAAACAGATCTCGACGGCACCGGCGGCGTCGCCGCGCCCGGCCATGGTCCACGCGCGGGCGAATCGCAGGGGCAGGACGCCGTACGGGCCGATCGGCGTGCCCGCGCCCTCCGCTCGCGCCAGCGCCTGCTCGGCCGCGGCGACGTCGCCGAGGAGCGCGTAGGCGTGCGCGAGTTCGCCCAGGCAGGCTCCGGCCAGCGTGCTGGGGACGGGCAGCCGCACGACGGTGTCGCGGGCCCAGGCGAGGGCGTCGGTGAGCCGGCCGCGCATCCGCAGCACGCGGGCCTTGGCCGCGCCGAACTCCAGGATCGCCCGCGTCCAGCTGCCCCACTGGCCTCCCAGGTCGTATCCCTCGTCGGCCAGTCGCTCGGCGGTGTCCAGATCGCCGAGCAGCAGGGCGGCGTTCGCGGCGTACCCGGTCAGCGCGGCCGACAGGCTGCGCATGGCGTCTGGTTGCTGCGCCAGCCGGGCGCCGGCCTCCTGCACGCGGGCCAGGCATTCCGTAGCCTGGCCCCGCGCCAGCAGGACGGCCGCCTCGGCCCCGCCGATCATGCGCAGGCCGTGCGGGCTGAGCGGGCCCATGTCCCGCGTCCGTGCCAGCAGGTCCTCGGCGGCGGCGATGTCGCCGGTGAGGGCGGCCAGCACGGCCCGCATGATGAGCGTGCCCTGCCGTCCTTCGACACCGCGGGCCAGCCGGGTGGTCTCTTCCAGGACGGCCCGCGCCCGTGCGACGTCCCCCAGCCCGACGGTCAGGTTCAGCGCGCGCTGCACGCCGAGGTCGATGCGGGCCGTCTCGCCCATCTCCGCCGCCCAGACGCCGGCGTACATCTCCTCGGCCTCGGCGTGCCGGTCGGTGTAGAACAGCACGGTGCCGAGCGCGGCCAGCGCGGGCGTCGCGCCGCCCGCGGCCACGGCCGCGCGTCCGAGCCGTACGGCCAGCTCCAGGTCGCGGATGACCCTGGCGCGCTCGCAGCCGGCCAGCAGCAGCCCGGGATCGCCGCTCATGCCGCCGTCCAGCCGCCACAGCGCCACTCTGAGCACGTCCTCGCGCCGTCGTAGCCCGGCCTCGGTGACCGCCTGGGCCAGCCGGCGCATCATCGTGCGGGCGCGCAGTACGCCGCAGCCGTCCCTGATGACCTCGCCGTACAGGGGGTGCGCGAGCCGTACCTGGAGCCGCAGGCCGTCTCGCTGCACGGTGACGAGCTGACGGTCCTCCAGCTGCTGGACGGCGTCGAGGGACCCCAGGACGGCCAGCAGGTCGGCGCCGAGCGGCTCACCGTAGGCCAGGAGCTCCATCGCCTCACGCTCGCGCACGGTCAGGTCACCGATGCGTGCGGCGACGGTCTCGCGCAGCGTGGGCGTGATCGTCAGCGGCCCGCGCCAGCGCCACACCTGCCCGTCCTCGATGAGGATCCCGGACAGGACGAGCTCGTGCAGGTAGAGCGCGTTGCCCTGGCTGACGCGCCACAGCCGGGCCACGGTCGCCGACTCCACCCGGCCGCCCAGGGCGGCCTCCAGGACGGCCGCGGTGTCCTCCAGGGAGAACGGCTCCAGCTCCAGCCGCGGCACCAGGCCGTCCTTCCACAGGGCGTGCACCGCGTCCGGCACGGCTGTGCGGCTGCGGAGCGTGGCGATCACCCGGGTGCCGCCCCGCGTCACGAGGTGGTGGACGAGCGCGGCCGAGGCCGGGTCGAGCAGGTGGGCGTCGTCCACGACGAGCACCGGGGCGCGCAGCGCGGCGGCCGCCCAGCCCAGCGGGTTGCCGGTGGGCGGCGTGGCGGGCAGCAGCGGCGCGAAGGCGCCCAGCGGCAGCTCTCCGGCGGCCGCCGTGGCCCGCGCCCAGGCCACCCCGTCGAGATCGTGTACGGCCTGCGCCACCAGGCGGCTCTTGCCCGTGCCCGGTGGTCCGGCGACGACCACGCCCCGGTCGGCGGACCTGATGGCCGCGAGTTGCGCCGTACGCCCGACGAACGGCCAGGAGGCTGCCACGGCGAAAGCCTATTTGAGTAGGCCGTGCTCATGCGAGGCAGTATCGCGCTCGGCAGGCTGGAGCCATGACCAACACACCGGCCACCGGCCTGACCGACCTCGTCCGCGCGAGCCTCGGCGATCCGCTGGCCGAGATCGCCGAGCAGCGCGTCGAGCCCGTCCACCACGGTTCCGGGTCGCTGTCGACGGCCTCGCTCCACCGCGTGCGCGGCACGACGACCAGCGGCGTGAGCTGGTCGTTCTTCGTCAAGTCGATCCACGCGATCAAGCACTCGGCCTGGTTCGCGCGGATGCCGGAGGAGCTGAGGGCCGAGGCGCTGGCGCAGTTCCCCTGGCGGGCCGACGCGGACGCCTACCTGGCCCGCTCCCCGCTTCCCGACGGGTTGCGGCTGCCCCGGATGTACCGGCTGGAGGACCTGGGGGACGACCGGCTGGTCATGTGGCTGGAGGACGTGCGGGTCGAGCCCACCGCGTGGGGCCTGGACCGCTACCGCGCCGCCGCCCGCCTGCTCGGCGACCTGGCCGCCGCACGGCCCGTGGCGGGCCGCTCGTCGGCGCCGCGCGAGCCGCTCAACCTTGGGCTGCGCTGGTTCTGCGCGGGTCCTGTCGCCAGGCTGTTCCTGCCGATCCTGCGGGACCCGGCCACCTGGCGCCACCCTCTGGTCGCCCGGCATGCCGATCCCCTGCTGCGGGCCGACCTGCTGGCTCTGGCCGACCGGATCGGCCCGCTGCTGGAGGCGCTGGAGCGCCTGCCGCACACCCTCGTGCACGGCGACGCCGGCCCCATGAACCTGCTGGTCCCGGCCGACGGCTCGGCGCAGTTCGTGGCCGTCGACTGGAGCTGGCCGCACCCGGCGGCCGTGGGCTTCGACCTCGGCCAGCTCCTGGTCGGCCGGGCCCACACCGGTGAGCTCGATCCCGCGGACCTGCCCGCCGTCCATGAGGTGATCGAGGCCGCCTACGCCGCCGCGACGGCCGCAATCGCCGACCCCCGCGAGGTCTCCTTCGGCTACGCCGCCGCGCTCGTGCTGCGCAGTGCGTGGACCGCGATCCCCGTGGAGCTCCTTGACCATGACCCCACTCCCGAACTGCACGACCTGTTTCGCGCACGGGCCGCACTGGCTCGCTTCATCGTCGACCTGGGGCGGTCGTTGCGCCTGTGCGACGGATGAGGAATCGGCTTCGCACCCCCACTCTGGATCACATGAGAGGAAAAATGATCATGTCTTTCGCAGCAATCCGCCGTGCTCTCGCCGTGGCCTCGGCCGCGGCCGCCGGCCTCACCCTCACCGCACCCGGGGTCGCCCACGCCGAAACCACCTACTACGAGATCGTCGCCGAGCACAGCGGCAGATGTTTAGACGTCCAGGACGCCAGCCGCGCGCATGGCGCCAACGTCCTGCAGGCGTACTGCGTGAGCGGATACAACCAGCAGTGGTCTTTCGTGCCGACCGACAGCGGTTACTTCAAGCTCGTCGCCCGGCACAGCGGCAAGTGCCTGGACGTCCAGGACGCCAGCCGCTTCCACGGCGCCAACGTCCTTCAGGCGAGGTGCTGGGAGCCGGGCTACAACCAGCAGTGGAGGATGCGGACGCCGCCCGGGGCGAAATGGCGCGGCACCGGCGCCTTCGAGCTGATCGCCCGGCACAGCGGCCTGTGCCTGGATGTTCAGGACGCCAGCCGCGCCCATGGCGCCAACGTCCTGCAGGCGATCTGCAAGGATCGCCTCAACCAGATCTGGCGTCGCCGAACCCCATGAGCGTCAGGCGTCTGTGCCCGGACGGAGCCGATGTGGACCACGCCGACGGCGCAAGTGTGATCCAGGACCGCCGCTGGGGCGGCGAGAACCACGGCCGGAACGCCACCAGCACTGCCTGGAGACCTTCGGCCCCCGCATCGCGTCGGCGCGGGGGCCGTCCGCTTGCAACGCCATGCGGTGGACGTGCGGGGCCGGGCGGCCTGCCGGGAGGGAGCGGCGTGCGTGCCTTCGTGCGAGGGGGATGCGCGTGCGCGCAGGTTCCGACCAGCCGACACTGTCGCCAGCGCCGTTGCCGTGAACGGCGAGTCGGCGATGACCGTGGCGACGCAGCTGGGCGATATGACCGAGTTCTCTCTCACGTCGCCGCCGGGACGCTGCACCAGCATCGCGGCCCCGTTGTGCCGCCGATCGACGCCAGCGCGTTCGGACGGCCGGGGTTGGTGCGCATGGACGCTGTCGGGCAGTTGATCGGTGCGGTGATGGACGGGTGCCGCGCTTGTCAGGAGGCCCTGGCTGACCGGGTGCTGGACGGTGACCGGGTGGCCGCCACGAGCCTGGTTGGGTCGGTGCTGTCGCTGCTGCCAGGACCTCCCGGACAGTTCTCCGGTGATGCGACCGCGGCCGTCTACCAGTTGGCCACCGATCACAGTGATGACGGTGTGCGCACGCTGGTGGTTCACGTGGGAGGCCTGGATCGTGCGGTCCTGGCAGATGTGCTGGAGGACGTGCTCGATTTCGTGCCGGTCCTCATTGACGTCCTGGGAGAGATGCGTACAGGCACCGCCCCCGAACCCGGCGATGAACCCAGGCGGGGAACTGGGGGAGGAAGCCACTTCGAGCGTGGCGATGGCTCTGGCGGTCTACCACGTGGCCGCGGGCATGGACGTGCTGCTGAGCCAGGAGGAGATCCACGAACTTCTCGCGCTGGCCGAAGTCAGCGCGGGCGGCGGGCAGCCGCTGGCGTGTGTGCTGTGCGGCAAGCCGATCGACGTCACGGCCACGGCCGAGGTCAACCTGGGGCTGGCGATCTCGATGACGGGCGGCGGGCAGCAGACCCCCGATCTGCTGGTTCCGGCGTGGACGCACCCGTCGTGCGGGGGTGCGCGCGTCTGGGCGCAGGGCCGGCTTAACGCGGTTCGCCGCGCGGCGGGGCTGCCCATCTGGGGGGACGATCCGGCGCCGCAGGGCCTGGCCGCTGGGCGGGAGCCGGACTGGTTCGCCTCCAGCCGAGTCCGCCACCACAGCACGATCTATCCGCTGCTGATCATCCAGCCTGGCCAGCTTCACCCTTACGGCACCCTCGGACATGTGGCCGACATGCTGACCATGGGCCTGCGTCCGGTCGACCTGACACGCGACCGGATCGAGGAGGTCGCGGGCTGGCAGGTGCGGATGGAGCGCGGCCGCGTCGCCGAGATCACCCGCCGCGGTGCAGGAGCGTGGTGGCGGGCCGATGCCGCGACCGGAAACGTCGACGTTGAGTGGAAGAAGGCGGGCAAAGCCCGCCGTCAAGCGGTGCTGCTGGTCTTGCCGCCGGGCTGGCTCACCGATGATCAGAGGGACCCCGCCGAGCTGATGTTGCGGGCGTGTGCCGAAGGGGCCACCTACGGTGGACTGATTCCGGTGCGGGGCTCCTTCTTCTGACTGGCGGGCGACCGCTCCCCGGGCACCGCCCCGCCTCCTGCCCTTGACCCGCTGACTTCTCCGATGAGCCGCCTTTCTGACGGACCACGGAATCGCCTACACCGTTGCTCGGCATCGATTTTCAAACCCGTCCGAGGAGGCTATACCTTCATGAAGATCAGGCATTCCGGCGACCGCCCTCCACGCTTTTGCGGCCTCGGCCACCGCGACGCCGTCCCTTATGTGGAGGCGCTGGCGTTTTGGGGCCGCGCCGTTGAGCAGCGTCTGGTGCCGCGCAGGTACGCCCTCATCAGGCCGTGGTCGTGGCCGGTAAGCAGGACCAGGTGCCCGCCCCGGCCGGGAGCCGGCAGCTCGGGGCGGCGAATCTCCTTGTGGACCGAGGCCATGACCAGGTGCCCGTCGGCGAGCAGGCCGGGCAGGTCCGCGACGGCCAGGTGCGGGTGCACCTCGGCGTGCAGGCCATGCGCGGCGCGTACGTAGTCGGCGAACGGCGCGTAGTACAGGCCCTTGATCCGGCCGTCGTCGTGCTCGACGTAGCCGCCGTAGGCGCGGCAGCCGTACAGGAGCTCCAGCAGCGGCTGGGCGTGCCCGTCGCGGTGATCGAGGGCCATCTGCAGGCAGGCCATGCCGCACGCGTGCCGGCACCAGCGGCCGTACTCGGCGCGGGTGCGTGCCCCCGAGGCGTGTCATCGTGGGTCATCAGCGGGATCGGCGCCCTCGTAGGCGATGGCGCCGATCCGCTGTGGGCTCATGTACTGGGTGAACAGGGCGACACCGTCATGCAGCGCCTACTGGCTGCTGCCCGCTCCAGGCGTGCAGGGTAGGCACCCCACTATCGCCCCCAGCAGTCTCGGCGCGGCCGAGGAGCGACCGCAACGTGGTCCAGGCGGTGTTCCCGCCGGACAGGACCACACCGATTCTGCCGGAAAAGACCTCGATCCGCCCGCACGCCCGCCGCCGCGCCCAACTTACCGCGGCGAAACCGCCCGGCCGACCAAGGACAGGAGCGACGCCGCACTTGACACGATCGCAGCCCATAGCACTGGCCGGCGGTGCGGGGGAGCCCTGCTACTGCCGGCCACGGGCTGGTGGTACGAACCTTTGGGCAGGCGGACGTGACCGCCTCGTAGACGGCTTGCTGCCGCTCCGGCCGTCGCGCTCGGCACCATCGCGGGCGCCGCCACCCTCGGCGGCCTGGCCGTACTCATCTACCGGCGACGCACCGTCGGACCGGTTTTCACCGACACCACCCGCAACGACAAGCTCATGTACGCCGTGCTGGGCATCACCATCGTGCTCGGTCTGGCCGCCACGGTGGCGGCCAACGTCATCGGGGGCGGCTACGACTATCGCGCCACCATCTCGCCGTGGTTCCGGTCGATCTTCTTCTTCAGCCCGGATCCCGCGCTGATGGCCGGTGCGCCGATCCTGTTCCAGGTGCACACGCTCAGCGCGCTGCTGCTGTTCGCCATCTGGCCGTTCACCCGGCTGGTGCACATGCTCACCGCGCCCATCGGCTACCTGACCCGCCCCTACATCGTCTACCGCAGCCGCGCCGACCAGCCCACCAGCGCCCGCGCGCCTCGGCGAGGCTGGGAACCCTCACGCTGATGGCCACTGCGCGTAACACCGATGTGGACCTGCTAGACATAGGGTCAACCCAAGGGAGCCCGTATGGATCAGCTCAGTCTCGGCGTCGTGGCACACTCCCGCAAGGAGAACGAGCACCGGCTGGCCATCCACCCGCTGCACCTTGAGCGGATCGAAGCCGATCTTCAGCACCTCATCTACCTCGAACGCGGCTACGGCGAGCGTTTCGGCATCTCTGATGAGCAACTGGCGCCGCACGTGGCCGGGTTGCTGTCACGGGAGGAGCTGGTGGCGCGCTGCGATGTCATTCTGCTCCCCAAGCCCCTGGCCCAGGACCTCAAGGAGTTGCGCGACGGACAGATCCTGTGGGGCTGGCCGCACTGCGTACAGGATGAGGAAGTGACACAGCTCGCGATCGACCGGCGACTCACTCTGATCGCCTTCGAGGCGATGAACCACTGGAACAGTGACGGCAGCTTCAACCTGCACGTCCTGCACAAGAACAATGAGATGGCCGGCTACTGCTCGGTTCTGCACGCCCTGGCGCTCACCGGGAAGACCGGCGACTACGGGCGGCGGCTGCGGGCGGTCGTCATCAGCTTCGGCGCGACCGGCCGGGGCGCGGTGACGGCACTGAACGCGCACGGCGTCAACGACATCGATCTGCTCACCTTTCGCGACGTCACCGCGGTCGCCTCTCCCATCCACTCGGCGCGCATCGTGCGTTTCGAGCACGAGGCCGACGACCCCAACCGCAGTTACGCGCTCACCGACAGCGGCCGGATACCGCTCGCCTCGTTCATCGCCGACCATGACATCGTCGTCAACTGCGTGCTCCAGAACACCGACAATCCGCTGATGTTCGTCAACGAGGACGATCTGGCCGCCTTCGCGCCGGGCACTCTCATCGTGGACGTGTCGTGCGATGAGGGGATGGGCTTCAGCTGGGCGCGGCCCACGTCGTTCACCCAGCCGATGTTCGAGGTGGGGGACAAGGTCCATTACTACGCCGTCGACCACAGCCCGTCCTACCTGTGGGACTCCGCCACCTGGGAGATCAGCGAGTCCCTGCTGCCGCATCTGCGGACGGTGCTCACCGGCCCCAAGGCCTGGGACGAGGGCGACACCATCCGGCGAGCCATCGAGATCCGTGACGGCGTCATCCAGAACCCCGCCATCCTGTCCTTCCAGCATCGCTCACCGGACTACCCGCATCCGAACTGAAGCGCTGCGTGATCATTCACAAAACGTGGCCCATACCCGGTTGACGTAGGAAATTGGTGGATACGTGAAGGGATGAGCCTCTGGACCCCGGACCCCACGTTCTATCCTTCGCCCAGGGACGCGGCCGGCGCACCCGCCGAGAAACTGGCCTATGTCGTCGCCTTCGACCGGTCGGCGACCAGGCCGGACGCGCTGGCCGTACTCGACACCGATACCGCCTCGCCGCACTATGGCCAGGTGGTGGGCTGGAGCGACCTGCCCAACACCGGCGACGAGCTGCACCACTTCGGCTGGAACGCCTGCAGCACCGCCCTGTGCCCCAGCGCCCCGCACCCGCATGTCGAACGCCGCTACCTCATCGTGCCCGGACTGCGCTCCTCACGCATCCACGTCTTCGACACCAAGGACCGCCTCAGCCCGGAACTGGTCAAGGTCATCGAGGCCGACGAACTGGCCAAACGGGCCGGCTACTCCCGGCCCCACACCGTGCACTGCGGGCCCGGCGGGATCTACCTGTCGGCGCTCGGCGGCGCCGACGGCAACGACGGGCCCGGCGGGATCGCGATCCTCGACCACACCTCCTTGGAGGTGCTCGTGCGCAAGGGATCGCCACGGTGCTGCGCTGGTCGTAGCCGGTGGCCAGCACGTCCCACATCAGGATGCGCCAATCGGTGCCGTCCTCGTTCTCGAACAGGAAGCAGTCGACCGCCGTGGGCGCCTCCGCGACCAGGCCCGGCATGAACCACCGGGCATCGAACGGCCTCAGCGTGTACGGCGGGGACCGAACTCTGCCGTTCGTCCAACCTCGCCCGCTCAGGCAGCGGCGTCACCCTCGTTCTTGGCGGCCCGTGATTGCGCCTCACGGTCCAGGCCATCGCGTGCGCTGGAGCTGTGGTTTGGCCGGGCGATGCCGGAGTCGCCGGCTGCTGACCTAAGTCGTCTCACTCCTGCAGGCGGGAGAGCAAGATCAATCGGTGCCGGGGCTCAAGACAAAATTTGACCGGGAGCCCATCTTGCGTCGGCGTGGCCGTCAGGCCGCCGTCCGGCCTGGTACCGCGCGGTACAGCGTCCGGGGACAGGTCCAGCCGCAGACGCAGGCAGCGCATCGGGTGCCGCCACCGGCCGCGCTCGCGGGCGACGTCGACCAGCACCTCGACCACCAGCTCCGGCACGATCCGCCTGTAGGTCACGGGGTCGCCTTTGCCGTGTAGGCCGCTCGCCCACCCGGCGGGCAGCTGCTCGGGCCACGGATGGTCAGCCGCGGCGGCCGGGCGAAGATACGCCGCCACCTCGGCGGCCAGGTCGTGGCCCAGCCGGGTAGTCCGGCCGACGACCCGCAGATGTCCTCCCTTAGGGGGATAGCGGCCCAGCACAAGCCCTGAGGGCCGGGCCAGGCTGCCGGTCACCCCTCCGGTGATCGCTTCGGTGGTGGTCCTGGACTTGTACTTCCACCAGTTCCGGGCGCCCGGCTGATACGGCTCACCGGCAGGCTTGATCATCAGGCCCTCGATGCCGTGCCCGGCCAGGGACGTGAACCACGGTCTGGCCTCGCCGGGGTCGCTCGTCTGCATGGACAGGGCAAGCGGGCACGCGGCCGGGATGCCAGCGAACAACTTCTCCAGGTGCTTGCGGCGCTCGGCCAGGGGTTGAGTGCGGACGTCGACGCTGTCGATCTCCAGCAGTTCGAAGATCACGTAGCGGCAGGGCTCCAGTGTCGACAGGTGGCGGGCGCCCACCTTATCTGGGGTTGTAGGACCCTTCCAGCAGGTCAGAGGATGATGATCTCTTCTTTCACGTAGGCCAAGTTGACCGAGCTCCGCCCGGACCCAAAGAAGAACCAGGCATGCGGAGAGCGCCTCGGGGTCTAAGAGCGCGTCACTGCACTCCGACGTGTCCGTCGGGAGCAGGAACGTTTGTTCACCGGTTCGAGTGACGCCGACGAGAGCGCCGAGGCGGGAACGTCGACGAGATCCGGGAACGATGGCCGTCCGTCGTTCCCGGTCTCCCCGCTGCGGCCGTCGGTGGCCAGCCGGACCGCGTGTGGTGCCGTGGCGGGCAACGAGGCCACGGCTTCCCCGACGGCGCGAGATCACCTCAATGCGGGAGTTGCTTTGGTTCGGCTCAGGTTGGGCTCACCCAGTGCGCCGTGACTGTGGTGCGTCCGTCTTCGTTGCTAGCGATGGAGGCCGCGCCAGCCTGAGGATGGATGCGGGCCGCGTGGAGCGTCACGACGTCCCCGGCGGCGAAGGTGTGCGTGAACGTCTGTCCGGCGGTGGCCTGAATTATCTGATTCGGGCCAGTGAGGCCGGTCACGGCCTCACTTCCGGGGATACGCGTGCCGTTCTTGAACAACGCTGTGCGGATGTACATCGCCCCGCTCGTCGTGGGTTGAACGACCGGGCGGGCGTGATAGGAGAACTCCCACACGCCGGGAAAGGGAATCGTGAGTGCCGGGACCTCGGAGATTTGCTCGTAGACGCGGTCGGCGCCGGTGAGAGTGTGGCTGAAGGTGAGCGGATCGGTCTGGATCCATTCCTGGCCTCCCGATTGGGAGGCTACGGTGGCCGTGGATGCGCGGGCTTTGCCGGGGACGTTCGGCGTTTCGCCGGCGTAGGCCGGTGCGGCCATGAGGGCCGTCAACAGTGCGCTGCCGACGGCCGCGCTGACGGTGATCGGCCGTCTGGATCGGGAGTTGGTTCGTGTGGTTGCTGCCCGCATGGAGATCTCCGTATCTGTTCGCGGCTTTGAGGCTGGTGCACGCCCGCCGGGTACTATATGTCACCGAATCGTTACCATATGTTACCGAACATGTCGATCACCAGGCCCATGCGGTGTGGCGTTGGCCGGCGCTGCCGCTCGCTGGTGACCTCGGCGGCTGCGGCTCGTTCGGCCCGGTAGTGCCGCTCGGCCGCACCTGACCTGCCCAACATGCCGTATGGACTCCCAGATACTGTGCGTCAAGTAGCCGCGCACGACTGAGAGTCACCAAAGATAACGCTGGCCGCCGCCCACGCGACGCTGCAACGCTTCGAAGTCGAGCCTGCCCGCCTCGCTCCAACGGACGATCTCCCCCTCGACGATTGTCCGTTTCGGGAGGTGCTCCCATAGGGCGAAAGCGAGTTCAGGGAACATCTCGTTGAGCCGGGTGCCGTGCCGCAATTGCAGTTGTACGCCGCCGTCGTTGTCGATCCTGGCCAACGCGCGATACCCGTCATATTTCGGCTCGTAAAAGACACCCTCCGTGGCGACTGGCCGGTTCGGGCAGGTGGTCGATGGCGAGTGCCAGCATGGGGCCGGCAGCGCGCAGTGTGGCCATGACGCTCCCCAACGGTTCGACCGACGCGGGGGATGCTGAGTTTGCCTAGGTCAGGGTCAATAGCTGGTAAAGCGAAGGCCGTCACGATGTACGGCTATAACGTACGCAGCGGCCGCCTGATCGTTGATGTGGGCTTGAGTGTGAGCCTCCTGCCGAGTTCCGCATCCTGCGCCTAATCCAGCAAGGCGGCAGGGAGACCTGCGCACTGACCAGACCTGGCACCAACGCGGACGGCACATGCGGAGCTCGCCGCTGAAGGGTTGGCTGACCTCAGAGCCTCCAGCCGGGCCGCGGCCTGCAGTGGCTCGGACGAACGGAGGAAGCGCAGGTCCTTCATGACCAGGGCGACATCGGTGGCGCCGCCGCGGCGGAGGGCCGGGGTCAGCGCGTCCAGGTCGGACCAGCGGGACGGGCGGAGGTGGACGCGGTAGCCGTCTCCGGCGGGGTCCAGGGTGAGGGCTTCGCCGATGGCGAGCCTGCTCTCTGGGAGGTGGGCGGCGGTCGCTCCGGCGGCTCGTTCCAGGGCGGTGACCGAGGTGACCCCGGCGGCGATGGGCAGGGTCGTGTCCGGGCTGATGACGTGTTCGTGCAGGTCAAGCAGGCGGGCGGCGGCGGTCGTACGGGCGGGGTGGTCCTTGGGCAGGCGGTCGGCCAGGAGCCTCGCAGCGCGGGCGATGTGACCCAGCGGCGGTGCGGACGGACGCTCGCCGAGCAGGGCGATCAGCGCCTCCAGGGCGTCCTCGGCGCCGGAGGCGAGGGTGACCCACTGCTCGGTGGTGAGCGGGGCAGCTCGACGGCGCGGTTGCGGGTGAACAGGAGCGGGTCGGGGCCGTCCGGGGTGTGGAGGAGCGCCGTGACCGCGTACCCGTGCCCCACCTGCTCGTAGTCGGCGACGGCGGCGGCGCGCCGCGCCGGTATCCCTGCGCTGACTCCCGGTGGGGGAGAGCCGGCAGGAAGCAACGTGGACCCTCTTGAACCACGACTCGAAGAGCGCATTTCCGCAGGACAGGGCACGCATCCGCGCCTACGCGCGGCACCCTGGGCAGGGGCGGCGCTGGATCCCCCGTCCAGGCCGTGAGGGGATGAAGGTGACGCCTTGGCAGACACGGTCGTGTAGCGCGGATGTGCGGGCGCGGCGGCTGCCGCTCCGGTAGGACTATGCACGCGGCCCGTCGGGTGCGGGCTGTGCGCCGCCGCCCCGCCCTGGGGTTGTCTGGCGCTGCGCCGAGAAGGGACTCCTCGTGACCGATGTGAGCACCAGCACCGCCGCTGCTTCCCCGGACGAGTGGCGTGACCAGCTCGTCGACGCGCTCGTGGCCGATGGCACCATCACCCAGGCGCGGGTCGAAGCGGCGATGCGGACGGTGCCCCGGCACGAGTTCACCCCCGCGGCGACCCTTGAGCAGGCCTACGCCCCCTACGAGGCGGTGCGCACCAAGTGGGATGAGCACGGCAACGCGATCAGTTCGGTCTCCGCCCCGCAGATCCAGGCCTTGATGCTGCAGCACGCCGACCTGCGGCCGGGCATGAGCGTGCTACGCCGCGCTCATCGCCGAGCTCGTGGGCACAGCCGGCCGGGTGGTCAGTGTCGACATCTTCTCTGAGGTGACCGACCGGGCGGCCAGGCTGCTGGATGCGACCGGGTACGGAGGCCGGGTCACGGTCGTGCTGGCCGACGCCGAGCACGCGATCCCCGACGCCGTCCTGTTCGACGCGGTCTGCGGTACTGCCTCGCCTGCGGCTGTGATCTTCTAAGCCCGCCGCGCGCCGAACCGCGCCCCGTCCTGGACATCCTCACCAACATGGTCGCCTTCGACACGCACGCCATCGGCCTGCCCGGACCCGACCGGACGGTCACTGACATCTACGCCAACCGGGTCCGCCCCGACACGGACCGGCGCACCCGCACGCCCACGGCGCACCGCCCTGCCAAGCATCACTGATCACGCAACGGGAGGAGCCTGCCCACGACCTCACCTGCACCGAAGACGGGCCTGTCGTCGAGCGCCCGCCGCGAGTCCATCCCCCGACTGAACGGAGCTCGTCAGTGAGTGCCAGGACCAACCCCCCTGAGGCAGAAGACACCTCGCAGCACGACACCCCGAAGGAGGGTGACGCGCAGGTCGGCGCGCCCGATCCACTGTTTGGGAGCGGTATCCGCTACACCATGGGCTGGGCCCGCCACGAAGGGGACAGGACGGCCGGGTTCGGCCGGATGATGCGCCGTCTGCCCGAGCTGGTCGGCATCTGCCTCAAGCTGAGCTGGCGAGCCGACCGCAACGCCCTGATCATCGTCACCGGCTGCCAGCTCCTGGTCGGGGCCGCCACAGCGGGCGGGCTCCTGGCCACCAACAGCGTCCTGCAGCAACTCCTGACCGCGGGACCGACCCCGGACCGGATCGCGGCCGCGCTGCCCGCGCTCGCGCTGGTCGGCATCTCGGGCATCGCCATCGCGGTGATGACCGCCTGGTCCAACGCCATGTCCGGCCGCCTCCAGCCCAAGGTGGAACACCTGGCCTACACCGAACTGCTGGCCAGGTCCGCCCGGGTGGAGCTCCTGCACTTCCAACGCGCCGACTTCCACGATCTGTTGGATGCCGCGCAGTACGGGGCCGGGTGGATCGACCTGGTGATCGAGCAGCTCATCAAGACCGTCACCGCGGTGATGGGCATCATCGCGGCCGCCGGCGTCCTGGGGGTGCTGCACCCCCTGCTGCTCCCGCTTCTGCCTCTCATCGTTGTTCCCCGGGGCTGGGCCGCCGTCCGCGCCACCCGGATGCGCAACGAGTCCCGGCTGACATGGCTGTCGCACATGCGGCAGCAAGCCAGCCTCACCAGCCTGTTGACCAGCAAAGATCCGGCTGAGGAGATCCGTGCTCACGCCGCTGGGGACTTCCTGCTGGGCCACTACGACCGGCTCGCGACCCACTCGGCGGTTGAGCAGGCGCGTCTGGCCCGCGCCGACGCCAAAGCCGATCTGGTCGCGGGCGCTCTCAGCGGGCTGACGACAGCGGCGACCTACGTGCTGCTCGGCTGGCTGCTGGCCACCGGCCGGATGGCGCTGGCCGCCGCCGGTACCGCCGTCCTGGCCATCCGCACGGGCACCAACCAGCTCGGGAGCGTGGTCAGCTCGCTGGCCTACATGCACGAGTACGGCCTGTACACCGCGGACTGGAGGGATGCCTGCCGACAGGCCCAGGAGCTGGCCATCCCCGCCGGAGGGACCGTCACCCCGGCGACCGGCCCGGAACGGATCGAGGTCCGAGACCTGCGCTTCAGCTACGTCAACGCCGACAAGCCCGCCCTCAACGGGGTGAACCTCACGATCGGTCGCGGCGAAGTGGTCGCCCTGGTCGGCCACAACGGGTCCGGGAAGACCACCTTGGCCAAACTCCTCACCGGCCTGTACCTGCCCGAGGAAGGGTCGGTCACCTGGGACGGCGTCGACACCGCCCACCTCGACCGCGACCGCGCCTTCGACAGCGTGGCCCTGCTGTCGCAGGGCTTCGAACGCTGGCCCTTCACCGTCCGCTCCAACGTCGCGATCGGCCGCTATGAGACCGATCCGACGGCCGAGGCCCTCACCCGAGCAGCCGCATCGGCCGGCGCGGTCGACCTCATCGAAGGGCTGAAAGACGGCTGGGACACCCTGTTGGCGCCCGAGTTTCAAGGCGGGGTCAACCTGTCCGGCGGGCAGTGGCAGCGCATCGCCCTCACCCGCGCCTACTTCCGCGACGCGCCGCTCCTGGTGCTCGATGAGCCCACCGCCGCCCTCGATCCCCGCGCCGAGGCCGCGACGTTCGCCGGGGTGCGGGCACTGGCGGGCGGCCGCACCGTCGTCCTCATCACCCACCGCCTGCATTCGGTGCAGCACGCCGACCGGATCCTCGTCTTGCAGGACGGCGTGATCACCGAAAACGGCACCCACCAGGAGCTCCTTGAATTGGCGGGCGAATACGCCGAGCTGTGGGCGTTGCAGGCCGGCCAGTACAACGCCGACACCCCCACACCCTGACCTCGGGTGCCGTGCAGCGGTACGGGCCGCATCGGCCCGTACCGCTGCACGAAGTCGAGACATTGCCGGCACCGAAGCCCCAGCTGGCGTTGGCGTGGTGCATGTCGCGCAGGGCGCCGGTGGAGTCAGCGTGATAGCCGTGCCCGTGCGGGCCCTTGATGCCCTCCGGGGGCTTGGTGAGCGCGTAGGTCCGGGTCATGCCGAGCGGGCGGAACAGGCGCCGGTCGAGTTCGTCGGCCAGGGTGTGCCCGGTCACCTTTTCGATGATCATGCCGATGAGGGTGTAGTTGGTGTTGGAGTAGGTGAACTTCTCACCCGGCTCGCCGGTGCGCGGCAAGCCGCGCGTCGTCTCCACGATGTCGATGGGCCGGTAGTAGGTGGTGAAGTCGAAGACGTCGAACGCCGGTTCGGTCGAGCCGCTCCGCGACCACCAGTCGGGGATGCCGGAGGTGTGCTGGATCAGCTGCTGGACGGTGATCTCGTCGGCTCGTTCCACCGGCCCG